>NZ_OZ034788.1:0-323037 GCF_964028515.1 Wolbachia endosymbiont (group B) of Hofmannophila pseudospretella | reverse complement strand
TCCAGCTTTTTTGTGATTTTATTGAAAATGTTGTATAGTCATTTGTTTACAATTAATTTTTCTGGATCCCAGTGTCTGGGCACTGGGATGACATCTGTGTGTTTGAGGCAAAATCTGCTATAGTATTTAACACACTACTTTCACAGACGAATGTTCGTACAGTTGTGAGGTTATGGACAGCAAACTGCTTACCCTCAAGCGTAAATTACTTACAGGATACCGCTGCAAAACGCAGCGGTATAATGGATTTTCAGATTGCTTGTATGATAGGATATATATTGATTTTTATTACTAGTGCAGATACGATAAAGCTTTAAACAGTACAAAATGGAGCAATTTGAGAGCTTTTACGTCACTACGCCAATATATTACGTAAACGACAAGCCACACATCGGCCACGCATATACTTCCCTTATCTGTGATGTTGCAGCTAGATTTATGAAACTAGCTGAAAAGAACGTCAAATTTACTACTGGTACGGATGAACATGGACAGAAAATTGAAAAAGCGGCTAAGGTAAAGGGAATAGAGCCAAAAGAATTTACAGATGAAATAAGTGTTACATTCAGAAAATTGGCTGAGCTAATGAACCTTGATTATGATGATTTTATTCGCACTACAGAAGAACGTCATGAAAAAGCAGTTATAGCTCTATGGAATAGGCTTGAAGAGAGAGGGCAAATATATCTGGATTCTTACTCAGGTTGGTATTCAGTTCGTGATGAAGCGTTTTATCAGGAATCAGAGTTGATAGATGGCAGAGCGCCAACAGGTGCTGAAGTTCAGTGGATAAAAGAAGAGAGCTACTTTTTTCGCTTGTCAAATTGGCAAAACAAATTGCTGGAGTTATATGAAAATCAGCCGAATTTTATCTTTCCTGAGAGCAGAAAAAATGAAGTGGTATCGTTTGTAAAATCAGGACTGACTGACCTTTCGATTTCTCGTACTAGTTTTAATCGGGGAATAAAAGTACCAGGGAATGACAAGCACGTAATTTATGTTTGGATAGATGCGCTCACTAACTATCTCACATCAATAGGCTTTCCTAATATAGAAGATGAGGAATATAAGAAGTTTTGGACAAACTCCTTCAACGTTCATGTGATCGGTAAAGACATATTGCGTTTTCACGCTGTATACTGGCCAGCTATTCTTCTTGCAGCAGATTTACCACTGCCAAAGCAAATTGCAGTTCATGGTTGGTGGCTAAACGAGGGGGAAAAAATATCCAAATCCCTTGGTAACGTTATAGATCCAATTGATCTTGCAGAAGAGTTTGGTGTTGATCAACTACGCTATTTTCTCCTTCGGGAAGCAAGTTTCGGTCAAGATGGTAATTTCAGTAAGAAGAACATGATCAGCCGCATAAACTCAGAGCTGGCAAACAATATAGGCAATTTAGTGCAAAGAACAATTTCATTTCTGCACAAGCAATGTTTTGGAGTTGTACCAGTGGTCGATCGCAATTTGCTTAAAGATGATAAGAGTCTACCAGATTGCAAAGCCATAATTGATCAAGTAATGGATCATCTATCAAAGTATGAATTTAACCAGATTATACTTCTGATTATCAATATTTCTTCCAAAGCCAACGCTTACATAGATAAAAGTGCACCTTGGATGTTAAGCAAAACTGACAGAGAGCACATGAATTTAGTAATTTACAAACTACTCGAATACATTAGAATAATTGGTATTTTATTGCAGCCAATTGTTCCCAGATCAGCAGAAACGATACTAGATCAATTGCAAATTCCAAAAGAACAACGTGATTTAAAATCTCTGTGCAACGCATGTGTAAGTTTAGGCATTACACTGCCTAAACCTACGCCGATTTTTTTGAGGATCGATATTTAAAAAATCCTTAGTAAGCCGTTACAAGACTAGACTGAGTTGGCCGTTCTGTAGTTAGCCTTTTTAATTCAACAGAGTCAAAAAAAGTGCCTTGACGTTTTGATGTATCTATACCGTTATCTACTTTGGAAGAAATGATTGAGATGCACCGAAATTATTTTTAGCACTCTTAAAAGAAGAATTTAACATTTCGTGAGACTCATCAACTTTACTTTTCAACATAGTCTGTGGAGTAGGTACATGGTGAGCAGATGGTAAATTTACAGTAGAATTACCATCAGCTTGGCCTAGATGTGCCTGCTGCTCAGATAATCCAGAAGCAGGATCTAAAGTACATACGGGAGTTGGAAACAACTTTGATGCTAAAGCTGCTACTATAACTGATGCGTACGTTGCAATACTACTAAATTTTACAATCTGAGTTGTTCTATCTTTTAGTTTTGGTTGATCACCTGTTTCTTTTGCTACTGCATGCAATTTTGGTTGATTACCTTCTTCTTTAAATAAATTGCTAAGTGACCTTACCCAGAAAAAGTAGAGAGGAAGTTAAGACGTTTTTGAATTAAAATAGAACGTTTTTTCAAAGAGGTGTAGTATGGGAAACAGAAGGGAATATACAATAGAGTTTAAATTGGAAGCAATAAAACTAGTAAGAGAAACAGGTCAACCGTCAGCAAAAATAGCAAGAGATTTAGGTATGAATGGAGATTTATTAAGCAGATGGGTAAGAAAATATAATGAAAAAATGTCTGGAGTAGATGCATTTCCAGGCAAAGGAAAGTTAGCTCCTTATGACAAAGAAAGGTTTTACTTAAAGAAAGAGTTAGCAAGAATAACTAGGGAAAGAGACATTTAAAAAAAAGCTCTGGGATATTTTGCCAGCCAAAAGGAGTAAAATATTCTTTTATAAAAGAGCATAGAAGCAGCTATAAAATACAGGAGTTATGTAGGGTTTTAAATGTATCTGCTTGTGGTTATTATAAATGGGTTGCTCAGGAGAAAAGCAATAAAGAATTAGCAAGAGAGGAGCTTCTAGCAGATATTCAAAAAATATATCAAGCATCACAATGCAGGTGCGGAGCTCCTAAAATCCATGCTGAACTAAAAGCTTTAGGCAAAAATTATAACATCAAAACAGCGCAAGATGTAATGCAAAAAAATGGCATTCAAGCTAAGCTTAGAAGAAGATTCAAAACTAAAAAACAGCAAACAGATAGTAGGATTATAGCTCCAAATATCCTGGATCAAAATTTTACTACGGACCAGCCCAATAAGGTATGGGTAACTGATATTACTTATATAAAAACCAAAGAAGGCTGGATATATTTGGCAGTCAATAATTGACTTATATTCACGTATGGTAGTTGGTTGGTCAATGAGTAGTTCAATGGATAAACAATTAATTATAGATCCTTTATTTATGGCTGTTAATAAACGAAAATCCACCGAAGATCTACTGTTTCATAGTGATCAAGGGTCACAATATACTTCTAAAAATTACCAATTCTTATTAAATAGGAAAAATATTATCTCTAGCATGAGTCATAAGGGTTGTTGTTATGATAACTCACCTGCAGAAAAGCTCACTCAAAAGAGAGCTACTTATTGATCCTTCACAACACTCTGCTCAACAAGCTAGAACTGCCATATTTGAATACATTGAAATTTTTTATAATAAACAACGACGTCATTCTACTATTAACTATTGCATCCCTGAACAATTTGATGCATCATTTTCATGACAAAAACGTCTTAACTTCCTCTCTACTTTTTCTTGGTAAGGTGACTTGTCATGCATACTTCCATGTAATTGATCGTGGCAGTGCTTATGAAGCAAGGATAGATTTTTCATATTATTGTGCGTCTATTGCGGTCTTGATGATGTACATGTGTTAAACCTAAGCCAAAGATAACAATAATTACATTTACCTTGCTGTAACTTCAGTAATTTTATTACTCGTGATCTGGTAATTTGCTTAACGGTTTCCTCAGTATGGCCAATCCCCATCATATGGAGATCTATTCCCATTTACTTTGATATGTCGTTTAATAGCATGATCTCTATGTCTAATAAGATATAGCTTGTTACTTACCATATACCTTGTATATTCATATAAAGTTATTACTAACCACTTTAGTTCACTGTAGCCTAATTAATACAGAAACATACCTTCTTTAGCATTAACGAAAATTCATTTATTTACTTTCCAAAAAATCACAAAAGTACCTACCTTTGTGAGAACTTGTTGGGTAAAAACGGGGTTGTAATACCAAAATCCATTACTGACCGAACAAATAAGAAACATTACAAACTCGTTTAATAGTAGTACTGGAAATATTGACAATAAAATTACACAAAACATCTTCAAGTAAACCTATGGTATCGTAGATACTATTGCGTAAAGTATTGTATTTGATATATTGCCACAACCTTTCAACAGGATTCAGTTCCGGTGAATAAGGAGGCAAGTATATGATGGTAATGTTTTCCTGAATTTTCAAACTTTTTGATCTATGCCAACTTGCACAATCCATTACAAGAAAGGCTTCTTTCGTGCCTAAATCTTTCGACATCTGCTCCAGAAATATATTCATACAATCAGTGTTTACATATGGAGCAAGTAGGCTAATTTTCTTACCACTTCTTGGATTTACCGCACTGTAGATATAGAAATTTTGTCTACCAATTTTCATTTTAACCTGTGTTCTGACCCCTTTTTTAAACCATCCGTGTCCGATTTTTGAATGAGTTCCAAATCGTGATTCATCAAAAAAATACCTCCTTTTCAGGGTGGGAATTGACTATTTTATTGAAGTATTTTTTAAACTCTTCTTGCTTGTTTTTATCTTGTTTATGGTGAATTGGCCTCGGTGTTATGTAAGAAAACTTCATCCTTTGTATCTCACGGTGCACTGTTGATTTGCTAATGTTTAGGCCAAATTCCTCTGAGATTTTTATTTGCACTTCCTTAATAGTAATATTTGGATTTCTTTCTACCCATATTTCAATTTGCTCACGTTGATTTTTGTTTAATTTGCTTTTTCTTCGCCGCTGAGACGGGGAAAATAATCTTTCTACTCTACCAAATTTTAGATGCTTTATCCATTCAGTCAAAGCAGTCCTTGAAATTTTACATATTCTTGCCACAGCGCTTATACTACTTTCTTTTCCTGCTATCACCGCTTGTAACTTTTTTGAAACATATGCGTTATTTCTGACCTTTTTTAACATTTCTTTCGCCAAATTTACAACTTTTTCGTCTAATAGTTTTGACCTTAATGCCATTTATACCTCTCTATTTTATCTACTTTAGTATCACTTCTTTCCCATTATTGTCTATCTGTTCTTTATATAGTGGGAATTGGTATAAGCAAAATTAATAAGGCTAAAAAGCCTGAAGAAATAGCACCTTTCCCTGGTAGAGAAGTTCGCGAAAACAAAATCAACAGGAGCAAGAATAAATGCATGTGATGACGGAGAATGGAGTTTTGCAGAGTATGTAGTATTAGGTACACATTTTCATAAATTTGATAAGGTTGATCGTAAAAAGCTAATACGTAAATTAATGCTAAGCGGTGCAGAGTTTCATGATACTTTATTGGAGAATAAATTGATAGGTGAAATCTATAATGAGCTACAGCCAGAAGTTCAGCCACAGATAGATGAGAGACTAGAAGAACTAGAGAAAGCTGGCGAAAGTGCTCTTCAAGAAGGAGAATTAATAGATATCGAGATAGACAATGCAACATTATATATAGAATTTTCTGAGGACAGTAAAGTAGAGGTTGCCAAAATACTGAGAGATTTAGGAAGTAATATTTTAAAAATTGGCAATGATGCAGTTGAGGTTAAAAGTGAGAAGGGAGGTATAAGAAACTATATCGATATGTCAGATGAAAGCTCTATTATATTAGAATTTCCTACAAGCATTGGTCAGCTAAATATTATATTGTACCACGATGTAAAAAAATATGATCAAGTACAAGTGAGAGTAGAAAACAAAGAAATGTGGGCTGAGTTACAAAAAAGAGGCGAAGAAATAGGAAAAAACTGCCTTTTTGGAGGAGTGAAACTTCAAGAAGCAGTAGAGAAAGGTAATTTCACTAGATGTGGCATATGGAGTGAAAAGTATGCTATAAAAGAGGTTAGCAATAATGAAGTATTGTCTCCGTGGGTAAATAGAATACGTGAAGGTAGTAAAGAAACCTTTAGAGAACTTTAATGCGTCTACAGGCAACTTTAAGGTTCCAGAGGTTTTTTCTTGCCGTTATATCTGGAGCCTTTGAGCTATAGTAGAAGATATTATATGTATGGTTCTTTGTATGGAAAAAAGTCTAGACTGTGAAGTAGGGCAAAAAGTGAAAAGTTGGAGGTTAGAGAGAGGGTATACTCAAAAGGATTTAGCGGAGAAGGTTGGTGTAAAGTATTGGGCAATACTGCAATATGAAAAAGGGAGTCGTAAAATTCCAATTAAGAAGTTATATGCCATAGCAGAAGCATTATCAGTGAATGTTAAAGGTCTAGTTTGTGGAGAGACACTACCAAATGAAAAAAGATATTTTGAAGATGAAGAAATATTAAATTTAGTAAAGGGGTATAAGGATGAAGAATTAAGCGAGGTATTTTATTTATTAACCAAATTTATTCGTTTGAGCGAGGAAAGAAGCAGAAAAGCGGTAAAAATAGAAGTAGCAAGGGGTTTGATGAAAGTAGGAGTTTCTGCTCATGTTATCTCTCGAACAACTAACCTATCTATTGGTGAGTATGAGGAGAACAAAATTTCGGTTCCATACAAAGTAGGGCAAAGGATAAAAGAGTGGAGATTAATACGAGGATATACACAAAAAGATTTAGCGAATAAAGTTGGCATAACAAATCAAGGAATATACGAATATGAACAAGGGAGAGCTGCTGTTTCACTTGAAATGTTAGATGAAATAGCAAAGGTATTATCAATCAGTATCATAGATCTACTTCCCGAATCAGATGAAGAAGTGGAAGAAAAGCTATCAAATTTGATAGAAGAATACAAAAAGATTGAGAGTCGGGAATTACGCGATATGCTAATCAAGTCTTTATTTGAAGGTATACATGTTTATAGAGAAAAGGTCAGAAAGGAAAAGAAGATTGAAGTTGCAAGGAATTTAGTGAAAGAAGGAATTTCTGTTGATATTATCTTGCAAACGACAGGCTTATCAAATTATATGATTGAGAAATTTTTGTGATTTCATAAAAACTTAGCCAATAGTGGATTTTTTTGTGATAGAATATATGTTTGCTTCTGTAGGAAAAACAGCTTTTAGAGGATTTATCTATGATAATTCAGAGCATATTGAGCTACGAGCTAGGGAAAAAAATAGAAGGTTGTAGGATAGTACAAGGGTATACTCAGGCAAAATTAGCAAGCAAAATTGGTTTAACATATAAGGAAATACATAACTTTGAACTAGGGTGCAAGGCTATTACAATCAAAGAATCGTATATAATAGCAGGAGCATTGTCAGTTAATGTTATAGATCTACTTCCAGAACCAACAGTACTAAGAGAAAACAGTTGGTATGAAGATGAGGATAAAGAAATAGTCTATCTAACAAAAATACATAGAGAAATTAAGGATCAGGAATTACGCAAGAAGCTGTATCCATTAGTAAGGTTTGTATATATTAGCGAGAAAATTAGCCAAGAAGAAGCGAAAATAGAAGTAGCAAAGAATCTAGTGAAAGAAGGAGTTTCAGTTGATATTATTTCCCAAGTGACTCGCTTATCTACTTATGAGTATGATGATATAGAGAAAGAAATTTGTACTGATTCTATACTCTACAAAGTGGGGAAAAGGATAAAAGAGGAGAGATTAATACGGGAATACACTCAGGAGGACTTGGCAAATAAAATCGGTTCAACACCTAAAGAAATACACGACTATGAACGAGGATATACAGATATTCCAATTGAAATATTATATAAGATAGCAAAGACATTATCAGTTAACATTAAAGCTCTTGGACTAACAGAATATGAAAATGAGCCAGTTTTTGGGTTTATAGGTAAATGCGAAAAAATTGAGGATCAAGAATTACTGGATACGGTAGCCAGATCTTTATCTGAAGGAATGCAAACTGGTAAAGAAAAGGTTAAAAAAGCAGAGAAAATCAAGATTGCAAAAGATCTAGTTAAGGAAGGTGTTGCTATTGATATTATTGTGCGAGCAAGTGGCCTAACTGCTGATGAGTTGGGTGAGTGTGAAAATTGAATATGTTTAAGATATAAGTAAAGTTAGTTAATGATTTAACCAGCAGAATTTGCTAACCAACTTTTTTGGCTCAGTTGAATTTTGCTTGGTATAAATTAAGATATGAAATCGCAAAGTTTATCTATTAATTTCTGGTTGTCCTCTATCATTGCATTTGCCTCTTGCTGAAGAGATTTGATATTTTTGAGTGTAATATTGTCCATCTCAGTCGATGCTACTTTCAATTGCGATTGTATTCTTATATATTTATCGTCTATTACTTGTTCTAGTTGATAATCAACGCAATCCAATCCAGAGGCAAACATCACATTCAGTAGTGGCTTGATCCACCCTATTTTGCCAAATTTCCTTGAGTTAGCATACTTTATACTTCTATCTGTTCCACCAGTGCCTATTGATAGCAGTATAATCTCATCATTTGGAAATAACCTCTTACCACTTGCATATGCACAAGCCGCTGGATTATTTGCAAACACTCCACCATCTATCAATACTCTCTCTGTTTGGCTAATTTTCAGACGTTTTGGTGTGAAGTACGTTGGAGCAGCTGTTGTAGCTCTGAGTGCATCTTTCAACTTAATGTTTTTTTCTTTCCAACTTTTGAAGAAAAATTCACAACTATTCTGAATGTCATAACTGGTGAGTAGTAGATTACTCGCAACATCGGCCATAGTACTTTCACCAAAGTATTTGTTGAGAATAAATTCCATATTTCTATATGAGTACTGAGAACCACTCAGCCAAGAAGCAATTGATTTTCTCCAAAATGATGATTGAAAGATATATGCTCCATACTCTTGGTAAAGTTCAACCAAATCATTGGCAGAGTATTGAAGTTTATTGCTTTTACAAAGTCCAGCAACAATAATCCCACCGGTTGAGGTTCCTGCCATTAAATCAAAAATCTGGGAAATTGGCTTTTTTGTCCTAGATTCAATTTCTGCTAGAATAATGGCAGGTATTATCCCTCTAATGCCACCTCCATCTACAGATAAAATGTACTTTGTCACTGTAAAATTTATTTGTGTTTGTGAATAGCTTCAAGTTCGTTGACTTCTTCAGTGAGGTTTTTCACTCTCTCTTCAAGTCGATAGACTATTTCGATTAGTCCTTGGTTTTTTTCTATAAATTTATCATGGATGTGTACACGTAAGTCAAGTTTTGCCAACCACCATATGAATCCTACAGTCTGTAGAACTATTGTTATTATTACCGCTATTGGGATTTTTTGCTTTTTCATGTGAAAATATTAACTTGTTATGGATAGTTTTGGAAATTTATATGCAGATTATAGAAAACTTACAGCTTTAGTGATTACTTTTTGTTGATTCGTATCGGTCCTCTGCTTCTGCAAGTAGCTTAATGATTTCATCATAAGGTTTGTCCTTATTATGCCGTGATCTTAATACAGCAATTTTCCTTGGTGTTTTTCCATCTGTATCTCTAATGGTAGGGTCTGAACCTTTGTCTAATAAAAATCTAATTATCTCCAATTTGCCTTCATATGTAGCTGCATGTAAAGGTGTCCATCTTTCATATTTCGTAGCATTTATATCAACTCCTTTTTCTACTAGGAATTTTACAACCTCTGCACATCCCTCTTCTGCAGCATAATGTAGTGCTGTTAATTTAGGGATCTGCACATTAATATCTAATAGATTTTCTACTAAGAATTTTACAGTCTCTAAGTTACAATTTTGAGAAGCAATGCGTAATATCGTTTTATAATTATCTGCAGCCTTTGCCTTCATGTAGGAATAGGTAGCAATAATACATACTATTAATGTTATAAGCCACCAAAAATGCAGCTTGTTTTTTGTATCTTGACCCAATTTATCCATATTCAACATCTTTTTAATATTAAATAGATCATTTACTCATTTTTTATTAACATTACTTACTCAAAGATGCTGACAACATAGTAAGGTAACCTGAGCTATTTAAAGTATGCTCCGCTCTATTAACTATCCATTCACCATCTACCGCTTGGTTAAAGTCTATAAGATTAAGTTTAGCTTCTGCAAAAATTTGAGGATTACCAGGCATAGTTATATCTAAAGCTTCATTGTTACGCTTCAATTGTTTCAACTTGGCATTTGCTGCACTCAGCGCTGACTCTGCATTAGAGTAAAGTTCCAGCATAATATAACTTGGCTCGCTACTACCAACTGTTTCTTTAATAGTTTCGCCCTTTTCATAGCTATGCCACTTTGCCACTACTGAATTATACTTATCACGTACGGTAAAATGTACTTTCCAGTTAATTGTATCTTGAGGTCTAATAGTCGTTGTTCCTAAAGCTTTTCCTGTGGCTGATTTTGCCATATTCTTTGAAATAAACAATATATACCCACCAGCTAATTTTGCCATTGCTTCACGCTCTGTTGCGATCTTTGTTAACAGACTTATATCACTTTCATCTGCCTGATTAATGTGGGGTATCAATACATTCTTAAATTCCTTAGCGACTTTGTATCCATATCCATGTTTTTGGGCTATTTCTTTTACTAAGTTTTCTATGGTAATTTGGCGCCATTCTTTTGATACTTTTGCCTTCAAAGATATTCTTAAATTTGTTGCATGAGCTTTGATTAGTAGAGTCTTAGGTGGACCCTGTATAGTCACTTCGTTGACTGTATATATACCCATTGGAAAGATTCCAAATTCCTTATAACCTAGTGCTATGTTCAATTCATTCGGAATATCTATGTCTTCATCCCTGTAATCAACACACACTTCAACTACATCATCTATTATTCCTGATTCATCTGTAAGGTGCAATGATATAACTCTATCTTTAATTGATTCACATTTATCTATTATAAAATCTGGCTGCATTTATTCCCAGACCTTTAATTTTGACTTTTGTACTATTTTCTTAATAGTAGGAAGCTTTATCCTTAATCCTGCAGGCAAAAAGCTTCCGTATTCTGCCAAACCTAAGTTCTCTGCTAGTACTAATTCCACTACTCCATCAGTAAATCCGTAATGTTTCCAGCAAATCAGATCTAACATCTCATTTTCTTTACTCACATAGTATACAGTCATCTATAGCTTTTTAAACTCAAACTAAATTCAACTTTTCTTGGTAGTCCATTAGGTAAAAAATACATCTGCTTTTCTTCTAACCTAGTAATTACGAATTGTCCTAAAATATTACCTAAACTATCTACTAAAATATGTGGTTTTTCAGCTTCTTTCACACTCTTTAATTGATTTAGCCCGTTGAGATTATGCAGATAAATCATTCCTTCTAAATCTATATTTTCTACACCTTGACCGATATTTTGTAATAGTGGCATATTTTCAATACACTCAATCGTGCTCCAACGATTTTCTTTGCTATACTTTAAACTTGTGGGAGCAAACTTATACGGACCAAGAGATACCGTCTTGTTAGTCAACATAAAAATTTCCTAAATTGCATCATAAAACCAAAAAAAATACTTCCAATTCACAATCTGTGTAGCAGTACACAGATTATAGTTAGTGTATATGTTGATAAGTAAATTTCTGCTGTTGTGTATATGTAAAATCAATTTACTTATCAACATACACACTAACCAGCAACATTAAATAAATTTGTGTAAGGTACTATTTCACATAAGATGTGATGGAGCACTTTTTGACTTTAAACTTCAGCTAATCTTCTAGCCTTATAATTCTTGATATGATCTGGATCAAAAGCCTTCCTTGAACTTAAAACACCAAAAACTATATGGAGTAACTTGCGCATTGCAGCTCCTACAATGGCCATGTTATGCTTGCCTTTCTCTTTTAACCTCTTACAAAAAGTCATAATAATAGGATTATGCTTTTTAGATACTATAGCAGGAAAATACATTGCCTTACGTAATGTTTGTGAACCTGATTTACTTAATCTGGGCTTGGCATATACAGATGAACCTGATGTTATATTCCGTGGTATAGTTCCAGCATATGATGCCAATTGCCTGGCATTTATAAAAACTTTTATATCAGAAATTTCAGCTAAAATAGCTACTGCTGATTCCTTTCCTATGCCTTGAACAGTTAATAGTAGCTGAAAATCTTCCAACAATTCTTTGTGTTGTTTTAATAGTTCATGTATGGAGTTTTTTATTGTTTCTATTGATTGCTCTATGTTCACTGAAAGATTTTCCCAAACATTTACAACTTTTTCAGGCAGTCTCTCTTTATTTTCTAAATGATTATTTACTAATGTTAATTCATTTTTTAACGCAGCTGAACAACGATAAAGATGTTTTAATTTTTTCTTTTCAGAAGACGGTGGTGTCCAACGTGTAGGTTCCTGTCTTTGACAATAATCTGCTATAATCTCTGCATCGCTCTGATCATTCTTTTGTCGCACAAGCTTACTCCTTGCATAAGATTTTATGCAATAAGGATTTACTACACTAACAAAATATCCAGCATTGTGTAGAAATTCAGCCAAAGCTTCACTATAACAACCTGTAGCTTCCATACAGATTGTTACTTGCTCCACATTATGTTTTTGTAAAAAATCAAGTAGACCTTGAAACCCAGAATCATCGCTTTTAAAATTCCTTTTCTTAGTTTCGCGTTTCCCTTTTTTACTTGTGAAAGAAAGAAAAACATCAAAGCGATCTTTTGATATGTCTATACCTAAAAAGTTGTTGATCATTTATAACTCCATACGTTACCATTTAAAATGAAAAGTAAGGCTAACCTTGTGCATACAGAATTAGAACCATTTAGGTCTTTCTAAGATACCGTCCAACCTCTACTTTTGAGAAGGGAACTCTTTTCTCTTGGACAGATTTTATATCTAAGATAACATCCAGAGTTCTTCCCTTCTCCACCTAATGCTTAAGCTTAAAACATTAGATGCTTTTTTCAAGATACAAGATAGCATCAATAAAATGTCTCTACCGTATCAAATAAAACATCACGTGACTTTTCTCTTATCCTTTTTATTACTTCATCTGCAAGACTACGAACATCTTGGTTAGGTTCTGCTTTAATGCTGATAGTGTAATTATTAGTGATGTTCTGAGTTTTATTTTGTTCTTTATTTTCAAACTTACTCCTTGCAAATATCTTATCGCTCTCTGTCTCCTCAATAAGGCTTTTGACTCTGAAGCTATTTTTATTTCTCTTTGAAAATTCTTTAATTATACTGTTACCTAGCACAGGATTTCCACTGTTGAGAATATTACTCTTTATGGGAGTATGGACTGCTTTTATTTCAGTTTTTCTTTTTTCAAATTCTTTCAGTGGGCTATTTTCCAATACTTTTCCAAATACACTTTCCCCTATCCATGAAAAAGCTTTTCCTATAGGTTCAATGAGTGATTTCCACAAGCTAGAGAAAAAGTCTTTCACCTTTTGCCAGTTAGCTATAACAAGAGCTGCACCAGTAACAAGTCCAGCAACTAAAAGTCCTATAGGGTTAACGAGTGTTATTGCTCTTAGTCCTGTTACTACTGCAGGAAAAACTGTAGCTGATAAAAATGAAAATACTCCAAGTAGGTTTGCTTTCAGACTAAAAATCGTACTTCCTAGCAATGTAAATCCGTATCCTAGTCCTACTGCTACAATTTTTAAACTTATCAAGGATGCTACAGTACCCATGATCGCCGTGGTTAAAGTTGGATATTTTTCTGCAAACTCTGCTATATATCTAGTTTTTTCTTGTAAAAATTCAGCTATAGATTTTAAAGTAGGCAACATCACTGAGCCCAGGTTCATACCAACTTCAGCTATTGCATTTCGAAGAAGTCGTAATTTATTAGCTGTAGTGTCTGCACGATTTTTGAATTCTTCTTGTAGAGAGCTCTTGTACTTTTCTGTATTAGCCAATAACTTTATTGCATCCTCATACTTATTAAAACTTCCAGCTAATAATGCAATATCATCTTGATATTCCTGACCGAAAAGTTTCATAAGGATTGTAGAACGTTCCTGGTTATCCATTTTCTTTAGAGTTTGAAAAAAATAGAGTAATGCTTCTTCGCCGTTTTCGCTTATTCTTTGTACTATTTCTTCTGCAGTTATTCCCATTTGCTCTAATGCTGCTTTAAAATCCCCTCCTTGTTCTTCAGCAGTCTGAAGTTTACTAAGTAGAGCATTTATAGCAGTTGCAGCTTTTTCAGGTGTTTTACCTAAGCTAATGAAAGCATTTGCTAAACTACTTGTTTTCTCGATATCCAAACCAAACTGCTTTGCAGTACCACCAACTATTGCTAGAGTTTCAGCCATATCTCTTGCTTTAGCAGCAGTGTTATCTGATAAGTGGTTGATCACATTACCAACATGTTCCATTTTACTAACATCAATGCCATAAACGTTAGAGAGTTTAGCTATAGAATCACCTGCTTGCTCTGCAGACATATCAAATGCTGTAGACATTTTTGCCACTGTTTCTGTAAACATAAAAAGATCTTCTTTCTTGATACCAAGTTGACCACCACTTGCAGCTATTTGTGCCAGTTCTGCGGCTGATAATGGTATAGTGCGTGACATCTCTTTTAACTTCTTTGCAAATTTAGTTGCTTCATCCGTTCCTTTTTTAAAATCTACCACTTTTGTAACATCAGCCATAGCACTTTCAAAGTCAATCGCAACTTTAACTGGAGCTGCAAGCGTTAGCCCTAGCCCAATAGTCTCTATAATTTGT
This sequence comes from Wolbachia endosymbiont (group B) of Hofmannophila pseudospretella, assembly GCF_964028515.1. Lineage (NCBI taxonomy): Bacteria > Pseudomonadati > Pseudomonadota > Alphaproteobacteria > Rickettsiales > Anaplasmataceae > Wolbachia > Wolbachia endosymbiont (group B) of Hofmannophila pseudospretella. Next base: position 308,292 of record NZ_OZ034788.1, on the reverse strand, counting down.
GACTTAAAATGTGCTTTGCTTGCTAAAAAACTTTGGTGACTACGTATTGCAGACCCAAGCTTACCATACTTACCTTTTAGCACTTCAATAGAAGAACCAAGTTTATATTGATCACTTACTAATGACTTAATATTTCTTCCACTTTTCCTTACTTCTTCATTAAATGAATGCAAAGCATCTCTCTTTTTCAAATATGCTTCTTTTGCTTTTGTTGCAGAAAACTTAGCTTTATCAAATTCAGCTTTTAAAGTTTTGCTCGGTTTCTTTATTGCTTTCATTTGTTTAGCTAAAGATTTTACTTGATCTTCAAAGCCCTTCCACGACCTCCTGCTAGTCAAAACATCACTACCCAACTGCTTAAATTTTGATACTGATTTTAAAGATGAGTCAAGCTTTCTTATGTTCTCACCAAGATGAGTAAGTTGACTACTACTGCCCTTTATTACAGTATTAAAACTGCCATCAAGTACTGCACCTATTTTTATCGATAATACTGACATTTGAACTCCCTAGCTAATTTGCTCCATAAAATAAATTCACTAATCTCCATATCAAGTATTTGTTCAACTCCGCCTCCTACAACAGAGCTGAACATTAATACTTCTGACCTCAAGTTCTTTGAATAACTGGTGAAAAAAAATCCTTGAGCACCTCTTGTACTTTAACATAATCAGCAATATCTAACTCCTCAATTGATTCTTTTGCCACTGATGTTAAGTTCGCTGTCAGAGTGACTTCTTTACTTAAATCACTACCATTTAGACGATCTATGGCAAGATAATCCCTAACTTTTGGACGTCTAACGGTAAGTTCTGAGACAGAAATTCCATCAACTGTAATTGGGTTGTTTAGTGTTATAGTTTTCATAAAATTCTCCTAAAAAATAAAATATTTTTACACTTTTAAAGTTATTTTAATATGCTTCTCCTTAAAAAATAAAATTTCAAATAAGTTTTCATATTCCTAAAACCGTTTGCAGCAAGGCCATTTGATCAACGCCATTTATCTTTCTTATCATATTTTCAGCATCGATCTCTATCAGCTCATTGCCACCTATGGTAAGTTTATAGTAATGAGCAGCTACAGTACACTTCAGCGTTGCTTTTTCAGCAGGTTTCCAGTTACCAAAATCAAATTCTTTAAAAATGCCTCTTAAATTGATTATTACTGCTTCAATATCATTACTTCCACTACCTTGCATTCCACCACGGAGCATCAAAGCTACTGAATTTCCATTTATCAACCCAAATAGCCGAAAGAGCTCTGTATCGTATTCAGCAAAAGTGAAATCTGCTTCAAGCTTTTCCATGCCCATATCAATATTTACTGGAATATCCATACCACCAGCTCTGTATTCTTCAGTTTTTATGGTAAGCTTCGGCAAGGTTATTTCATCAATTTTCCCTGCATAACCACGACCATCAACAAATACGTTAAAATTTCTCAGTATTTTCGGTAACACTTTACTTGCTCCTAACTTATTATACTATTATTTACAAGATGAGACCTGAATATTATTTGCTCAGCCGGATATGGTGGTGTAAATTCGAAATCAAAATATACTTTCCCGCTTGCAATATTTGCCGGTGTATTGAGCTCTGGTGTTGTATAACATTTTCCGCTAATAATTGCTCCTTGTGCTTTTAAACTTGCAAGATAAGAATTCACCCCCTCAATTACATCATCTATATAAGTTTTGGTGATATTTCGATCAACTGCCCAGAGATGAGCTCGAAGTAAACTATCATTAATTAAATCTGCAGTCCTTCTCACTGACAAAAAAGCCCATTTTGAGTCATTTGAACATGTTCTATTTCCCCAAAGCCTATAGCCATTTTGATGAATTATCGTTGTTACTTCATTTTCATTTAAGTGGTTTGCTCTGCAATTTGTATTACCGAGAGTAAAATCAATAGGCCTGCTTGTTCCAACAATACCGTTTATTTCTTTATTTGAAGGTGAGTGCCAGAAGCCTTGCTCGCTGTCTATCTTAGCTATTAAACCAGCTACAAATGGACTCGATGGCAAGATTTCTTCTTTTCCTTCAATAAATAACTTAATCCATGGGTCAACCACGTAAACTCTTGAGCTGCCTACACTTTTTCTCCATTTTATTGCTTCTTCATCATTAGTATTTGGTCCATCTGCTACTATTATGCTTCTCAGCTTTTCTGCTATAGGAATTAATGCTGCAACCACTGGATTTTTGCCATCTTCTGGTAGTTGGTGAGTAAACTGAGGTGCAATTAATATTCTTGGCGCAACATGAACTATGCTTTCACTGCTGAGAAATGCCTCAATTCCCTGATATTCTCCGGTTTCCTCATCAACACCGCCAATTATATTCTTCAGCGTCTCTTCTTCTTTTAATTTTGGATCACTTTCTTCAACTCGAATAACTACTACTGTTGCACCAATTTGGGAAAATACTCCATTTACTGCTGAAAAAAGAGTCCCCTTTTTGCCAAGTTTTACCGCTTCTTTTAAGCTTCCTGCTATCAGTACTGGCTTATTCAGTGGAAATTTTTGCCCATCTGCTTCAGGTGCAGTACCAATTACACCTATCACTGATGATTTAGCTGTGCGTACTACCTTGGCCCCTGAGGTTACCTCAATAACATTTACACCATGTAAAAATTGCTCTGTCATTTTTTTTGCATTCTTTGTTTAAAATCATTGAGCAAAGCCTGTAGCTCTACTTCACTTTTAGCTTCTTCAATTTTCCTCTTCGCCATGTCTTCCAACTCCTCGCATTTCACTATCGCTTTTACTGCTTTTTTCACTTTTTCCTCGATTATCCTTGCCATTTCGATAACTGTAATACCACGGACTTTTGCTAAAGGTTCTATAATTTCTTTATCCTTTTCATCTATAGATTCTGGTGCTGCTAGAATGCTTTTTGCGGCTTTCGCTTGTATCGCATACGACTTAGACTTCTGGTGAGAATGTCCTGTGTATTGGTTAGTATAGTTATCATAATAAGCACGAAGATTAGAAAGTGCAGAAAATTTCGCATTTTGCAATAACTCCAATTCAATATCTTCTTGATTCCGCTGAGCAATTTCTCCTCCTTCTGTTAAACAATAGCTTTTTTGCCAATCAAAATCTTTTGGCGCTTCATACCAATTTTTACCTTTTGGCTTGCTTTCAAGTATTGTTGTTTCTACTTGTTTATCATTTTCAAATCTAATGTAGATAGACATTGTTTGTTACCTCCAAATCTCATGCGTGTTAGATAATCCTGGACATTGCCAAGCCCTTAGCGTTCTCTCTACATCTATCTCAAGCCCTGTAGTTAAAAAATTGCTCCGAAAGTTATAAATACTCCACCTCATAAACCAACTGTAATGGTGATAATCAGATGTGTAAAAATATGGCGATGCGTAAAATAAAATTGCTACTGTCTTATTTGCTGGCACAGTAATATTATTTGAACTACTAAATACTGCAGAATTAGTTGAGTAGTTGTAAATATTTGTCCAAGTTATTCCTGAGATTGCCGATTTATTAGTATTAACGTGACTAGGTGTTCCTACGAATAACCCTGCTCCTTCATATCCTGAACTCCAACGTGATGAACCACTAAAATGAAGCGTTCGTGTTTTATCGCTGTTTGTAGTGTTTTTTACAAATATTACTCCAAGTAGTGCATATGGGTAACTGTATTGATCTGAGCTGTGACTACGACGTAAAAATGCTTTTCTGTACAGAAATTTACCGTTACTTCCTTGTAAGAAGTACAACTGTGGTGGATGATAAAAACTAGAATACGTACAATCATAAGTATTACTACCTGCAAGGAGCTGCAGCATATAGTCGGTTTTTGCTGTATCTTTATACCACTGCCCTAATTCTGTTTTGAAATAGCCATTATCATCAGACCAACCATAGTCATTATATCGATTAAGAATGCCAAACAGAAAAGGTAATGATTCAGGTTCAACCATATTGCGCTTTCTTATCTCTTTTATAATTGATGACCCATTTGGCACATCATTAATCGAGTTAAATTTAGTTGTAAGGATTTTTAATTGGTCTTCTCTAGTTTTTATTTCTTTCATAACTGATGAACCAGTTGGTATATCGCTTATGGCTTTAAGGCTATTTAATGTGTTTCTTATGCTATTTAGATCTCCGGCATTATTGATGGTGGCAACATGTGAATCTTTTCTGCTATCAAGTAGTGATAAATTTGTAATTCCTTTTTCATCTATTTTCTTTAATGACTTTCCTTCTAATTCAGAGATTGCTGCTAATGCATTGTTTTTACTACTATCTAATTTATTTAAATGACTTGTGCTACTGTCAAGAAGTTCTTTTAATTTTATGTCAGTCATCTGTACAATATCAAGTACTGTACTTTGCCCAGCAATAGACTCTAGAGATTTTGCGAGATATGCGAGTTGATCAGGGGTAGCATTTACAGATAGATCTTTCAGTCTCTGATGCAATGCATAAACTACTTCTTTGGCGATAGTCATCTGTTATTACTCCAAAAATTCAAAAAATTCTCAAAATTCAGTCGTTCAAATGCTTTTTGAAGATCGTTGTGTTTACTTTCCCTCTCACTCATATCTTCATCTATTTTTTCTACCGCTTTGCGAATACGTACCACATCTTGCACAGCAATATTCTCTGGATGTGGTAAAGGATATCCGCGCCTCGTTTCATTATTTGGCATTTTTTTACGTTATAACAATCCGCAAGTTTTTTACCTTTGGCCGATAGACAACCGTTCCACTTAAAACTAATTTTATCCTTGTCTCATTGCCATTAAAGTTTGTCAGCACATGAGTTCTCTCTACCCAATTTTCTCCAATTGGTTTTCCTGATGTTAAATTTACTAATTGCCAATCCACATTTTTTTGCACATATGCTTTAACATCTGCAGTGCCAGGTATCAGCGCATCATATGTTATGGTAATCTTAGTGTTAGCTCCTGCTGTAATGCTTCTTGTAACATAATCTCCAAACTCTGAAAGATTACCCATAACTAACTGTAACCCAGGATAAAGAACTGGACTTTTTTCTCGCCCTCCTTTTAGGCTTGCTTTTACCGTTAATTCCCCATTTATTCTTTCACGCAGTGCGAGCGGCAAATTATCAGACAAAAAATTTTCTTTTCCTTCTTCATCTGTTAAAATAAATTCTACATTGGTATCAAATGCTACTTTTTCGACGTTCGTCAAAACAATTAAATCTGATACGTTATTTGCAGTAACCTTGCCAAGATCAATAATGTGAGAAACTTCGCTAAATTTTGCAGCCAAAAGCCGAAACGTTAAATCTAAGTTCTGATGTGGAGTCCAAGTACTTGCGTTGCTAGATGAGAGTAATACTCCTACTTGATATGGCTGACTCGTTACCCAACGGCTATTTACTGCATCATATTTGCCAAGTTCTGCTATTTTGACTGTTGTCTCTGAATCATCGGTAAGTAAAACTATTGCATACTCCTCTCCTGCATGGCAAAACACTGGTGACCAAGTAATACGTGTTGCCGTGCCATCTATCTTTATATCTTTTGGCTCAATATAGCTTTCAGCAATGACAGTCTGCGAGGGCATTCCCACTGCTGTTTCTCTAATCTGCACAGCAACACGTTTTTTGCCGCTATTTGTGAACCATAGCTCCACACCTCCTATGTGCCTACTCTCATTTAAAGTAAATGTTTGGGCTAAAGGATCAACTCTTCTTGCTACGATAACTCTTCTTCTTTCTTCTATGGTAATTGTTTTTTTACCAGTATAAGTTGCTTTTCCATAACTGCCTTTATCACCGAAGAACTGCACTAACTTAGTCCCAGCAGGAATGTTTCTTGGTACAGTAAATCTTCCTTTTATTTTTCCTCTGTTATCAGCAATAAATGTTGCGATCATGTTTTTCTTTCAAATATTTTCTATGCTTGAGGTTGAATAAAAATTCCATCAAACTTTAATTCCTTAAGCTTTTCACCAGTTGCAAAACCTTCAATCTCAAAATTTTGAGTTGCTTCTCGCATAAATTCAGTTTCGTATGAGGTACTTGACAGCAGCTCTGTTGTTTCTTTAACATTAAATACTCTAGTTACTGGACTTTTCCAATTCGTGGTAACCTCCGTCCAGTGGTCTATATTTTTATTTAGAGTAATTTGTGCCGGAACTGGATCAAAAGCTTGATATGGATTGATCTTTTCTCCTTTGGTCTGTAAAAGCTGCTCCAGTACCGGTTCAAGTTCATATGGCAACAAATAAGTTTTTTCTCCTCCATCAATATCAGCAATCGTTACATCTATTGGTAAAATTAGTTCCTTATTTACTATTGCTGCAGACTGCAAAATTCCTTGATCGCGCATATCATCATCAAAGAATGAATCAACAAATACTCCTTTTTTGGTGGTAGGTTCTCTTGAATTTGCATCATTGCGTAGACGTTCCTCTGCAACCAGCGCATAAAGATCATTTATTCCTTTTTTCATTGCTTCAAGCTCATTCATCGGTACAGCATGAATAGCATTATTCACTATTTTTACCCCTTCGCCTTTTTTCCACGTCTGATGAATGTAGCAGAGCAAAAGCTGTTCAGAAGGAGCTTTAGGCATCGATGGTCGCCAAGGGTGAGAAATTCCTTTTATTCTCCTTACCACCCCTTTGCTATCGATAGTAATTAAATCAAAGCGGGGCATTTTCCAGGTATAATCTATCAAAACCAAGCTATTATCAACTGCTCCTTTTACTTTGCATCCCTGTTCACTTATATCTTCAGGGCTTACATGAGTACGACAGCGGTAAGTTATTTGATAACTACTTCCAGGAGCTGGTTCTTTACCTGGTAATGACCAATCAACGTTTCCTGCGTTTAATTTGTAATCTATACTATTTTCATAAATAACATTGCCTTGTTTAACTTGAATAATCTCAAGTACTGCAGAGTCAGGTATCGGATCAATAGCTCCAGAGTATGAACCATGAGTAACAGTAATGGTTTTCTGAACAGTTATATCTACTTTTTTAATTTCACTTATTGGAAAATCATTAACCTTCAGTTCCATTACTCTTTGGCTATTTGGCTGAAAAGTATGTGGTTCTGATTCAACTGATTTTATATCTGGATCTTCATCAAAAGAAATGCGAATACTGTGAGGTAACTCAATCTCATAGCCATCAACATGAGCTTTTCCCTCATTAATTACAAATATTTTTTTTCCTCCTTCTCCCTCTTCCTTTTGCAGGAACATTACTTCAAGACCATTTACGACGTAGGAACCATTTGCTTCTTTGTCATAACGAGCAAGAGCAGTAGTTACTATGTTTGCTTGTGGAGGTGGTGAATGTTCTATTAATACTCCATTTTCAATGTTATAGATTGGATAAAACTCTCCTTCAGAAAAACGTGGAGAAAGACCTTCTGCTTGATAACCCCAAATGGTGGAAACTTTAAGCCTTGCAGCTCCTACTTCCTGATAATTTCTTGTACCAATAGCAGGATCACGAAGGTTTTCATCCTCAAGTTCTGTAATCGTAGATTCTACATAATAAACACCTATGCGAACTGTGGTACTCAGTGGAATAACAAATTCTTCTTTTTCAACTTTTCTAACTGCACCGCGCAGATAGATTTTTCCTCCCTCAAGTGTAACTTTACCAGTTTCTCTATCTATAATACAATTGCTTCCTGTTATAACATCACCATCACGAAATATTGCATCGCCTATGCCTTTAATCTTAGAGAGAGCATACTCCTGAGTCTCGTTTAGTTCTGCAGACTGTAGACCTCTTCCTGCTAGAAACAAGCTTTTTCGTATTCTTTGTCAGGATTAAAGCGGTTATAATAGGCGTTTAAAGTCATTTAATGCTAGAAAAATTCAAAAAGTTACAACAAATGAAAAAGTTTCCCGAGTTGCAGCAGTTCTGATAAGTGGTACGGTATGTTCCAAAATCAATAAAATCCCATGTTCTTCTATATCTTGAGGTTCAAAATATCTCTGTCCTTCAGGTAATTCTTCTTTTATTTTAGTACCAACCATAACCCCTAGCTCTCTGATTACTTGATTTGCTGCATCCGTGAAATCGAAAGTAAATTTGAGATAGAGATTATTAGTTGGTACATTTGAGGGCCTAAACCTTCCAGATGGAGTTATAAGTTCACCGTTTTCATCACCTGTGCAGAATAGCACTTCGTCTGCAGTACGTCTGCCAAGTTCATTGAGCAGTTTTTCAGAAGTTATCAGCTCTGGTGGTGTGCTTTCACTATACTCTACAGTAACTTTATCACTTACTGGAATAGAGCTATTTTCCGTACGTTTTATTACATCAGTACTGCCATTAACTGTATAGTCAATACTTGGCTGATAAGTTGTTTGCCCTGTAACAACCTTCACATCTTTAATAGGTTGATGATCAAATTTTATTTCACCCTTAACGAAAGTTTTTTCTACTTTATGGCTACTTTTCCAACTTGAATCACCTGTTCCCCAAGCAAGATGGATAGATTGCTTTTTTATGCTGGCTGCTATTGCTGCTCTTCCTGACTGTGTGAGAATTGACATTTTTAATTAAGCCTCATATATTATATATGTACGATGACTTCAAAATTCGTCCGCAAAAATCAAAATATTTTTTTATATCAGAAAAATTTTTTAGGAGAATAGCTCAGCTCCACAGCTAAACTTTCCAACACCGCGAGCAAATGGTCCGCTAGGAATGTCAAGCCATTTATCTTCTTTTGAACCAGTAGCCATTCCCTTAACCAACTTCCGTGCTTGTAACAGCTCTTGAACTATACGCTCCATTCTATCTCTTCCTATACTGTGAAACTCCTCAGGTAGTCTATGCCGCTGTTTATACACTCCTGTACTTCCTGTATGGGTAAATGGATGTCCAGAAATTGCTGCTCGTGTAATTGCAGTTATAAGATGCTGCTTTGAATCTTTTTCGTTCATATTTTTTATTCTTAATCTTTCAGTTATGTCCTCTAACAATCCTGTTTCTTCATTTCTTAAATAAGTGCGTAAAGTGCGATCAGCCAAACCGTTTGCTTTAACAATTGCTCCATAAAATAATGCGTTCTGTCTTACAGATTCTCCTATTGATTTAAAAATTGTCGGTTTAGCTGTATCTTCCACAGACCAAAAAGCGTATGAACACCTAACACCATTAACAAGAGCAGATGTACCTCTAATGGCATCACGTGCTTGCTCAACAGTCGATATAGGTTTTTCACTTTTTGGCTTTCTCATATGATGAGCAGTAATTATTGATGCTCCAGTGCTACCTGCTAAATCAGATAATAAAGACATCAAATAATCGCCTACGGCTGGGTCAGTATTTAAATCAGCGTGCACAAATGATGCAAGTGGATCAAATACGATTAATTTTAAGTTTTTTATTTTATTAAGTTGTTTTGTTATCAATTCAAATTCAGGAGAAGTCTCTATAACTTTACCTGAAACACTCTTTATGATTGTAAGTGATCCACTAACATTTGGTAATGGTACAATAAAGAGCCTATCCTTATATTTTAATCTCTCGCATTGTGAGTCAAGACGCTCTAAACGACGATGTATTTCACTCATATCATCTTCTGCAGAGAATATTACAACAGATCCATGTTCAGTAACTAAAGGACCAAAACCACATGGCTGATCTTTTCTACTCGCAACTTTCAGTGCTAAATCAAGCAGAAGCATACCTTTACCAGTATCTCCCATTGCAGCTAGAATAGATGTCACTCCTAAAGGAAATAACCCTTCAACAAGAAACTTTTGCTCCGGTACTGGACCTATAAAACGTTCTACGCTCCATTCTTGAATATTAAGCAATTGCTTAACGATGATTTTTTTCGAGTTATTTTCAATGAATTCAGGAATATTCATCTTTTCTTCTATACCATCAGCTGAATCCCATCCCTTTGGTTTATTCTCCGGTATTTCAAGAAGAGTAAGTGATAAAACACCAAGAAAAGTAAGCTTTTTCACAACTTTCTCAGCATATTGTTTACCTGGTTCATCATTGTCTGGCCAAATAATAACATGCTTGCCCTTAAGTGGTGACCAGTCTGTTTTTTCTATTGGTGCATTTGCTCCTAACATTGCAGTTGTGGCAGTCATACCTTGCTCTATCAGAGCATCTGCACACTTTTCACCTTCAACTAAAATCACCTTATCAGATTTCACGATACCTGGAATATTATATAAAGGCCTGGTCTCTGGTAGAGTAAAACTAGACCTTTTTACATCAAAAGGAAGATATCTTTTTCCTGAATCAGTGTTATAACGATAAACTGTAACAATCACTTGATCACTTTCATCGTAATAGTTCCATGATGCCGTTGGTTGCCCCAGAGTGTTATTTTTTTCCGAATAACCAATCCACTTAGCAATATCTTCTATCGTATCAGTAAATTGATTTTTTCCAGTAACAGCAGCCCAAAGATCAAAAATATCTCCTCCTTCTTCGGTAGAAAAATCATGCCATAATCCGGCTTTACTGCCAGTTAACTCCACTATCATACTTTGTCCTTTATTGCCTTGTAGATCACCTACATAGAACTTATCACCACGAAAAGTTCCTCTTGGCAGTAAATAAGAAAGACATGACCTTATATTTGATAGGAGTTGAGTTCTTAATTGTTCTTTCTTCCCTAATAATTTATAATGTCCATTTCTTTGTGAACAATAAATATCCATACCTACCTGAAGAATTTTTATGTTCTAGCTATAACGTTAGCAGTTTTCCAACATCCATTAATCTTATTGATGAATTTTGTTGGTATAGATCTACCGTTTCTAAGTTCATATACTACTTGTAAGATATTTGTACGTTTATTGGGTTGAAATATTACTATTCCAGATGTATAAAAACTTCTTAAAGCGTTAGCACCAACGAGAGCTTGAAATGGATTCTTTTCCAATATAGAGGTAGGTACTTTTTTGGTGTGATTTGTGATGATTATTCCAGCCATAGGATTAATCTTGGAACGTAGTTTTTCTATTGCATGCTGCAGACCATAGTTAACGGAATTATAAGGAGAATCAATCACAACTAAATCAAACTTTTCCTCTACCATATTTTTTATTTTTTCTATACCTTCTTCATTTAAGGTCAAATTCATCTTGTTCGTCACAATTAAGTTTTCTGTTGCTAAATGAGGAAGTTTGTTGAGTTGTTGTATACGTTCTCTAATGTAATCATATTCCATTTCGTTTTGTAGATAGAATATTTTTAGCGGTCTTGTAGGCTTCATGCCAAGAAATGATCTTCCTGCTGCCAGATGTACTAATAGAGAAAGAAGAAAATGACTTTTGCCAATCTTTGGAGTACCACCTATGACCAAAAGACCACCTGGTGTCAAAATTCTTGGGCCTATTATATCTTTTGGCATTGGTGATTTATCGTTTAAGTAATGGTTTACAGAAAATGCTTTTTCTTCGTTTTGTTTTTCTTGTAATATGGAACTTCTTTCATCTTTACCGTTCAACCATGTTTCAGCAGAATCTATATTACCTTTAACTAAAGTCCAAAGGTCTATTATATTTCCTTTCTTTTCTTCGATCAGGTTGTACCAATTTCCTGCATTTTCTCCTTCCATTTCAACTATTATCTTATTTCCATTTCTACTGCCAATATAGAATTTATTTTGGTAAGATTTGCCTTCAGGTAACAAATAATACCAATTCCCACTATATAAAGAACAGATAGACAATAATGGGAAAGAAGTGATACTAAAGTAGATAAAATAGAGAGGTATAAATGGCATTAAGGTCAAAACTATTAGACGAAAAAGTTGTAAATTTGGCGAAAGAAATGTTAAAAAAGGTCAGAAATAACGCATATGTTTCAAAAAAGTTACAAGCGGTGATAGCAGGAAAAGAAAGTAGTATAAGCGCTGTGGCAAGAATATGTAAAATTTCAAGGACTGCTTTGACTGAATGGATAAAGCATCTAAAATTTGGTAGAGTAGAAAGATTATTTTCCCCGTCTCAGCGGCGAAGAAAAAGCAAATTAAACAAAAATCAACGTGAGCAAATTGAAATATGGGTAGAAAGAAATCCAAATATTACTATTAAGGAAGTGCAAATAAAAATCTCAGAGGAATTTGGCCTAAACATTAGCAAATCAACAGTGCACCGTGAGATACAAAGGATGAAGTTTTCTTACATAACACCGAGGCCAATTCACCATAAACAAGATAAAAACAAGCAAGAAGAGTTTAAAAAATACTTCAATAAAATAGTCAATTCCCACCCTGAAAAGGAGGTATTTTTTTGATGAATCACGATTTGGAACTCATTCAAAAATCGGACACGGATGGTTTAAAAAAGGGGTCAGAACACAGGTTAAAATGAAAATTGGTAGACAAAATTTCTATATCTACAGTGCGGTAAATCCAAGAAGTGGTAAGAAAATTAGCCTACTTGCTCCATATGTAAACACTGATTGTATGAATATATTTCTGGAGCAGATGTCGAAAGATTTAGGCACGAAAGAAGCCTTTCTTGTAATGGATTGTGCAAGTTGGCATAGATCAAAAAGTTTGAAAATTCAGGAAAACATTACCATCATATACTTGCCTCCTTATTCACCGGAACTGAATCCTGTTGAAAGGTTGTGGCAATATATCAAATACAATACTTTACGCAATAGTATCTACGATACCATAGGTTTACTTGAAGATGTTTTGTGTAATTTTATTGTCAATATTTCCAGTACTACTATTAAACGAGTTTGTAATGTTTCTTATTTGTTCGGTCAGTAATGGATTTTGGTATAAGATAAACAATCTTTGATATTATTAATTAATAATGATTTTATTTTTAAAGCATTTTTAGATGAAAAATCCATAAAATTCTCCTTGTTTATTCCAAATTTGTTCAACATATTTTTTAGACGTTTAAAGTCAAGATTAGCCAGCTCACAAACAGTTTCAAAAGATCGTGAGCGAATCCATTGACAAGCCTCTTTTTTAAGTTTAGGGTTTTTTCCTGCTGCATCCTGAATAGCTCTAGTAATAACAGCAGCCCACAACTTTCCTTCGTCATACTTCAAAATGGCAACCAATCATCTTGAAAACTTTTTTGTAATTCTGGAGTAATAACTGTAGTAATCCTATTTCTATCTCCGTATGTATTATTAGTTTCAACGCCTACTTTTGCTGTAAACTCTAAATCGTTGAAATCAGCTATAGAGTTTATTCTTCTAGCGGTAACTGCTTTCTCTGAAGTGTCATTTGCATGAATATTTCTGGATGATTCCAAAATACTACGCAGCATAGAACGTCCAGATTCTCCCCAGATGTCTTCTTCACCTTCTGCTTTGCCATTTTTGATACCTATAATCTGAAAAATCTTGCGTTTTGCATATGGACCTTCAGTGACAGTAAATTCAGTGTTTAAATAGATGCTGCCAGTAGTGTAGTTTTTAGTGAACCAATTTTCATAACCTCCAGGCTTTATTGCCATTTTTACCTTGACTATTGTACCTTTCGGTATTAAACTGCTCTGCAGTTTTGCATTATTAAAATCAGTTAAAAAATCTTGTAGCATACGCTCTCCTATAAGTTGACTTTAAAGTGAAAGTTAGCTATTCCATTAGCTGCCAATGACCATTTATCTTATCGACAAGTTTATTTTGCACGCGTTCACCATTACGAAGCTCAAATACTATCTGGCGTACACTACTTTCTTCATCATGAGCAAACATCACCATACCAGTACTGTAAAATCCACGTAAAGATCCAGCACCACTTAGGCCTTGAAATGGATCTTCTTCGAGCATCTTTTTCGATAATTTTTTTGTATGATGAGTGAGTACAATACAAGCATCTGGATTGACAGCACTGCGTAGCTTCTCAAGAGTCTTTTGCAGAAAGAACAGCAAGCACTATTATCATTTTCATTCCCATATTCACTGCTAAAGATGTTACGTAATGGATCTATGGCCAAAACATCAGGTTTAAAGCGTTCATTTACAATCTCCTTAATTTCACTTATTTCATCATGATTAAATGATAAGTGCACTTTTGGCGTAATGATTAAGTTGTTAGCAGCTACATTCAAAAGTTCATTATCAAGTTGTTGCAAACGTTCTTTCATATATTCATATTCAATTTCAGTTTGCATGTAGAAAATTTTTAAAGGTCTATTTGAAGCCATACCAAGAAAAGAAACACCTGCAGCCATATGAACGAGCCATGAAATCAAAAAGTCGCTTTTGCCGATTTTAGGTGGGCCACCCAGTACCAATAAGCCTCTTTTTGTTAAAATTCTTGGTGAGATTATATCCTCTGGTGTTGGCGATCGATCGTCCAAGTATTCTTTCACACTGAAAAAAGGAATTTTTTGACCAATAGTTAAAAAGTTTTGTAGCATATAATAACCTCCTATATGTTGGGCGTGACAGGTTGAATTGCAAAAGCTTTAGTTTTAATTTTTGTAAGAAGTTTTCCTAGATGCGGTTCTTCAACCATATTAAGGCAACCACTTCGATCTTTAGCAGGATATCCCCAAGAATTAATCGTCTGACAGACAAATGAACGAACCTCTGTACCATCATCTTTCTTGATTCCAACCATACTAATTACTTCGTCAACTATCCCAGGAATTTCACTTGCAGTTTTAGCTCCTTCACATTGAGGTAGCCAAGTCGAGCGATTGAAATCATCGAGGTATTGTCCAAGAGTTCCAACTGTAATGATGTCTTTATTTGGAATATGTTGAAACTGATTGAGCCAAGCCATCATCTCTTGAGCAAGTAACCCGTAAGCAGCTCTCATATCTTGTTTTCCTGATCTTTCAGAAAAAGCTTCAGGTTGCATTTTTGCCCATAATAGACATAAACGAGAGGCTACTGTAATACTATCGATAAAAACACATCGATACTTGAGAAACTCTGAAGAAAGCTCTTTGTATTTACTGGATACATGCTCATAGTGTCTTTGGCTATACGCTGAGTCAGATTTTAACGCAGGATTAGGACCACCTATGAGACATGCAATATCTCTTGCCTCATTCCAAGTACGAATACTTACAGAATCCCCTTGCCAATCTTGAACAGCAAGTAAACCTGCCTCAAAATCAAGACAAAGTGTTGGTTCATTTATGGTCTTTAAGAGACTAGTTTTACCTATACCATAAGGACCAAAGATGACCATTTTTATACCTGTTTGAACTTTTAGCCGTTCATTGCTGTTCATTATTTTCATTTTTCTCCCAGTACCTAAATATATATGTACGATGACCTAGGCAATTCGTCCGCAATTTGCAAAAAAAAATTTTTGAGCAAATATAATCGAGAGCTTATAACTTCTCTAAAACTGAGAATTTATTGCGTATTCGTTCTAGTGTGCGATAGATAGTTGTCTTTGGTATTTTGGTTATTACAGAAACTTCAGTAATAGTAAATACCTTAAGTAATTGACATAAATTACTATCTTTTTCAGACAAAGTTGAAATTATATTATTTATATCAGTGCGAATTATCGCTTCGATTTCCGAGTTCCTATGATCTGGAATATCGTCGTTTATATCATCAAAAGTTATATTACGTTTTAGACATAACTGATTGCGTAACATATTGCGAGCACAATAATTAGCTAATCTAGCAACGAAAGTACTAAAACTACTTCTTTTCTCATCGTGCCGGTTAAGATATTGCCAAACCTGACAAAAAAGCTCTTGTTCTATATCTTCGAGACTTTCGTTAATAAAACAGCTTTTGGATTTAAGGCGCGAAGCTTGAAATCTCACATGTTTAACAATTGTAGAATCGATTCCTTGATAAGAATTCTTCATAAAAACTCCAAAAGTTTCATGAATAGAGATTTTTACCAAGACTTTGTATGACTAATTTATTATAAAAAAGTAGTAATAATTTTTTTATCTAAAAGAATAAAATCTTTAAAAATTAAAATAAGATTTAAACGTTTTGATACACTACTGAAGCTACTTTTTCATAGGTAAAAAACTACCAATTTCGTACCTAATTTCTGAGTTACTAATTAGTATTTCAGAAAGCAGTAATCGTTAAGTTATTGATAATATTGTCTTTTTTATGTTCTATTCCTAAAAGCCGTTTCTAAAGTTAAGTGGCTAAAATCGGCCAGTAAAGAGGGTTTACGGATTACTGAAGTCTTATATATATTATATATATATTTAAATACAGGTAAAATATAATATATGATAATATAATAATATAAATATTGGCGTAATATAAGTTATGTAAAATAGTTATTAAGATAAGTAAAGATGAAAAAAACTCAAATGGCAGGATATGAAATTTTTTTTAATTTTTTTTCAAAATTGCGGACGAATTTGCGAGTCATCGTACATATATATTATACAGGGCATTGAACTTTAATTACACAAAGGAGTTTTTGTACGTCAATCTTAACACTAGATCTCGGCAAACAAACGGGCTGGGCAATTCTAACAGATGGAGTAATTGAAAGTGGAAGCAAAAGCTTTCATGGTAGCCGTTTCAGTGGAGGTGGAATGTGTTTTTTAAGTTTTCACAATTGGCTTAATTCTTTGAAACATGAGTTCACTGCAGTGTATTTTGAGGAAGTAAGAAGACATCTAGGAACTGATGCAGCTCATTGCTATGGTGGTTTTCTTGCAGTGCTGTCTGCTTGGTGTGAAGAGAACAATATTCCCTACCAAGGTGTTAATGTTAAAACTATAAAACGCTTTATAACAGGCAAAGGTAATGCAAGTAAGAGTGAAGTTATTGAAGCTGTAAAGGAAAAAGGGGTTTTGCCTAAAGATGATAATGAATCTGATGCTTTAGCATTAATGTTCTATGTTATGGATTTCAGTAAAGATATTAATAAGATGAAAAATCCATAAAAAGTGGGTCCTTTCGGCCATAATGGCGGGTTTGGTGGGTCAGACTTCAGGCCTTCTTTAGCGTCAGAGATATTTTGAATATTAACTTTTTAATTATTAAGATATGAATTTAGCAATCCACTACTATCCTGTTGAAAACCTCGTCGAATATAAGCGTAATCCTCGTAAAAATGATGATGTAGTCAACAGAATGTGTGCTTCAATCAGGGAATTCGGCTTTCGTATTCCAATAGTTGCAAAAAGTGATGGTACTGTGGTTGATGGTCATTTAAGACTTAAAGCAGCAAGAAAACTTGGTATGGAGAGTATTCCAGTGGTCTTAAGTGATAATTTAAATGAACCACAAACCAAAGCTTTTCGATTACTGGCAAATCAATCAGCTAATTGGGCAAAGTGGGATGATGATCTTTTGAAGGTGGAAATTCAAGAATTAGAAGATTTGCAGTTTGATCTTAAAATGACTGGATTTGAATTAGAAAAAGTTCAACATTTCCTTGATGATTTAGATAGTGAAAAAGAAGATTTTTCTGACTTGGTTGGTGATGAAAAAAGGGTAAAAATAACAAAGCCAGGTGATCTATGGATTTTAGGTGATCATCGAATCTATTGTGGTGATAGCTCTGTAGTTGAATCATATAAAGCGGTATTAGACGATAAAATGGCAGATATTACCGTATGTGATCCTCCATATAACGTTGATTACGGTAGCAGTCAAGACAAAAAGATATTAAACGATAATCAAGGTGAAAGGTACGAACTTTTTCTCTATGATATTTGCACTCATATTTTAGCATACACCAAAGGTGCAATTTATATCTGTACATCATCATCAGAATTTTCGACGTTACAAAAAGTATTTGAAGAAGCAGGTGGTCGTTGGTCAACATTCATCATTTGGGCAAAGAATCATTTTACACTAGGAAGATCTGATTATCAAAGACAATACGAATCAATGCTCTATGGGTGGAAAAGCGGCAATAAACGTGAGTGGCATGGCGGTAGAAATCAAAGTGATCTATGGTTTTATGATAAGCCAATACATAACTCACTGCACCCAACAATGAAGCCAGTAGAGCTAATGGAGAAAGCAATAGTTAATAGCAGCAGACCTGGGGATACTGTACTTGATCCATTTAGCGGTTCTGGCAGCACACTGATTGCATGTGAGAGAACAGGAAGAATTTGCAGAACAATAGAGCTAGATTCAAAATTTGTAGATGTAACGATAAAACGTTGGCAAGTATACACAGGTAGGGAAGCAATTCTTTCTGGTACTGGCAAAACTTTTGCACAAATTCAAGAAGAAAAACAGCAATAAAGGGGCAAAAGAAGTGGAAAAGATCACACAAACGGAATGGGCAAGAGAGATAGGAGTTTCAAAGCAATATGTCTGTTATTTAGTAAAAAAAGGAATAATTGAGTTGGAGAATGGTTTGGTAAATAGAGAACAAGCAAATGAAGCAGTAGCGGCAATAAGAGATCCAAGTCAGCCACTTAGGAGGAAAAATCCAGAAAACGAAAATACAAGTAACCTTTCCACGATGTTGCTAAAAACTCGAATAAAAAATGAAATGGAACGAGGTAAACTTCTTGAGGCGAAAGCTAAGGCTGAGATTGGTGAACTTGTAGCAGTAGAGGAAGTAAAGCGCGATGCATTTAATGTAGCAAGAGTTGTCCGTAATAATTTGCTTAATATTCCAAATAGAGTTTCAGCACTGCTTGCATCACTGAGTGACACTGAAAAGATTCATATGGCGCTAACCGAAGAGATTACAAACTCATTACAAGAATTATCTAATATTAAGTTTTAAATAATGTCTGCTAACTTAAGTTTAGAATTAATAAAGTGTCTTATTAATCAACCAGGAGTGGATGTAAATGTTAGAGGATTAAATGGGAAAACCCCACTACATTATGCAGTAGAAATTAACGAGCTTAGTATGGTTGCTCTCTTACTAAATAGGAAAAATATTAATCCACTGATCACTGATGATAATGGTAAAAGTGCGCTGGATTGTGCAAGAGAAGAGATATTACAAGCACTAATCAATCACAAATATGGATTGGAGAAAGATAGCTTACTTCACTTAGCTGCGATGTTGAATGAAGCAAATGCTGTAAGGTTTTTACTCGACAAAGGGACTAATGTTAATGAGCAGAATGCTTTACTACATACACCGTTACACTTAGCGGCAGGAGCTGGGCATGAACAAATAGTAGAAATTTTAATTAGAGAAGGAAATGCGGACAAAGATGTTCTTGATGCGAGAAATCATGCAGCAATTCATTATGCAGTAAACAACAAGAAGCTAGGAGTAGTAAGAGGTTGTCCGGAAACAAGTAAAAGGCTATAATATCTGAAATTTTAGTACGGGGTAAAGATGAGAAAAAAGTATCCAACAGATCTAAGCGAAAGGGAATGGGCAAGAATAGAAAAACACTTCAGAGTATCATACAAGAAAGGAGGAAGGCTGCCAAAGTATAGCAAAAAAGAAATATTAGAAGCAATTTTCTATGTATTGCGTACAGGGTGTCAATGGCGGTATTTACCAAATGATTTTCCGCTATGGAAGACTGTGTATGAGCAGTTCAGGCAATGGAAGAAGCAGGGAATTTTTGAGAAAATGAATTATGAAATTACAAAATATAGTAGAAGAAAAATAGGAAGGAATGAGCAGCCGAGTGCCTGTATAGTAGATAGTCAATCTGTAAAGACTACAGAAAAGGGGGGATCAAAGGCTATGATGGAAGTAAAAAAGTAAAGGGTAGAAAAAGGCATATAATTACAGACACTCAGGGTTTTATACTAGGTTGTTACGTAGGCGCTGCTAACGAAAATGATAGAGATGGTATTAAAATAGCATTAAACAATATGAGAACAAAATATACTAAAGTTAAAAAAATGTGGGCTGACATGGGATACCAAGGAAGAAATTTAAAGAATCACATAAAGGAAGAATATGACATAGATATTGAAATTGTTAAAAGGCCTCCATGTAGATTTTGGGTGCACAAAGATACGCCACCTGAGCTACTACCAACAAGAGAACAAGGGTTTAAAGTACAGCCAAGAAGATGGGTTGTAGAAAGGACTTTTGCTTGGGTTAATAGGAATAGAAGGCTATCGAAGGAGTATGATTTACTCACAACATCCACTGAGAATTTCATATACCTAGCTATGAGTAGGGTTATGTTAAAGAGGGAATATGCTTGAATTTACTAGTTTCCGGACAACCTCTAAAATTACTTTCAAATCTTGGTGCGAATGTTAATGTAGTTGGCAGCGGCAGAAATGCAATGAAATTATCTTCTTTGCACGTAGCTATAAGTAGTAGTAATTACGACGAAAGGGACTTATGTTTAGATATTGTAAGATGCTTAATAAATGTTCCTAATGCTGGGGTTAACTTACAAGATTATGAAAATAAAACGCCACTACATTATGCTGAAAGGCTGAAAACAATAGAAGTTTTACTAACGCGAGAAGATATAGATCCTTTAATTAAGGATGATAATGGCAAGACACCATTTTGTTATGCAAAAGAAGCAAATAGATTAGATATAGTAAAGATTTTAGCAAGTAATAGATACGGAGCTGATAAAAACAGTTTGCTTCATTTAGCTGCCAGAAAAGGATATGAAGACCTAATAGACGGTATTCTTGGTGAAGGAGTTGAAATAGATGCTGTAGATGAGAGTGGAAAAACGGGAATTTATGTTGCTGTAAAGCATGGTCACTTTAACGTAGTAAAGTTGTTGCTAAAGAGAGGAGCAGATGCCACGGATGTTTTTCAGTATGCAATAATAACGAACAACGCAAAATTAATAAAATTACTGAGCAAAGAGAAGGAAATAGTGTTATTTGGAAGACAGAAGAACTTTCCAACATTTCATTTATTGAGCAATAAATATTTTGAAGAAAGGAAAATAGCAGACAAAAAAATAAAGAAATATATCAATATCGTCTGTGTTTCTATAACAGTATGTGCAATAGTGATAGTGGGAATTTACCCTAACATTATAGCTGCGGTAATGGTGGGAATAGTTGCGCTCATAGCTGCAATAGCAATGAGTAATTTAACTCAGAAGTACATAGAAGAAGCACTTGAAAAGAAAATGTTTATTGAACTCGAAAGTGAGAAAACAAGTGAGTGCAGTTCTATTTTAAGTGATGTTGAGGTATCATCTAATGATGGTGAAGAGCTAGCGATATGATATATGCTACATCTTTTTCTGAAGGTTTAAAGCCAGATCCACTACTTAAAGTGTCAGAGTGGGCGAATGAGTATCGAGTTTTAGCGCCAACTGCAGCATCAGAGCCAGGTAAATGGAGAACAGAAAGAACTCCTTATTTAAAAGAAATCATGGATTCACTTTCTCCGTCCTCACCAGCAGAAAAAGTAGTATTCATGAAAGGAGCGCAGATTGGAGGAACAGAAGCTGGTAACAATTGGATAGGCTATATTATAGATCAGACTCCTGGTCCAATGTTAGTTGTGCAGCCAACAGTTGAAATGGGAAAGCGTTGGTCAAAAGGAAGATTTGCGCCGTTAATAGAGAGTACGCCATGTTTAAAGAGTAAAGTAAAAGACCCAAGGTCAAGAGACTCAGGCAATACTGTACAAAGTAAGGAATTTCCAGGTGGAATAGTAGTAATAACCGGAGCAAATAGCAGTGTAGCACTGAGATCTATGCCAGTAAAATATCTCTTTCTTGATGAAATAGACGCCTATCCAGGAGATTCAGGTGGTGAAGGAGATCCAGTGCTGCTCAGTATTGCTCGAACTAATACATTTGCACGGCGAAAGATTTTTTTAGTATCAACACCAACGATTCATGGAATAAGCAGAATTGAGAAAGAATTTGAAGCAACAGATAAGCAGTACTTTTTTGTACCATGTCCGTATTGTAATTACTATCAAGTTCTAAAATGGTCACAAATTAAATGGGAAAACAACGACTCAAGAACAGCACATTATGTCTGCACTGAATGTAGCGGCAAAATAGAAAATCATCAAAAGACAGAGATGCTTGAGCGTGGAGAATGGAGACCTACTAATAGAGTAAAAGGTGAGAAAAAAGGATTTCATCTTTCAAGTCTTTATAGTCCAGTAGGCTGGTATAGCTGGACTCAAGCAGTAGAAGATTTTCTTCATGCAAAAGAAAGTGAACAATTACTAAAAGTATGGATAAATACTACGCTTGGAGAAACCTGGGTAGACAAAGGAGAAGTACCAGATTGGAAGCAATTATTTAACAGGAGAGAATTTTTTCCCGTAGGCACAGTACCTAGGAGAGAAGTGGTGCTTACTGCAGGAGTAGATGTCCAAAAAGATCGTTTAGAAGTAGAAGTTGTAGCATGGGGAAAAAGCCGCGAAAGTTGGTCAATAGAATACCGAGTATTTGAAGGTGATACTGGAAGAGGAGAAGTATGGGGAAAACTCTCTGAGCTCTTAAATCATCATTTTATCGGTGAAAATGGTCTTGAATACATGATAAGTATGATGGCGGTTGATGCTGGGTATGCGACACAAGAAGTATACAATTGGGTAAGAGGTCATCAAGGCTCTGGAAGAGTAATGGCAGTGAAAGGTGTAAATAAAGCTCTAGTACCACTTAGCAGCCCAAGTAGAGTAGATATAACAGTTGGTGGTCAAAAGCTAAAAAGAGGAATAAAGCTCTGGCCAGTAGGAGTATCGATATTAAAGTCAGAGCTTTTTCAATTACTTAATGTTTTAAAGGACGGTGAAGAAGCTCCAGCAGGATACTGTCATTTTCCCGAGTATGCACCTGAATATTTTAAGCAGCTAACGGCAGAGCAATTAGTCAGCAAAGTAGTAAAAGGTTATACCAAACAAGAGTGGCAAAAGGTAAGAGAAAGAAATGAAGTATTAGACTGTAGGATTTATGCAAGAGCAGCATCGATAGCACTGGGAATAGATAGATGGCCAGAGAGTAAATGGAATAGTTTAAGTGAAAAACCAGAAAGTAAAAAATCAAAGAAAATAGTGAAAAGCAAATGGATCAGCGAGTAGTAAATGTATAACGAAGATTATCTAATTCAAGTCGAAGAAGCGATAAAGAAACTACAAAACGGAGAGCGAGTAGTATCAATTGCATATGGTGACCATGTTGTAAGATATGCTGAAGTAGATATAAATGATTTACTAAGCTTAAGACAACGTATTAAGGCTGAATTGAAAATTGCAGGTATGAAGCCAAAGAGAAAAATTGTTTTTTCAACAAATAAAGGGGTTGACAAAATTATGTAAAAATGTTATAGTTTAGAGTTGATATCTTACAGTGAATAATATGGATCAAAGTCAAGGAAGGCTTAATGTTAATGTAAATTTTGAGGGGGAATTTGCTCAGTATCTTACAGAAATGGCAAAAGTTCAAAATAGAACTATTGAAGAAATTGTAAAAGATCTAGTAGAAGAAGAACTTGAGGTAAGTAAACTATCTGAAGGTGACGAAATGGATGAAGGAGAAATAGCTCTACTTGAACTTGCTGCTAAACGTAATGTTCCTGGAGCAAAAATAATTAGACATGAAGATATCAAGTGGGAATAATTTACCAAATTGGTTATTTAGAAGGTGTAGATACCGAAGATCTTCCTTCTCTTCCGAAAACAATACGGTTAAGGGTGCAAAAAGCTATAGAAAAACGTCTCACAATTATTCCTGATAAAGTAGGTGAGGCTTTATCGCATAAATGGGTAGGCTACTTTAGGTTGCGTGTTGGCGATTATCGAGTCATATACTTAATAGATAACTCAGAGCACATGGTCAAAATTGCAGCAATAGGACATCGAAAAGAAATTTATAAACGTAGTCCAGAGTAATGACTCTCTACATACAATCTGTTGACCAAATTCTCTAGCAACTTGCTATAATTTTTCAATGTCAAATTGTGCAACAACTTGTTGCATAATCAAAGAGGCAAAATGTTATTAAAATCATTCAAACAACTATTTAACAAACCAAAGATAAAAAGCTCAGCCTGGGATGCTGCAGGCTCAGGAAGAAGATTTTTTCACTTTCAACCAGAGTTAGGAAGTATAAACAATTTGCTGTCTCAAAACCTTGAAACTTTACGTA
Source organism: Wolbachia endosymbiont (group B) of Hofmannophila pseudospretella (assembly GCF_964028515.1). Lineage (NCBI taxonomy): Bacteria > Pseudomonadati > Pseudomonadota > Alphaproteobacteria > Rickettsiales > Anaplasmataceae > Wolbachia > Wolbachia endosymbiont (group B) of Hofmannophila pseudospretella. The sequence goes on along the minus strand of NZ_OZ034788.1, from coordinate 284,369 downwards.
GTAGATCACGTGATATGGTGAGAAAAAATCCATATGCAGCAAATATTATTGATACAATAGTAAGTAACTCTATTGGAACAGGAATAAAACCGCAATCAAAAGCAAGGGATGGGGAATTTCGAAAGAGGGTGCAAGAATTATGGCTAAGATGGACAGATGAAGCAGACAGTAACGGAGTAAGTGATTTTTATGGATTACAAGCTCTAGTATGCAGAAGTATGATAGAGGGAGGAGAATGTTTTGTACGTTTAAGAACGAGAAAGCTGGAAGATAGATTTTCTGTGCCATTACAACTGCAAGTACTTGAGTCTGAACATTTAGATAATAAAACAAATCAAACTTTAGGAAATGGTAATGTAATAAGAAACGGGATTGAGTTTAACAAGCTTGGGCAAAGAGAAGCATATTACCTATTTAAAGAACACCCTGGTGAAGGCTCATTTGGTGAATCAGTGAGAGTGCCAGCAAATGATGTTTTACATATTTATAGACCATTAAGACCTGGGCAAATTAGAGGAGAGCCATGGCTTTCGAGTATACTGCTAAAGCTCTATGAACTTGATCAATATGATGATGCAGAATTAGTGAGAAAAAAGACAGCAGCGATGTTTGCAGGGTTTATTACAAGGCTCGATCCTGAAGCAAATATTTTAGGAGAAGGTGAAAGTAATGAGCAAGGAGTAGCACTATCAGGTTTAGAGCCAGGAACAATGCAGCTTTTAGACCCAGGAGAAGACATAAAATTTTCAGAGCCATCTGATGTAGGAGGAAGTTATGAAGCATTCATGAGACAGCAGCTGAGGGCAATAGCAATAGGCACAGGGATAACATATGAGCAACTAACAGGAGATTTAACGGGCGTTAATTATTCATCCATTCGAGCAGGATTAATAGAGTTTCGTCGTAGATGTGCTATGCTGCAACACAACATTATGGTATTTCAATTTTGCAGACCAGTATGGAGTAGATGGCTAGAATTAGCAGTACTCTGTGGAGAACTGAGTATAGATAAAAAAGTAGCAAAAGCAGCGAAAGAAGAAGTAAAATGGATACCACAGGGATTTGATTGGGTGGATCCTTTAAAAGACCAGCAAGCACAACAAATGGCAGTAAGAAATGGATTTAAGAGTCGATCAGAAGTGGTTTCAGAGCTAGGTTATGATGTAGAAGAAATAGACCAAGAAATTGCAGAAGATCAAAGACGTGCTAGTTCCTTGGGTTTAAGTTTTGATTCCGACGTTACTACTAATCAAGAGATAATATGAAAAACCAAGCGATATGGCTAAACAGATGTGTAATGGTAGAACCAAGGAGTTTTGAATTACTGTCACTACAAACAGGAAAGCAGCCTATCTTTAAAAATATAAAACATGCGGTAAGAAATAGTGAAAGAGGAATAATACCAATACATGGAATCTTGACGAAAAAGTCAGAAGTTTTTGATGATGTATTGGGGATGACATCGTATGAGAAGATAAGTGAAGAGATAGAAGAAGCTTTAATAGATAAAGAAGTAGAAACAATAATTTTGGACATAGACAGCCCCGGAGGAGAAGTAAACGGTTTATTCGACCTTTCCGACTTTATTTACCAAGCAAGGAGAAAAAAGAGGATTGTGGCAATAGCAAATGATGATGCGTATTCTGCGGCGTATGCAATTGCATCAAGTGCTGAAAAAGTATTGGTAACTAGAACTTCAGGAGTTGGAAGCATAGGAGTAATAGCAAGTCATATAGATCAAAGTGGGTTTGATGAAAAACAGGGAATAAAATATACGACAGTATTTGCAGGAAGTAGAAAAAATGATTTAAATCCACATGAGCCAATAACTTCTGAGAGTTTAGAAAGCCTAAAAAGCGAAGTGAATCGTTTATATGGAATGCTGGTTGAGCTAATAGCACGCAATAGAAACCTTTCTGTAGAGGCAATAAAATCAACAGAAGCAGGGCTATATTTTGGCGAGAAAGCAGTAGAAATAGGTCTTGCAGATGGAATTACAATTCTTTCAGAGTTTAAATCTATTAATAAAAAAGGGGATATTACTATGAATGAAAAAACTACAAATGACCTAGAAACTGACAATTTAACTAAGTATCGTACTGAAGTTCTTGAATTAATACGTTTATGTAACTTATCACGAATGCCAGAAAAGATAGGAGAATTTATTGAGCAAAGCGTAAGTGTTGAGCAAGCCAGGGAAGTTTTAATGGAGTTACTTGCAGAGCGAACGAAGAAGACAGAAATACTAAGTGCAATACCACAGAATTCAGGAGAAGAGTTGATGATGCAGGTAGCGAAAAGTCGTGCGCAATCAAACATTTAAAGTATGTGTATAACCGCCGTGTATAACAACCACAAATATGGCGGTAAAAAAATAAAAAAAGGAGAGAAAAAGACATGATAAGTATAACTGAAGGAAATAATTTAGGCGATCTTCTGAAATATGAAGTGTCCAACCTATATTCAAGAGATCAAATAACAGTAGCCAAGGGACAAAATCTAAAGCTGGGAAAAGTAGTTGGTTATGATACTAAAGATGGTTTTATTAAAGCTTTAAATCCAACTGCCACAGATGGGACACAAACGGCTATAGGAGTGATAGCAAGCGATGTAAACGCAAAGGAAAATAGTAAAGGAGTAATTATTGCTCGTGGTGCAATACTAGCAGATCATGCAGTTGTATGGCCAGCAAATATCATTGAAGAGCAGAAAACTGCAGCAATAAAGCACCTTGAAGGACGAGGGATCATTATCCGCAAGGGAGCTTAAAAAAACTATTAAAAATACAAAAGGGGGAAAAGAAAAAATGCAAAATCCATTTACAAATACAGCATTTAGCATGACGGCACTAACAAATGCGATAAATATATTGCCGATAAATTATGGACGAGTTGAAAATTTAAATTTGTTTCCAAGTAGGTCAGTAAGATTTAGACATATTACTATAGAGGAGCAAAATGGAGTATTAAGTTTACTACCAACGCAGTTACCAGGAGCACCAGCAACAGTAGGAAAACGTGGAAAACGAAAAATAAGAACTTTTACCATTCCACATATACCACATGATGACGTAGTGTTGCCTGAGGAAGTACAGGGAATAAGGGCATTTGGGTCAGAAAGTGAACTGAAAGCATTGGCAGATGTAATAACTGATCATTTGCAGCTAATGAGAAATAAACACGCAATAACGTTAGAACATTTGAGAATGGGAGCGCTGAAGGGAATCATTCTTGATGCTGATGGGTCGGAGTTATTAAACCTTTACAACGAATTTGAAATTACACCAAAAGTAGTAAATTTTGCATTGGGGACTGCGACAACCGATGTAAAGCGTAAGTGTCTGGAAGTATTGCGCCATGTTGAGGACAATTTAAGTGGTGAATATATGACGGGGATTCATGCACTGGTAAGTCCAGAGTTTTTTGATGCACTAATTTCGCATAGTAAAGTGAAAGAGGCATATGAAAGATGGCAAGAAGGAGCAGCGCTGAGGAATGACATGAGATCAGGATTTACGTTCTGTGGAATAACATTTGAAGAGTATAGAGGGCAAGCAACCGACCCTGAAGGAACCGTAAGAAGATTTATAGAAAGAGAAAGTGGAAACTGTTTTCCACTAGGAACAGCGAGCACATTTACAACGTATTTTGCACCAGCAGACTTTAATGAGACAGTAAATACTCTTGGACAGCCACTTTACGCGAAACAAGAGCCAAGAAGATTTGATAGAGGGACCGATTTACATACGCAGTCAAATCCTCTGCCAATGTGCCATCGTCCGGCCGTTTTAGCGAAAATAGTAACAACATAGTAGGGTCCCCACATAGAAAACTCTATTTATGACCTTAAAAATATACCATAAAAATATAAGATATGCAATATGTTTAAAATAATATGTAAAGACTTTTAGAAAAAATGGTATGCAGAAAAATATAAAGAGATTATTTAAAGATTGTTTTGCCCATTTAGGAGAGTTAGCTTTGTATGAGTCGAAAAATAAGGCGTACATGGTACAAGTATTAAAGCAAGAGCCAGATAAATTATACGAGATTGGTGAAGGGCAATTTGTAGGAGAAACTTTAGTGTTGGAAGTAAGTGCGTTTGATGTACTGCAGCCAATTGTAGATACCGTCTTGCAAGTCAACAAAAAAATTACAAAAATTGTTCAAGCTGTATCATAAAATTAAAAAATACTTCCAATTCACATTTTGTGTAACGGTACACAGATTATAGTTAGTGAATATGTTGATAAGTAAATTTCCGCTTTTTTGTACGTATAAAATTAATTTACTTATCAACATATTCACTAACCAGTTACAAAATTTGTGTAAGATACTATTTTACATAATTGGAGCGTTTTTTGATTTTAAAGCACTAAACTTTCAGCCAAACTCCTAGCTCTGTAGTTTTTGATATGATCTGGATCAAAAGCCTTCTTTGACCTTAAAACACCAAAAACAATATGGAGTAACTTACGCATTGCAGCTCCCACAATGGCCATGTTATGCTTGCCTTTCTCTTTTAACCTTTTGCAAAAAGTCATAATAGTAGGATTATGATTCTTAGCTACTATGGCAGGAAAGTACATTGCCTTACATAATGTTCGTGAACCGGATTTACTTAATCTGGGCTTGGCATGTACAGACGTACCTGACGTTATATTTCGTGGTATAGCTCCAGCATATGCTGCCAATTGCCTGGCATCCTTGAAAGCTTTTATGTTAGGAACTTCAGCCAAAATAGCTACTGCTGATTCTTCTCCTATTCCTGGAATGGTCAATAGAAGTTGAAAATTTTCCAACAATTCTTTGTGTTTATTTAATAGTTCACGTAAGGAGTTTTTTATTCTTTCTATTTTTTGTTTTATGTTCATTGCAAGGTCTTCCCAAGCATTTGCAACTTCTTTAGGCAGTCTCTCTTTTTTTTCTAAGTGGTTATTTACTAATGTCAATTCATCTTTTAACGCAGCCGAGCAACGATAAAGATGCTTTAATTTCTTTAACTCAGGAGAAGGTGGTGCCCAACGAATAGGTTCCTGTCTTTGGCAATAATCGGCAATTATCTCTGCATCAGTCTGATCATTCTTTTGTCGTATAAGCTTACTTTTTGCATAAAATCTTATACAAGCTGGATTAACAACACTCACAAAATGTCCAGTATTGTGTAGAAATTCAGCTAAGGCTTCACTATAACAACCAGTAGCTTCCATGCAGGCTTTTACTTGTTCTACATTATGCTTTTGTAGAAAGCTCAGTAAACCTTGAAACCCATGATCATTATTCTTGAAACTCCTTTTCCTGGTTTCACGTTTTCCTTTGTTGCTTATGAATGAAAGAGAAACATCAAAGCGATCTTTTGATATGTCTATACCCAAAAAGTTGTTGATCATATATAACTCCATACGTTACTATTAAAATGAAAAGTAAGGCTAACCTTGTGGATACAGAATTATAAACATTTAGGTCTTTCTACGATACCGTTCAGCCTATACTTTTGAGAAGGGAACTCTTGTCTACCACACAGATTTTATATCTAAGGAGATATTCAAAGTTCTTCCCTTCTCCACCTAATGCTTAAGCTTAAAACATCAGATGCTTTTGACAAGATACAAGGAGATATTTTTGTTATAGGTGACCGTAAATATAAAGTATATTCTCCACCGCTGCAAGATAATTCAGGAATGGTATGGAAAATTCGAGCGTCAGGAGTATAAATGCGTATTAACACCGGTAGTATTATACAAAGTATAGATGCTGAAAGGAAAAAAGTGGAAAAAGCGACAGTGAGTGCATTAAACAAAACAGCAATATGGCTAAAATCAAAAGCAGCTAAGGAAATCAGTGAGGAAAAGAAGGTAAAATTAAGTTTGATAAGAAAGAGATTAAGAATTTTTAAGGCGAAAACTAGCAGATTAGAAGTGTTAATTAGAGCAAATCTCTATGACATTAAAGCATCGGCAATTGGCAAAATACAAAAAACAAGAAGAGGATCGAAAGTAGGAAAGCATGAGTTTATAGGAGGATTTGCAGCAGTTATGCCAAAAGGAAATAGCGGTATGTTTAAACGTGAAGGAAGGGCAGCATTGCCAATAAAGGAAGTTAAGTTGCCACTAGAACCTGAGGCTTCAAGGATAATAGGGAATCTTGTTAATTATGAGGTTGAGAAAGTATTTACAAAATTTTTTGAACGTGAATTAAGTTATATTACAGGAAGTGTATGAATTTTAAAGATTTGCATAACGCAATTTGCACCACACTGAAGAAAGAAATACCAGCAATACAGACATGTGAAATTTATCCATCGATAAGAAAGGAATTAGTAGCGCCAGCGGTGTTTGTGGAACTTAGCGGATTTGAAAAAGGACATGATCCTGGAACAGAAGAATTAGCGCTGAAAGCAAGATTTGAAGCGAGGATTGTGATTGATAGCACAATAGAAAATGCAGCTATTATTGTCAGGTCATTAGCAGCAGAAGTAGCAAAAGTAGTAGATAAAAATACTTGGAACGTAAAAAATGTTTCACCAGGAGAATTTATCTCTGCAGAAGTTGACGAATTTAGACCTGAATTAGATGCATATCTTGTGTGGATGGTAGAATGGGTGCATACAATACACGTAGGGCGATCTATTTGGAAAGAAGGAAAATTTATGCCACACAAAATAGAAATCGGTGAAATAAATGTTAGAGAATAATTTTGCGATTGCAGAATTACAGAGGAAATTAGCCAATATTGTCCGTATAGGAGTTGTAAAAGAAATAGATTGTGAAAAAGCAAAAGTAAGAGTGAAAATAGGAGAATTTTTAACAGATTATTTACCATGGATAACAAGCAAAGCAGGAAAAGATAGAAATTGGTCTCCACCAGATATCGATGAACAAGTAATGGTATTTTCTCCTCTTGGTGAACTATCATTAGGAGTGGTATTAGGAGGAATATATCAGGAAAAATACTCTGCACCAGAGGATAAAAAAGAAATAAATAGTGTGAAGTTTCAGGATGGAACAAGATTGTTATATGATAAAGAGAAGCATCATTTAGAGATTGAAGTAGTAGACAAAATAACACTGAAAGCTGGGGAATCGAGCATAGAGATGACGAAGAGCGAAATAAAACTGAAAGCAGATAGAATAAACCTTAATTAAATGAATAAATCGGTTGTACGAGTAGGAGATTATTGTGTAGAAGTAACACCGCATTTTTGCATTAGTGGGAGTAACAATGTTTCTGTAAATGGTAAGCCAATGTGCAGACAAGGAGACAAATTTAGTGAAGGAAGAGCATTAACTGAAGGATCAAAAACAGTGTTTGCAAATGGGTTTGGAGCGGGAAGAGTAGGAGATATAGTTTCATGTGGGTTTAAAGTAATAAAAGGCAGTGAAAACGTGTTTGCAGGCTAAAAATGGAAGGGATGGACTCCAAAACAGGAAAAGAATTAGAAGGAATAGAACATCTGAAACAATCAATAATTGATATACTGACCACTCCTATTAACAGTAGGATAATGAGAAGGGATTATGGGTCTAGACTATTTGAATTAGTGGATAAACCAATCAGTAGAGATTTAACACTTGAGATATATGCAGCAACAGCAGAAGCTTTAGGGAAATGGGAAAAAAGATTTAAATTAGAAAAAGTAAAAATAACAGAGGTGAAAGAAGGAAAAGTAATACCAATTCCCACTATATAAAGAACAGATAGACAATAATGGGAAAGAAGTGATACTAAAGTAGATAAAATAGAGAGGTATAAATGGCATTAAGGTCAAAACTATTAGACGAAAAAGTTGTAAATTTGGCGAAAGAAATGTTAAAAAAGGTCAGAAATAACGCATATGTTTCAAAAAAGTTACAAGCGGTGATAGCAGGAAAAGAAAGTAGTATAAGCGCTGTGGCAAGAATATGTAAAATTTCAAGGACTGCTTTGACTGAATGGATAAAGCATCTAAAATTTGGTAGAGTAGAAAGATTATTTTCCCCGTCTCAGCGGCGAAGAAAAAGCAAATTAAACAAAAATCAACGTGAGCAAATTGAAATATGGGTAGAAAGAAATCCAAATATTACTATTAAGGAAGTGCAAATAAAAATCTCAGAGGAATTTGGCCTAAACATTAGCAAATCAACAGTGCACCGTGAGATACAAAGGATGAAGTTTTCTTAGAGCCTGTTCATAATCTTTTCAGAAGCAAAGCAGCGAAAGCAAGAACGACCATTTGCAGGCTAGTGTTGAGTTTCCGCTCGCAATTTTTCCACAATCGCCTACATTTTTGCAACCAAGCAAAAGATCTCTCAACAACCCATCTTTTCGGCAATACGACAAAGGTGTGTAATTCGTTTCGCTTTATTACTTCAACGGTAGCGCCAATAGTTGCTTTTATTTGTGTTGCAAAATTTTCTCCTGTGTAGCCAGCATCAACTAGTATATTTTTAACTTCAGATAGGTTTTCTTTAGCATTTTTAACCATTCTCACAGCGCTACTACGATCAGTTATTTCTGCCGTTGTTATATAAATTGCGTGGGGTAAACCTTGTGTATCTACCGCAATATGGCGTTTTATTCCTGAAACCTTTTTGCCTGCATCATAGCCTTTTTCTTCAGCAGTATCTGCATTTTTTACGCTTTGTGCATCAATTATGCAGAAGCTGGTTTTTTCTTTCCGACCATTGTTTTGTCGGACCACGCCAACTATTTTTTTTTAATACCAGCTCCAGAACACTTTCTTTATTTGCATCTGCTTTTTCACTCCACTTCTTAAAATAGTCGTAACAATTCCGCCATTTTGGAAACTCTTTTGGTAACATTCTCCACTGGCAGCCACTTTTTAAGACGTATAACACTCCACAAAATACATGATATAAATCAAGTGTTCTTGGCTTTGTCCTCTTCCTGCAAGACTCCAGATCTGCTACAATAATCTCAAACTTTTCTCGACTTATATCACTTGGATATAAACTTCGCATATCCTACTTTATATACTTTATCCTCTCATTCTATCCCTTTTTTGAGATCACGTACAGGCTCTTACATAACACCGAGGCCAATTCACCATAAACAAGATAAAAACAAGCAAGAAGAGTTTAAAAAATACTTCAATAAAATAGTCAATTCCCACCCTGAAAAGGAGGTATTTTTTTGATGAATCACGATTTGGAACTCATTCAAAAATCGGACACGGATGGTTTAAAAAAGGGGTCAGAACACAGGTTAAAATGAAAATTGGTAGACAAAATTTCTATATCTACAGTGCGGTAAATCCAAGAAGTGGTAAGAAAATTAGCCTACTTGCTCCATATGTAAACACTGATTGTATGAATATATTTCTGGAGCAGATGTCGAAAGATTTAGGCACGAAAGAAGCCTTTCTTGTAATGGATTGTGCAAGTTGGCATAGATCAAAAAGTTTGAAAATTCAGGAAAACATTACCATCATATACTTGCCTCCTTATTCACCGGAACTGAATCCTGTTGAAAGGTTGTGGCAATATATCAAATACAATACTTTACGCAATAGTATCTACGATACCATAGGTTTACTTGAAGATGTTTTGTGTAATTTTATTGTCAATATTTCCAGTACTACTATTAAACGAGTTTGTAATGTTTCTTATTTGTTCGGTCAGTAATGGATTTTGGTATCACAACTATAAAGCAAAAAATTATACAGATCAGAAGGTCAGAAAATATGTTTTAGCAGAACACAACGTTTACTATAAAAATGATTTAGAGCAAAAAGACTCAATACACGAATTAGAAAATTACATTTTAGTATTTTACCCAGGAGTACTAAAGTGGCATGAACATCGACATTTGCACAGAAGTTGGAAAAATAGTCAAGTAATATCTCTAATAAGTTAAGTACTTATATTTAGATCCTCATATATTATATTAACAATAGTTTAAAGTGTATGAAATAAAAAGAAAAGGACTTGCTTTCTTATGCTAAAAAGGACATGAATTAAATAGCAGCAGGTAAACATAAGAAATTTATCTGGCGCTAGAAAAGCTAATTTTGTGAGGTAAGTATGAAGTTTAGCGAAGAAAAGAGAGAATCTTTTAGTAAGTTTTTTAAAGAAGTATCAAGTAACGGGTTTAAAAACATTAATAAAAGAAATGAAGAAGGAGAGACGATATTGCACCAAGCAGTAGAAATCTCTGATTACAAAACAGCGAGGTTATTAATAAAAAAAGGGGCAGAGGTAAATGCAAGAGATAAAAATGGTTATACACCACTACACTGTGCAGTATTTGCGAAAAGCTTAGAAAATGTAAAAGTGCTGCTAAGGGAAGGAGCAGAAGTAAATGCCACTCAATATGTCACTGGATGTACGCCACTACACTCTGCATGCAAAATAGGAGGAGCAGGAGTTGAAATAATAAAAGAGCTAGTAAAAGCAGGAGCTGAGGTTAATCAACTGAATAAATATGGTGCAACACCAATGTATTACATTTGGGAAAGTGAAAAGTATCGTCTATGTGATAGCAAAGAGAGTGAAAGGGCGAGTAAATTTCTGAGAGAAAAAGGAGGAATAACAAAAAGTAGAGAACTGACGTGCTATGGAATAGAGAGGATAGTGGAAGAAATAGCAGACATGCTGAATGGGAGCTATATGCCGGAGCTAAAAATAATAGAGATAGAAGAAATAAGAAAGAGAGACAAATCACTAATAAAGGAAGAATGTGAAAATTTAGCAAGCAAAATAATGAGCCAAGTAAATGAGATGATAGATGAGGTGGTGAAAAGGAGGGCTTAGAAAAGGGATTTAAATTCAAAGAAAAGGTGAGGTAGGTCATGAGTAAAAAAGGAAAAGAGGAGTCACTATTAGAGAACTCATATAAAAATATTTATGCAAGAGACAAGAATGGAAGAACAGCTCTACATTATGCAGTAGAGGTAAAAACAGTGGAGTTATTAGTCGAAAAAGGAGCGAATGTGAATGCTAAAGATATAGAAGGATACACAGCACTGCACCTAGCGGTAACGGAGAAACGTCTAGAAATCGTGAGGGAATTGATAAAATCAGGAGCAGACGTAAATGCTGAGGAATATGGAAATAAATGCATACCTCTACACCTTGCGTGCATGGTAGGTGAAAAAGAAATAGTGGAGGAGCTAGTGAAAGCTGGAGGAGAAATAGAGCAAGCGGATAAATTTGGAATGACAGCAATGGATTATAGTAAAGAAGTAACCGAGGTATTAAAGAAAGAAACAGACAGAATTGAAAAGTTATTTATGAAAGGCTAAAAATATGGAGGAAGAAATAGAAAAGAAAGTAATGAATTTAGAGAGAAAACCTTTGGGTGAGCTGAGAAAAACGTGGAAGAAGGTATTTGGGGAAAAGGCGCCTAGATACTCAAAGAAATATCTGATACCAAGATTAGCTTATAGAATGCAGGAAAAAGCGTATGGAGAAATGTCAAGAAAGGGGACAAAAAGACTAGAGTATCTGGCAGATCGGCTAGAGAAGGGAAAAAGAATAAGTAGCGATAAACTGCCAGTAGAGGGAACAGAGCTAATATTAGAGAGAGGGGAAGAGACTCACGCAGTAATGGTAACAGATAAGGGTTTAATCTACAGAGAAGAATTTTTCACATCATTATCAGCAGTAGCCGGAAAAATAATGGGAATGAGTTACAATGGGCCGCTCCTATTTGGTTTGCGTGATCAAAAGGGAAGGGAAAATGTGTAAAGGGATAAGATGTGGAATATATACGAGAAAGTCAAATGAAGACGGTCTAGAGCAGAAGTTTAACAGTTTAGATGCGCAACGAGTAGCATGTGAGAAGTACATAAAGAGCAAAGAAGGCTGGGTAGCATTGGCCAAAAGGTACGACGATGGAGGTTTCTCAGGAAAGAATTTAGAAAGACCAGCAATAAAGGAATTATTTGAAGATGTAAAAAAAGGAGAAGTAGATTGTGTAGTAGTATATACGCTAGATAGATTATCAAGGGAAACAAAAGACAGCATCGAAGTAACATCATTTTTTAGAAGACATAGAGTAAATTTTGTAGCAGTAACGCAGATATTTGACAATAATACGCCAATGGGAAAGTTCGTACAAACGGTGTTATCAGGAGCCGCACAACTAGAAAGAGAAATGATAGTAGAGAGGGTAAAAAATAAAATAGCAACATCAAAAGAACACGGACTATGGATGGGAGGAACTTTGCCGTTTGGGTATGATGTAAAAGATAAAGAATTAATAATAAATGAGAAAGAAGCAAAAATAGTAAAGCATATATTTGCAAGATATTTGGAGCTGAAGTCAATGGCAGAGTTGGCAAGAGAGTTAAATAGCCAAGGGTACCATACGAAATCAGATATCTTTAAAAAAGCGACGGTGAGAAGAATAATAACAAATCCAATATATATGGGAAAAATACGGCATTATGAGAAAGAGTATGAAGGAAAACATGAAGCAATAATAGAGGAAGAAAAATGGCAAAAAGCGCAGGAATTGATAAAGAATCAACCATATAGAAAAGCAAAATATGAGGAAGCGCTACTTAGGGGAATAATTAAGTGCAAGAGTTGTAATGTGAACATGACGCTGACATACTCAAAAAAAGAAAATAAAAGATATCGATATTACATATGTAACAATCACTTAAGGGGAAAAGGTTGTGAATCAATAAACAGAACTATAGTAGCGGGAGAAGTGGAAAAAGAAGTGATGAAGAAAGCTGAACAGCTATATGAAAAATGGGGAAAAAAAGCGGAAGAGTGGAAAAATTTAAGTTTTGGAAAACAGAAAGAAGTAGTGAAAAAGTTAATAAAAGGAGTAATGGTAAAAGAAGATGGAATAGAAATGGGTTCGGAGGATAAGGTGGAATTTATACCAATAATGAAGAAGAAAGGAAATAAATGTACAGTGATTGAGCCAGAAGGTAAAACAAACAATGCGTTACTGAAAGCAGTGGTAGGAGCCCACCTATGGAAACGTCAGCTAGAAGAGAGAAAATATGCAAGCGTAGGAGAGCTAAGTGCCAAAATTAATATAGGTACAAGACGTATACAACAAATTTTAAGGTTAAATTATTTAGCACCAAAGATCAAAGAAGACATAGTAAATGGGAGGCAGCCAAAGGGTTTGAAGTTAGTTGAATTGAGGGAAATACCAATGCTGTGGAGTGAGCAGATGAAGAAATTTTGCAAATTAGCGATTTAAAAATCACACGATTAATACTTTACTAATACAAATTAGCTACATAAGAGATACAAAGAAAAAAATAATATGAGAAAACTAATTACCGGAAAAACTAATGAAGCAGATATAACCTATGAGTTGCCATTTGATCAAGATCAGTTAACAAGCAAAGATAAAAAGGAGCTTTTTAAGCTATTAAAAAGGATACAAGAGGGTAAAAGTATCAGTGAAAAAATTAGTAAATCCTTTCATGATACACGAAAGATTCCGTGGATACTAATAGTTGATATATATGAACGTAGAAGAGACGTATTCACACTATTACATTATGCTAGATTTTGCAAGAATAAGCAAGCTGAGAATGATCTTTTAGAAGAAGCTAAAAAACATGGGCTTTTTAAGGAGTTTAATCGTACGAAAATAGTCTCGGACTACTTAGGAAGTCATGGAGAATTAATACGTACATATAGTACTGTTAAAGATGGTGTAGTAAGGGTAGAAGGTTTTGAGCCTTGGGATGATAAGGAAGTGATGAATCCAAATATGACAAGTGACAAAGAAGAAAAAAACTCGTTAATAGAAACTATTATGGAAGGATCAGTGGCTTAGAACCTGTTCATAATCTTTTAAGGAGTAAAACAGCAAAAGCTAGAACAACCATTTGTAAGCTAGTGTTGAGCTTTCGCTCGCAGTTTTTCCACAAACGCCTACACTTTTCCAACCAAGCAAAAGAACGTTCAACGACCCATCTCTTTGGCAATACAACAAAGGTATGTAATTCACTGCGTTTTATTACCTCAACAGTTGCACCAATAGTTGCTTTTATCTGAGCTGCAAAATTTTCTCCTGTATACCCAGCATCAACCAGTATATTTTTAACTTCAGAGAGATTTTCTTGTGCTCTTTTAACCATTCTCACAGCACTACTACGATCGGTTATTTCTGCCGTTGTCACATAAATTGCGTGCGGCAAACCTTGTGTATCTACTGCAATATGACGCTTTATTCCTGAGATTTTTTTACCAGCATCATAGCCCTTCTCTTTGGCAGTATCTGCATTCTTTACACTCTGTGCATCAATTATGCAAAAGCTGGTTTTTTCTTTCCGACCATTGTTTTGTCGGACCACGCGAACTATTTTTTTTTAACACACGCTCTAGAATGCTTTCTTTAGCTGTATCTGGCTTTTCACTCCATTTTTTGAAATAATCGTAACAATTGCGCCATTTTGGAAATTCTGTTGGTAACATTCTCCACTGGCAACCGCTTTTTAAGACGTACAATACTCCACAAAATACCTCATACAAATCAAGTTTTCTTGGTTTTGTTTTTTTCCTGCAAGACTCTAGATCTTTTACAATAATCTCAAATTTTTTCCGACTTATGTCGCTTGGGTATGAGCTTCTCATATCCTTCACTATCTATATTATCCTCTTATTTTATTTCTTTTTTGAGATCATGTACAGGCTCTTATAATATTTCAGAAGATATTGAAGAAGTTTCGGATAAGAATAAAGAAAATTTTTATGGAGAACAACAAGAAGAAACCGCAGAAACTGGCACTCAGCCGTGCAAGAAGATTAATAATGGTGAAGATTATGAAAGGAATGAAGAAAATCAAGGGAATTTCGCTAACTCAGGAAGAACGGTGGTAAAAGAGCTGAATGCTTTAAGAATCTTTTCTTCTAACCCTTGTGTTAACGATAAATCTTTCAAAATTGCAGATGAAGAATCATCAACAAAAGCAATGCAACGGAGAGCGATTCTGACTGGTGCTGTTGGGGTGGTGCTACTGGTAAGTGGTATTGTATCACATATTATGAAAATGCCTACTATAGGAACAGTTGGAGTGATTGCTGGATTGGCATGCATAAGCTTTGCGTTGTACAGTACCCTAGAACCGAGTACAAAGCTAGAGAAGGTAGAAGAGCTCTTCCGATCCAACGCAAGAGAACATTCCTAAAAAACACAGATATTAAAATAATTTCCTAAGAAATACTTCTAATTTACTAACCAAGTACTAAACCTGCTGCTATTTTCCTCAAGGCAATCCATCAACTTAATAGGTATATTGTTTACACTACTCATCTTCGTAGTCAGGATATTGTGGAGGAGCCTCTCCTTGCTTTTTAGTAACTTTTGGATATCTTGTTCCAGCTTCTGCTTCAATAATGCCACAACATTCTACTAAAAATTCCCAATTATCGCCATAATCAAAAAGAAAAATCATTTTTTTATCTGGCTCAAAAACCTTGTAGATATAAGAATTTTTGACGCTTTTTTCATTAGGCATAAACTATAATCAGTATTATAAAATAAAGTGTATACTTCATTACTTTCATAAATATCGTTTATGTTACTATAAAAACCAAATTAATGATCTAACTCAAAACTAAAGACCTTTATGATAGTTTCTGCAAATTTATAAAGACAGCTTTCAATTCCATCTCACGGTAGATTTTTTTGTCTAGAGAAACTTTAAATAAGTATACTTTCTTTTTCTTATCCACTTAATTTATCTTTAACTTACATTAAATTAACCAATAGCAAAAAAACAACACAAGTCAAACATAACCTTACCCACATATCTTACCCTATTCGGACTATTAGGAGAAATGCTATACTTTAGAAAAAGCTTAACTGAACTTTCATTCGTTCTGACAACACATACTTACTTTTAATGACCGATGATATGGTCGTTGCTGGAAATAGGCGTTCTTAGGCCTTGAAGATGACTGTTTACTTTCGGCAAATCGTCTAAATCATGCTCTATTTTTTGTGTTTCCATCTCAAATTTAAATCCCAATTTTTCACAGAATTTTTGAAAGTATTCTCTAATAATAGAGAGCAAGTTTCTATCTCCTTCTTTATAATTTTTTAATTCCTTGGGAACAGTGAGTGATAATTTACCGTCTTTATAGGTTACACCATCTTTTCCATCTTGAGACTCAAGTGTAAATTCCAGTGAGGTGGATAGACCACATATTTTTTCCCCTGGATTATCAAATTTGATTACAGGTATTTCCATATCAGACTTTACTCTTATGTTATTATGGTCAGTGTAATCAATATTCATTACTTTGTCAGGGTCTTGCGTTGTTAATCGATAATTGCTAAGTGCAGAGTGATATTCAATAAATATACCTGCTAAGTATCCTGCTTGATTACAATTAGTAACTAGTTCTTCTAAGATAGGGGCACTCGGAACTTCTGCTTCAGCATATTTAAACATTTCCTTAAAAACTTCCTTTACAAATGGTCGGTAGTTCTTATTCTCATCTCCTACTTTGAGTAATAGATGCATATGCTCTCTTCCAGCATTGTAAAATCTCTCAAAATCTCTACCGTACGAATTGGTTTTCTGATAATCAGGAATTTCAGGATTTTCACAATGACTTTCCCACAATTCACTTAACGCGTTATATGCAAGTTCTTTTTCAAGATCCTTAAGGACTGAATTAACAAAAGCCCTGCCATGATCTTTATCTATTTCTCTTTGTTTTTTGCTTGCGGCTTCAGCGCTATATATATCATAACTATTAAAAAGGTTGCTTTTGCGATATTTCGCTCCTTCCATTAACACAGAGGTTAAAACTGTATCTATAATCTTTCCATTAATAACAAAGTTCATTCTTGGAAGATCGAAATACATTGTTTCACCAGAGTGTGCTGATTTATTGCTCTCGCCAGCCTTTAATTTACTAAAGCTAAATTCTTTAATTTTAACCTTCAACGTAACTATTGGATTTGCTTCTGTCATAGTCCGTACTTATTAAAGCCCCTAAACTTGATTATAACATAAGAACCATTAATAGATTATTAACAACACCTAAACGCAACAAAGGCCTTACACCATCTGTACAACAAATACGCAAAGACAATAGAACTTTATTATATTCTATCTATAATGATTCAAAATAGCAAGCCTCAAACTAGAAGCCTGCTACCACTTACTGGTTACTTTACATCAATCTTCTTGATGTGTTTCTCTGACTTAGGTATGGTTACATGTAATACTCCATCTGAAAAACTAGCAGATACTTTATCTCGCTCCACATTTACTGGAAGCTGAATAGACCTATAGAAAGAGCCATAGTACCTTTCTCGATGATAAAACTGCTTATCTTTTGACTCGTTATCACATGTCTTTTCACCCTTCACTATTAAGCTATCGCCAGATATACTAATATCTATGCTTTCTTTGGAAATACCTGGTAACTCTAATGAGAGGCAATAGCTTTCCTTTGTTTCATAAAAGTCACAAGCTGGTAATAGACTGTTGCTTCTTCTGGAAAGCTCTGGATTCCATCCTGTAAAGAAGCTATCAAATATGTCATCAACGGCCCTTTGTAACCCTCTTACACTAAAGTTATCACGGTTATTGTTTTTATTTGAATGAACTATATTACTCATGTTGTACCTCCTTTCACTAATATGTGCATTATGTAATCATTCCACTTGTTAGTTTCAATACCTTATACCAAATATCATAAATAAGTAGGCAAATAACTCACAGAACAAATAGTTTTGATCGAACTTTCCGTAATATTACGAATGAATGCACATATAGTATCCTCCAATAAACTAATACCAATTCCTAAAAATAAATAGACAAATAAAGAAAAATTTCTAAAATAGAACAATTTAAGAATTAGTGAGGAGTTATGGCAGGAAAAAGTAAAGCAATAGGAGAAGAATGATATAATAAGTGTAACCTGGAATTAAAGAAGCACGGAATAAGAGGAGAGATAGGAAGAAGATTACAGGCAATAATATCTGGAAAAGAATATGGAATAACAAAAGTTGCTCAAATATACCGAATTACTAGAACTACATTGATGAAGTGGATTACAAGATTTAAGGAAGGAGGAGTCGATGCGTTTAAAATACAACCAGGACGTGGAGTAAAGCCGAAGTTGAGCTACAAGCAGCAAGAAGAAATTAAAAATGTCATAGCAGAAGAAGGAGCCAACCTAACGGCTAAGAAATTAAAAATCATAATTGAGAAAATGTTTTCTATTGAGGTAAGTAAGTCTACAGCACATGGACTGATGCAAAAGTTAGGTTTTTCGTATATTACTCCAAGGCCTGTGCACAATAAACAGGATAAAAATAAACAAGAAAAGTTTAAAAAAAAATCTTAATGAAACTATTGTCACGTATCCCGAAAAAGAGCTATTTTTCTTCGATGAATCGCGGTTTGGCACACATTCAAAGATTGGACACGGGTGGTTTAAAAAAGGCATTAGGACACAGGTTAAGGTGAAATTAGGTAGGCAAAACTTTTATCTCTATAGTGCAGTTAATCCTAGAAATGGAGAGACTTCTAGTTTATTCGCACCAAACGTCAATACTGATTGTATGAATATATTCCTTGAGCAGATGTCACAATATTTAGGAACAAGGGAGGCATTTCTTATTGTGGATTGTGCAGGATGGCATAGATCCAAAGGTTTAAAAATACCACAAAATATTACCTTAATCTACTTACCTCCATATTCACCAGAGTTAAATCCAGTAGAGCGTTTATGGCAATATTTGAAAGACAATCTCATTAAAAATAGAATATATGACTCTGTTAGTTTATTGGAGGATACTATATGTGCATTCATTCGTAATATTACGGAAAGTTCGATCAAAACTATTTGTTCTGTGAGTTATTTGCCTACTTATTTATGATATTTGGTATTATACCTAAATTTTGGATTAGTGATAAAAAAGCTAGAGGAAGAATGGACTATGGATTTGTCGAATTGGACTTTGAATACTTGATATCTTCTTTCCAGATAGATTGAAAACGAAGTTGTATAAAAAATGCTGCTTTGAATGGTTATTTTTGAAATATTTGAGCCTGATTTTTAAATTCCCCTTTCATTTACTAACTGATTGCAATAAGCTTCTTTCATAAAGCTAGATGGAACATATGATTTTTCTATTGTACAATCTGACTGTTTCATAGTTTTAGCTAACTCTTCAGAAACGTCACTGTTTATTTCAAAATAACCATCTTCTATGCCTATAGAAACATTTTTTCCTCCTAAAAGACAGCTCCCCCCTAAACTTGATTTATCCTCCAACTTACTAAAACGTGCTATGCTTTCTTCGTTGGCGAGCTTTACTTCTATTTTATTATTATCTCTATCACTAGGAGATAAATAAACACTGACCTTCCCAAAGTAAGTAGTAAAAGACATTTCAATTCTACCCTCCGAAATGTCGGTGTAATTCCTAACTCCTTCTTCATTTTCAACTCTAACTATACTTTCTCCAACTTGAAGCATACCAATTTCCAGACCTAAATTTTTAGCTTTTTTATTGTTGAATATTCTTGCAACTTCGACAACACTATCTTTTGGATATTTTATACAAAAGTGTCCATTGTCCATCTCTAACTCAAAATCATGATCATCAGTTTTTACACTTACGTCTACGATACTTTTGTACACCAAGTCCTTAAGTTCTAAAAGTATTTTTTCTCGTTGATCTAGAGCGTATCTATCTGAGCAAATTATGTTCACGAAATCGCCATGTTCTTCATCGCTAAATCTATTTAAAGACGCACCTCTTGATACTATTTGCAATATCTTTTTCTCATCTAAAAATCCATAAATTCGGGTAGTATCGTAAGAAAAATATAGCTTTTGCAATGTATCAATTATGCGATCCACTAAAGATATATTAGCTTTATACGGAAGAGTGAACATTACTCTTTGTTTCAGCGCCTCGCTTACAATTTTATCAAGTCTTTTATTGCACTCTTCATAATCCTCTTCATTACCATAGTTACCCAAAGCATCCAATTCATCATGAATATTATCTATTTTTTGCCAAATACTTTCATATTTTTCTCTTTCTCTTTCTCTTAATTTTACTTTTGCTAAGGAAAAAGAATCTTTTTTACGTATTATGTTTGCATTGTAGACTAGTTGACCGTAGGTCCTACCAACAATTTCATCATAATCAAAGCAATAGCTAACATTATAGTCACTTTCACTAGTTGATTCCTGATCATTGCTACTTTCATCGTCATCTTTATTCCATACTTCAATATCGTAATCAGTGTTTTCAAGGTTTTTGTCTTCACTTGTTCGATAATCTTGATTGTTTTCTACTTTTTCGTACAGCCAGGTTGATTTTTGATCATCGCTACTTTCATCGTCATCTTCATTCCATACTCCAATGTCGTAGTTAGTATTTTTAGGTTTTTTATCTTCACCTGTTTGATAATCTTCTGCTTCTCTATATAGCCATATTGATTCCTGGTCATCATTATCATTGATACGCCTCATTTCCACTTTTGTTGTAGACTGAGGTCTTACTATTTCTTTTCTTACGTTTTCTTTGTTTAATTCATCTTCAAGAGACACTTCATTACTAATATAGAAGTTTTTCTGTTTTAAACTCTCATTTTCATTCTGCAATGAACTAAATTCTGCAAACAGTTCTTCACGCTCTGATAAATAAACATAGAGCTGGCCTATTACATCATTAAGTTCCTTATCTTTTTCTAATATCTGGTTTTCATAATTACTCTTCAAATCCTCTATACTGTCTACCAGCACTACACTTTCTTTTCTTAGTCTACTTGAGTTAGATTCAACCAAATTTAACCTTTGCTGTAACTCTTCATTTTTTTTGTCTATCATCTGTATTTCACTCTTCATATCTTCTAATTTGCTGTCCAAGTTCCCTATTATGTCATTTTTATTCTTCACGTCCAATAATACTTTTTCTATTTCTTGTTTTAGCTGTTCAATTTCTTGGCCATTTTTAGTTAATTCTCTTGTTTTTCTTTGTAATTGAGCTTCAAGCTCTTTAATTTTCTTTTCTAGGATCTGATTTTTCTTGCTGAGCTCACTCACTTCTTGATCATACTCTTCCGCTATACCTTTATAGCATTCCAAGAGCTTTTCATTTTTCTTGAGATCAAAGTTTTCTTGTTGCAGCCTTTCTATTTCACCATCTGAATTATCTATTACTTGGTTACCCTCACTACCAATCTCAAATATCTCTTCAGAAGTAATCGTAAAATCTTTAAATACGCAAGGCAAAGTAGTGTCTTCAAGGTTATTACTATCAAATGAGTTATATTGTACTACCTGCCTTGAACTAGGCATACTTATACCTTTCTATTAACAAAGGCACACAATGCATTATATTTACTATATACGCAACTGATTTAAACATAATTTATTTACTAATTCATATTGTGAATTTTTATAAAATAGGTTTATATGCAAAATATTATAATAACGTTAAAGCACGTAGCTAATACCATTATTAGTACAGTATAAAGGGCCTTTTTGCCTATAATTGAAGAGTTTAAGCAAATTCATAATATACCTCATTTATCTTCTAATAACGAAAATTTGTATCGAAACAGATAAGACCATAAGTATGAAATTCAAAGAGGAATGAATCAGTTAAATCAAGAATAGATGTTGTGTTATAGTAGTGATTATGCTAATTATTGGGTCGTTTGGTTAAAAGGTAATTGTGAAAAGGGGTAAGAATTTGACTGAAGATAAAAAATTAGCATCTGATATTCTAAAAGAGGTTGCAGGTACTGGTACTGCTGATAGTGATAAAGTGACATTGTTTGACATTAAAACAGCTTTACAAGAACGTGGTTTTGGTATTTTAATAATCATCTTCTCCTTGCCGCTATCGGTGCCTATACCGGTTCCACCTGGTTATACAACTATTCTTTCTATACCTTTAATCTTGTTTTCATTACAACTTCTGCTTGGGTTTCATTCTCCCTGGATGCCACGTTGGTTGGAAAGGAAATCCTTTAAACGTTCAACATTAGCCCTTGTGGTTAAAAAAACTTTACCTGCATTAAAAAAAATAGAAAAGTTCATGAAACCGAGAATGTCTTTTATCTTCTGTGGGCCAGGTGAAAAGATTTTGGCATTTATAATGCTGGTTTGCGTATTGGTGATAGCCAATCCGTTTCCGTTGACTCACTTCATTCCAGCAATCGGTACGACTCTTATTTCACTTGGTATTATGAATAAAGACGGGCTTGTCTCGATACTTGGAGTGTTGGTATCCTTGTGTGGAATATTATTTGCTCTTATTGTAATAGTAAAAGGTCCACAGCTTATAATTAGTGCGTTTTCTTTTCTCAAGAGTTTTGCATACGGTTAATCTTGAGCTATTAGCAAATTAGATATTCTATAGAAATACCATGGCAACCAGTGTGGAAGCAAATTCTTTTGTTTACTGTTTGTGTCTCAAAAGCATAAAAAAGTACGTACTGTTGTGAGAACAATTTAAACAAAAGCGGCGTTTTAAAAGTAAAAGCTTGGAATTTTTACAACAAAGTTAGGCAAAACAGTTCATATGTAGATTTAGCGAAAGTAAGGCAATATAGGTGATTTCAGCGTATAATAAAATCACCATATAAAAAAGTTCGTATGTATCGTTTGGAAGACCAATTGATTCCAAGAGGAACACTTCTCACGGGCAGAAGTTTTGGTTGCTGAAAGTGGATGTATTACTCAGTTTTTAGTGATGTATGAAATTAAAATAATATTAATTTATTTAGAAATAGAAAGGAGCAGTGAGTACGCTGCAGTAAAAAAACAGAAGTTTATTTGTAAGTACTGACTCAAGTTTTAAAAGCATAAACTATGTATTTCAAATAAAATGCTAAAAAACTCTTGTTTAGCTAATTCTATTAACCATAATGTGTTATATTTGATATAATCAGTATTGAAGGTTGCATTATGTTCAATGGCGCATCGTGTTCTGTAAATCATTCAGAAAAAAATTCAAGTTTTTCTAAGCAAATATCTGGTCAATCTAAGTCAATAAAAAGTCAAAGGGAAGGTACTAGCATTCAAAGTGACTTGAAGCTGCCAAAAGATTTTACAATAGGAAAATCAATTGATGGGAAAGATTGTTTTTTTGATTCAGTTGTACAAGGTCTTAGACAGATTAAACCTGATGTGAACTGTACTGTAAAATCTTTGAGAGAGGTTTGTGGTAAGCACGCTTTCAACAATAAAGAAAAAATGAAAGATAAAATTATAGAAGATACTAAAAATTCTAGCAATACTACAATAGCACTTCCATTGCCTGAGATTAATAATGATGTCTTATGGGAGACTTATTTGGTTGGCATGCAATACACTGTTAAAGATATAGAGAAAATGAAAGATGAAAGACCACACTTATATAAAGAATTAACTGACCTAAAGTATGGAAGTAGATTACGAGCCCCTATATGTGGCAGGCCTGAAATTGAGGGGAAAATGATTTGTAATGAGTATAAGATAAGATTGCATTTAATTGAAGTAACAACCACTATTGATGGAAAAAATGTACCTATACATAACATTCTTGATAGTGAAGGTTATCAAAAGAATGTGTTAAGCTCTGAAATTCTTAGTAAAAAAATTTACAATGAAAAAGATACTATACATATACTAAGTATTGGAAGTTTTCATTTTGAGCCAATTTTAAAAAATACAGTGGAGGAATTACACAAAAGATTTACCAGTGTTATAGAAGACTGTAGTCTTTCAGAAAATGAGAAGGTTGTAAAGCTACAAGATTTTTTCAAAGTATGTCCAAGGCTAGATATTAATTTTCAGGTTAATGAACATAATGATACACCTTTACATATTGCTGCTTATCTTATAAGGGGGAGTCAAAAACTGTTAAGTTTTTACTGAGAGTGGGAGCACATGTTGATATTTCAAATAATGAAGGAAAGACTCCTATAGATATTGCTGAAGAGAATAACAGGAAAGATATTGCTAAGATAATGCATCCTCTTGTTTCGTATAAAGAAGTTGATGTACCAGGAGATGGTAATTGCTTATTTTGGTCTGTTGCTTTAGCTTACTTAACTCCCGTAAAATTTGATGATTATGCTTTCTATAAGAGGTTTAAAAAACTATTTGAAGAAGGTTATGATGTACAGGCAATGCAAAAGCTAATACAAGACAATATAAATGTTTATGGGAATAACACACTAAGGAAGTTAGTAACGAAAGTATTCCGTATTGAAGTCATTCATGCAATGTATTCTAACCGAGAAGTACTTGAAACAAAAATTAATATGACAGATTTTTTTGAAAGTTGGAATGAAAGTTATTTTATAACAGGTATCTTTAAAGAAAAGTTTAAAAGTAAATTCAATGATAAAAAAATTAAGCAGTATAATATTGATGTTAATAAGCTCCAGCCTGATTTCTTTAATGAAGATGAAGTAAAGAGAATTCGCACTGAGCTTGATAAGATGCAAGAATGTAGTCAACTTCAGCAGTTTATGTTCGAAGCTTATTTAGAATGTATGGAAGTACCTGGAGCTTGGGGCGGAGAATATGAAATATATACAATATCTAAATTACTAGAGACTATGATAATAGTATCTCAAAAAGGCTCAGAAGATCGTATATATAATGAACAGAGAAAATATTATAATAAAATACACTTATCTTATAAGGAAGAGCAGCATTATCAATTTTACCAAATAGAGCATTCAAATTTGATAAGTTTTGTTATAAGTTTTGTACAGTTATTCGAAATTAAACTTGCTGCATACGATGCATTTGGGAATATGCTGAGGCAAGAAAAAAGAATGTTTCCACAAGAAATTAACATTGATGGGTTTGTTCGGTGCATTTTTGGAATTTCAGCGTATACAGGTGAAAGGATGGTGTCTAATATGAGATTATCTTTGAAAGTAGGTAATGTAACAAAAAAAACAAAAAGTTTTGTTAGTCTATCAGATATGATAGAGACGTTTAAAAGATATAGACTGGATTTTAGAAAAATATTAGTGGATGCTGGATGCAATATTTTTCAAAGTTTTGAAATGCAGTTTGAGAAAATAGGCTTTGATCATGTTTCAAAGATAGCAGATGATACTATAGATAAGATAATTGAATATTACACTCAGAAAGAGCATAAGAAAAAATTGGATTGTATAGGGATAGCTGAGGCTCTTATTTCTGATAAATACTCGCAAGAGGTACCTGACAAGATAGTAAAGTATGGAAAGAAAAATTATAGCCTTAGAGATTTATATGAAAATATTGAAATTATAAGAGAGGAGAAATCTTCTTTTGTCTATTATAGAAGGAATAACGAAGATAAGTCTGGTCAGTATGGTTATCGTCGTTTTCTTATTGGTGAAAGAAAAGACACAACATATATTGGAATAGAAGCTAAAAATAAGGGATCAGAAAACTATCTTTATACTTTAGATTCACAAGACTTTAAGAAAATCGTGAAAGAGGTATTTAATATTATTAATCAGGAAATTCAAGTGCCAAGCACGAAAATAATTCAAAACTGTATAGTAAAAATTAAATCCCATATTGAACTGGAGGTAAGCTTTTTAAGCAATTACATCTTACCTTATCGTCAAGACCGTAAAAAAAGCTTTAATGTACATATGAAATCCTTCAAAGAAACAGCGAAGTTGAGAGAAAGTGAAAAGGCAACAAACAGCAAAAACCGACTAGATAGAGCTAAAAAAAATAGTAAAATTATATCTTTGATGGAAGAGAATTTAAAAAAAACATCAAATTCACTTTATTGTCAAAAAGTGAAAAAAACATTTGTAAGCCATACTGAAGCAATTTGTCAAGACTATGTCAATTCCTCCGACTTACAGTGCACTAGTACAGCAAGACCTAGGAACCTTTGGTCTCGTATAAAGGTACCAAGTGAAAAAGGATTAGTGTCTTTGTTTAGAAAAATAAATTTAAAGGATGTGTGCGCTCCAGTAGGGGAATTCACTGGAAGGGATGAACAAATAGATGAGATATATGAGAAATTACAGGAAGGGGCAGTAGCAATAGTAGGTCCATCTGGCATTGGCAAAACTCAACTAGCTAGAAAATTTGTTGAAGAAAACAAAGGAGTTTATCTTCATGCCTATGAGGTAAATACTCAAGATATATTGTCTATAGAAAGTTCTTTTGCTTCCCTTGTCCGAGATAGGCTAAGCATGTGTATGGAAAGAGAAAGAAATAAAGAAAGGAAAAAATGCCTCTTTCTTTTTCAGGGAGTTAAAAAAGAAGATCTAAAGAGGATTTTAAAGATCAGAGGTCAAAGAGGTGGTTTTGATTGCTTGTTTACTTCTTCTGATCTGGATTATCAAGATATATCAGAAGTATCTTTAGATAGTCTTCGAGAAAAACACGCTGTACAACTTGTCAAAAGAATTTTAGAGATAGTAGATGGATCACAAGATGAACAAATAAAAGCACTTGTAGGAAAGCTTAAAGGTTTTCCATTAGCTATAAAGCTAGCAGCAGCGTGTATAAAGAACAAAGGATCAAGTCCTTTGGGTGAAGCATTTGGAATTTGTGAATATTTAATACAGTATGAAAAGTTCGATCAGAAACTTCCACGAAACACTGGACAAAATGAATACGCTAGGATATTACAAATAACATCACTAATTTCGATAGAAGCAATAGAAGAGATGTATTCCGGAGAAGAAGTTTTCAAAATTTTAAATGCTATGGCTTATTTTGGTTGTAGTGAAATTAACCCCAGTGTATTTCTTGCCTGGATCAGAGATGAGGATGAGCTATATTCCGTTTTCGAATTGCTAGAACAGTATTCTATGATTTATTCAGAAGAGGAAGATAAATACAAAGTTTATATTATGCATGAATTAATAAAAAAAGCAATACGTTCACAGCTTAATATAGATGAGGAAAAACAAATATTAAGCTGTGTCATAGGACTGGTATCTGAAACTGAAGGAGGTTTTTTAGAGGTAAGTCATCTCTTATCTTTGTTTGAGCATAGTCAAAAATATGACTATCTAATAGGGGAAAATAAGAATTTTCCTTGTTTAGTCTTAAGTAGCTTAAATAAGTTGTGTGAGTATCAAAAAGTTATCAATCTTGCGTCAAAATCATATGAATTACTTACTGTAGATGATGGATATTCAAGATTAATTAAATATGAGTTCGCCTGTGCGCAAGCTAGTTTAGGATGGTATAATAGAGCGTTAACAATCTTTCTAGATTTAAAAAAATTAGAGAAGACAAATGGTGCATTCTCTCCTATTGCTTTGGATAAAAAAATACTTTCTACTTATCTCAAACAAAAAAATTATAAAGAAGCATTGTCATACGTTAAACGTAATGACTTTATAGTCACGAGGTTATTTGACGAAGAAGCTCTGGAATCTATAGAAGAATATCTGAATGTAGCAACTATTGTAGCTAAAATATTCGTAATGCAAAAAAAGTATACTGAGGCTTTTACGATTTTGTACTATGTAAGACAACTGAGAGATGAAATTTTCCTTGAAAGAAATGATTTTAAATCTCATGGTGATCCTTATATTTATCCTTCTGAAGCGTATGAATTTTATAACTTAGATGAAAAATATGCCTATGCCTTAGCGTGTTTCTTTATAAGTCAAGATAGAAAAAAAGTAACTATAAATGAAAGAATGCTACCATGTGAAGAGGATTTATCACCCAAGTTGAGTATACAAGCTTTACTTGAGCAGCTGCAAGATGTTCTGAAAAATCAAGAAGATAGTCAGTACTTGCAACCTGCTCCTTATTCCATCGAAGAGAATATAGATGAAGGGCTTCGGAAAACATTAAGCAATAGAACGTTACAATATTTTAAAAAAGTGCTGAAGCTGCAAAAAGACTATGAGTTTTCAGAGAGTGCTGCTATAGTACTATCTGTCAAATTTTATATAGCTCTTTTACATTCTGATTTAGGAGAAAGGAAAAGAGCATTACAGGAACTTCAACAGCTGCAAGAAATACAGGAGGAAATTATAGGGATAAGTCATCCTGATACTTTGGAGACTGTAGATGCTATACAAAAGTTGTTTACTAGGGGTGAGGATAGATTAATATATTTAAAAAATGAGATAGAAAAAAGAGAATCACTCTTACAATTTAAAAGATCTGATTTGAATGCTCAAGGTGTTTCAATCTTAAAAGAAATGTATGCAAAAGAAAGTAGCAACTATTATCCTTCAGTCAATACTTCATCAAGTGAAGATTTGCTGTCTCAAGATAAAAGGCCCTTAGACATAGGGAATACACAAGCTAAAAGGAGAAAAATAGACAATAAGCAGGTAAGTAGTTATTTTAATGATGTCAACGTTGATCTTAGCTATCAGCAAGATGCTATAGTTAATTTATCATGTATATAGTTATAGTCTCAGTCTCAGTCTATATTAAGTCTATAGTATTATTTGTTTTTCTTTCTATGTATATGTATCACTTGGTAGACTAACCCATCCTAAAACGAACAATTCTCACATTTTTTAGTTTTGAGCGCCGAGAATGGTTATATTGTTTAAATTTTTAGCAATATGTAATACTAATTCATTAAAAAATGGAAAAGAAAAATTATGGTAAGAAAAGTTTATGCTTATCTTATGATAAAAGTGCAATAGAAATTTTCCTAAAGAAAGCAAAAATCGAAGAAGTATACAAAAAATACAAGCATTTATAATGCTTAAAAATGTAAGTACAGTAATGTTGAAAAATATTAAGTATTTATGCTGCATAATGTATCTCTAGGTTAGAGGTAATTTATGAACGAAACACAACAATCACAGAAAAATATTAAATATAAAATGTTAATGGCGGCTGATAATTATAAAGCATTTAGGGAAGCTGCTGCTGAAGGTAATATTGAAACGTTGAAATCTCTATTGGACAGAGCGAAATTACTAGGTGTGCAGAATAAAATGTTGACAGTTAATGATTATGAAGCATTTAGAGAAGCTGCCAGTAATGATAATGCTGAAGTATTAGAGCTGCTGCTGAATAGAGTAGAATTACCAGAAGAACTACATGCAATGTTAGCAGTGAAGAATTATGAAGCATTTAGAGAAGCTGCTGCTGAAAGTAATATTAAAGTATTGGAGTTTCTATTGGACAGAGCAAAATTACTAGATGTACAGTATAAAATGTTGGCAGCTAATAATTATGAAGCATTTAGAAAAGCTGCTTATGCGGGGCACACTGAAGTACTGGAACTTTTATTGAATAGAACAGAATCATCAGATGTACAGCGTGAAATGTTGGTGGCTAATGATTATGAAGCGTTTAGAGTAGCTGCAAATGATGGTGGTGATATTGAAACGTTGGAGTTTCTATTGGACAGAGCGAAACTACTAGATGTACAGAATAAAATGTTGGCGGCTAATGATTACGAAGCGTTTTGGGAAGCTATCAGTGAAGGTAATATTAAAGTGTTGAAGTTGTTGCTGGATAGAGCAGGATCACTAGAAGAACTACATGCAATGTTAGCAGTGAAGAATTATGAAGCATTTAGGGCAGTTGCTGACAGTGGTAATATTAAAATATTGGAGTTTCTATTGGATAAAGCGAAATTACTAGATGTACAGAGTAAAATATTGGCAGCTAATAATTATGAAGCATTTAGAGTAGCTGCCGGTAATGGTAATGTTGAAGTGTTGAAACTGCTGCTGGATAGAGCAGAATTACCAGAAGAACGACATGCAATGTTGGCGGCTAATAATTATGAAGCATTTAGAGAAGCTGCTGCTGAAAGTAATATTAAAGCATTGGAGTTTTTATTGGATAGAACAGGATCGCCAGAAGAACAACATGTAATGTTGGTGGTTAATGCTTGTCAAGCATTCAGAATAGCTGCCAGTGAAGGTAATATTGAAGTGTTGGAGCTGCTATTGGATAGAGCAGGATCACCAGAAGAGCGACATGCAATGTTGGCGGCTAATAATTATGAAGCGTTTAGGGTAAATGCTGTTAACGTTGACATTAAAGTGTTGGAATTTCTATTAGATAGAGCAAGATCACCAGAAGAACGACATGCAATGTTGGCGGCCAATAATTATGAAGCATTTAGAGAAGCTGCTGCTGAAGTTGATATTGAAGTGTTAGAATTTCTATTAGATAAAGCAGGATCGCCAAAAGAACAATATGCAATGTTAGCAGCTTATAATCATAAAATGCTTTCTTCCCATATAATTGAGAGCCATGCATATTCTTCTGAGGAGTTCAAAAGGGTGTGTCTTGAAGCTGTGACAAACTATAGTAGTAAGGAAATGCTTGATACGGTGCAGTCAAACCTTTTCCCTTATAGTACCCGTCAAGAAGTAGATGAATCTTATCAAGTGAAAAAGCGAAAATTTGAGGCAATAGAAGATTTATCAAAATCACAGCCAGGACCTTCTGGATATGAACCACTATCAAGGCATCCTCAAAGAAAAATGTCATGTGTAAATATTGAGCCAGGAAATGGAGAAAGAGAGAAGAGAGAGAAGGTAATGAAATGCTGAGAAAACATTCAAAAAAGTGTGTCAAATCAAAAAATAAATTTGATATAAAGGAAAATTTGTGTAGAACATTTAATAGACCAGCACATCCAAAATAAACACTTCTCTCATTAGCTGATTTTTACTGCTGGAAATGGTTATATTATTTAACATTAGCCATGCATCTGAACGGATACAAAAGTAGAATTTACAATTCTATCTAAAAGGATACCGAAAAAGAGCAGGAGTCCTATCTGGGAATTATTTTTAAATATGGACATGCATTGATTAGAATCGTCTGGATTGAAATTTTTGTGTTGGTGGTGAAATATGAATCCTATGGCAAGTAAAGCAATATAAAAGATGTTATTTAATGATGATAGTATACCAGCGTACAACCATGCCATTAAGGATATTAAGTAAAATCTTTTCAACCAAGATTTTGTTGTATTGCCAAAATATAATGCAGTAGATTTCATTCCTAATTTCTCATCATCTTTTTTATCTTGATGAGCGTATATAGTATCATAACTAAGCGTCCAAAAGACGCATCCTATATAAAATAGCAAGGATTCTATGCTAATCTGGTTTGTTATTGCTGCTGAACCCATGAGTGATCCCATGTTGAAAGTAAACCCTAAAAACAATTGTGGCCACAAAACGTAACGCTTTAGCAAGGGGTAGATAACTATCATGCACATTGAAATTATTCCAAGTATAAGAGTAGTTTTATTGGTTAATAATAAGATTACCAGGGCAATAGACAGTAACAGTGAAAGTAAAGCCAAAGCCTGCTTTATGTTTAATGCACCACTTGCAAGTGGCCTATATTTTGTTCGTTCAACGTGCGCATCTATTTCTCTATCGAAGATATCATTGATTATGCACCCTGCGGGTCTCATTAAAAATGCACCTATAGTAAACAAAACAAGGAGAAAAAGAGCCTGATATGATAGAGAAATTGAGGCTAAAAGAATGCCGCTTAAGCTAGGAAATAGCGCAAGCCATAAACCTGTTAAACTGTGTATTCTCATTAATGAGAAATAATGGTTGAAATACATTAATTAAGTGTGATTATGTAATATTTTGCTTACATTGACAAAATTATCGAATGCTAAATCAGGCTTGAAAATTAACTCAGGTATAAATCGCAAATCAACATAACACAATATAGATTTACGTATTGACCATGCAGATTGGTTCATTTCATTAACAACAGTGCTGATATCAGCATTACCATTTTGGATGTTCAATGAAGATAACACAATATATACATCTGCTTTCTTCAAATCTTTGCTTAGCTTTACATCAGATACTACTACTTTTTCATTAAGAACATTACCTTCCATTAAGATTTTTGATATTGCCCTATGTAATACCGATGCTACTTTTAGGTTTCTAATTTCCTTTTTCATATTCAACTACTATAACGTCCTTTCTTCTTGCACTAATTGATAAGCTTCCAAAATATCTCCAACTTTAATATCGATATTACCCTCTAGCGATATTCCGCATTCAAAGTTTACACCTACTTCTTTAACGTCATCTTTAAATCTACGTAGTGCTTTTAACTTTCCTTCATGCACCAATTTGCTGCCACGTACTACCTTAATTAAAGAGTCTTTTTTTATAACTCCATCAGTGACATAACATCCGATTATATTACCGGCTTTGGATGCATTAAATATTTGCCTTACAGATGCAGAACCAACACGAACCTCTCGTGTAACAGGCTTTAACATTTTAGTTAGATACATCCTCATGTCTTCAATAAGCTCATATATTATATTGTAAGTATGTATTTCTATACCTTTTTGTTTTGCTAATTCTCTTATTTTTGAATCCACTTTTACATTAAAGGCTAAAATTACTGCGCTTGATGCTTCTGCAAGCAGCACATCTGAATCTGTTACTCCTCCTACTGCTTTGTGTAGAATATTTAATTTTACTTGGTCTTTACCAAGCTTATCAATTGAACTTGATATTGCTTCAATAGAACCAGTTACATCGCACTTTAAAACTACAGATAGTTCTTCTGTTTCACTATTATTACGACTGAATATATCTAAATTACTGTCGTCTAAATCTTCTTGCTTTTTCTTGATTAATTCTAACCTGTATTCAACAATTTCACGAGCCTGCCTTTCAGAGTTTACAACAACAAATTTATCTCCAGCATTTGGTACACCATTTAAACCAGTAACTTCAACTGGAGTAGAAGGTAGTGCCGCTTTTTCTCTTTGACCAAGGTGATTAATCATACTGCGTACTTTGCTGTATGTTGTACCAACTATCAATATGTCACCAATCTTTAATGTTCCTTCTTCAACTATTAATGTAGCTGATATTCCTTTAGCTTTATCTATTTTGGACTCTATTACCCATCCAAGTGCTCGACAATCCTCTATTCCTTCTAGCGTCATTAATTCAGCAATTAATAAAATTGCCTCTTCTAGTTTATCTAAGTTGATTTTCTTTTTTGCTGATACTGGCACAATTATAACATCACCACCAAGTTCTTCGGGGATGAGGTCATACTGAGGCAAACTATTAATTATTCTTTCTACATCGCCAGGTTGTGATTTATCAATTTTATTAATGGCAACTATAATAGAGACATTTGCTGCTTTTGCATGGTTTATTGCTTCAACTGTTTGTTTCATGATTCCATCATCAGCTGCAACTACTATTACAACTATATTAGTAATATTGGCACCACGTGCACGCATTGCAGTAAACGCTTCATGCCCTGGTGTATCAATGAAGGTAATTTTTTGCTTATTTTTTGTCGTTAATTGATAAGCACCTATGTGTTGAGTGATGCCACCTGACTCTCTTTCTGCAACATTGGATTCACGAAATGCATCGAGTAATGATGTTTTACCATGATCGACATGTCCCATAAAAGTAACGATAGGTGGTTTGAGTCTTTTAGGTAAGTTTTCTCTGTTGCTTATGAAGAGTAAATTCTTTTCTTTATCAGCATCACTTACTCGTTTAGCCGTATGATTAAATTTTTTTGCTATTTCACATGCTATATCTGGATCTACTGTATCATCTACTCTATAATTCTCACCAACTTCTTCTTTAAACATTTTTAACACACTTTTGCTATCTTCTGCCATACGAATAGATAATTCCCTGATAGTTATTTTGTCTGGTATAATAACTTCTCTTGCTATATTTTTACCCTTAGTAAACTTTGATTGTTTACTTCTTATACCAAATTTTTGCTTAAATACAGGGAGGTGTGCATTTCTTTCATCTATTGCCTGTGTAATTACTAGCTTAGAATGCTTAGAGTATATATCTTTGCTAGCTTTAAAAGACTTTTTATCATTGTTCTCATGTTCAATACTATCTTCTTTTTGTTCAACTGAGTTAGTATTACTTAAAACTTCCTTATTTATTTCTTTAGGTACAGAGTGTGATTCATTTTTATCTTCAGCTTCTTGATTGCTTTCTTCTTTTTTTATTTTCTCTTCTTGTTCTCTCTGATTCCTTTCTTTCAGCAAAGTAGCATTCTGTACAGCATTAATGCGGGAAATTTGTTCTTTTTCAGTTAAAGAGCCTAATTTACTCTCGTCAAATAAACTATATTCTTCTGCAGAATGAATTTTTCTTCTTTTTTTTACTATTGTAGTACCAGTACTTTGACTATCTAAAGAGTTTAAATTAATGTCTAATTTAAGCTTGCTTAAGCCTTGTAGGGTTAATTTTTTATTACTGATATCTTCATTATTCATATTGTTTTTATATTAATCCAAGCTTTTTGCGTGCTTCTATGATTATTAAATCTGCTGTATCTTTTAGATTGTCTTTATTGTTAGTTGAGGAAGAGAGTATGCTACAAAACTCATAATTTGATAAATCTGCTATGTCCTCTAAAGTTTTAATATTATGTTTACTAAGAGCAATTTTATTATCTATTGATAAGGCTAAGTTGATTACATCGTCTTCCATACCTAAATTTTTTAGCTCTTCTATTTTTCTATCATTCTCTGCTTTCAGGTAATTATTTGCTCTATTATGAAGTTCATTTGCAATATCTTCATTGAAGCCCTCTATTGAAGCAAGTTCCTTAATTGAAGTGTTAGATATATCTTCTACACTTGAAAAACCTTCTGTTACCAATAATTGGCCCATAATCTCTTCTAAGTTTAAAGCTTCAGCAAATAAAACTGAACATTGACTAAATTCTTTATTTCTTCTTTCTGATTCTTGCTGAGTGCTTAATATCTCAA
Source organism: Wolbachia endosymbiont (group B) of Hofmannophila pseudospretella (assembly GCF_964028515.1). NCBI lineage: Bacteria > Pseudomonadati > Pseudomonadota > Alphaproteobacteria > Rickettsiales > Anaplasmataceae > Wolbachia > Wolbachia endosymbiont (group B) of Hofmannophila pseudospretella. The sequence goes on along the minus strand of NZ_OZ034788.1, from coordinate 249,717 downwards.
TTTTCCATCCAACAAGCTCTGAAGCTAATCTTACATTCTGACCCTTTTTTCCTATAGCTAAACTCAATTGATCTTCAGCAACTATTAACTCTATACAATTTTCATTTTCGTCAATAATGACCTTTGATACTTCTGCAGGAGTAATGGCTTTAATAACAAATTGACCCAAATCTGATGAGTAATGTATGACGTCGATTTTTTCACCGTTTAATTCGTGTATAATAGTTTTTATTCTATCTCCTTTAACTCCAACGCAAGCACCTACTGGATCGATATTCTTATCAGATGAAAAAACAGCAACTTTAGATCTTGAACCAGCGTCTCTAGCTATACCTTTAATTGTTATCAATCCGTCAGCAACTTCTGGTACTTCTTGATTCAACAATGCCTCTAAAAAGCCTTCATGAGCCCTAGAAAGAATGATTTGACGTCCATCGTCAGAGCGCTTAACAGCCTGTATGTAAGCTTTAACCTTATCGCCTTCACGAAATGACTCACCACCAATTAAGTTTCGTAAAGGAAGGTATGCTCCAATTCCGTTTATGTCTATAATAAGATCTGAATATTCTACTTGTTTAACGATGCCATACCTCATTTCTCCTACCTTGTCTTTAAATTCCTCATATTGCTTTTTTAACTCTTCATCTTTGATTATTTCAGAAATCTTTTGCTGGGCAATTCTTGCTGAAACAAGATCAGTGTTAAGAGAAATCAACTCACTAATAGTATCTCCAACTTTTGCATCTTCTTTTATTAACTTAGCTTGTGTCAACTTAATTAAGTCACACTCATTTTCATTTGATTCATCATTAATGACTTTTAGTTGTCTATATGAGGTAACTTTGCCTGTGTTTCTATCTATATTAACTACAATTTTACTTTTGCTACCATACTTTTGTTGAGCTACTGCTTCGATAGCACTTTTAAGTGCATTTATTATAATATTAAAATCCAAACCTTTTTGAAGTGAGAGCTCTCCCGCTGTTTTTATTACATCAAGGCTTCCAACTATGTTATTCTTGTTGCTTTTCTGCTTAACACTGCTTTTACGATTAGCAATCATATAAATAAATCCAATTTAATTAGTTATAATTATAGCTTCAACATGTAAAGAACGCTATCTTAAATGTTGAATGATTGCTAATTTAAGTCAAGTTTTTTCATGTCTTTGTATGATAAGCAATGCCGGAGTAAAGAATAAAGTTAAGACCGTTGCAGCCAATATTCCACTTGCTATGGTTGCTGAAATATCAACCCACCACTGGCTTGATGGAGCATCATATGTGATTTGTAGCGTAAAAAAACTGATATTTAACCTAGTAATCATCGGTATTAAACCAAGAACTGTAGTTGCAACGGTAAGTAGTATTGGTCTTATTCGAGAAATTGAAGCGTTTATTATACATTGCTTAATGTTATTTTTGCGCACCTTAATTTGCTGATGAAAGGCATCAAGCAATAGTATATTATTATTCACTATAATTCCTGCTAAAGCAATTATCCCCACTCCACACATGACAACTACAAAAACTTTCTGAATAAGAAAGAAAATGAAAAATACACATGTTGTTGATAAAAACACTGCTGTCATTACGATAAATGTATAGTATATGTTGTTAAACTGTGCCACTAGCACCAATATCATCAATGTAATTGCTAATATAAAAGCCTTTAATAAAAATGCTCCTGATTTCTGTTGATCTTCCTTGTCACCTTTGAAATTAATCTTTACTCCTTTACTACAGTCTTGAGTAATCGAATTTTGAATGAACTTAACTCTTTCATCAATAAGATAGCCAGTATCAACGTCAGCAGAGATTATTACTGTGCGTGATCCATCAATCCTACTTAGTTTATTTGCCTTTTTTTCGGGAACATATTTCACTATGCTACTCATAGAATATGGTCCATTTGCTGTGTTAATAAAAAGGTTATCTATAGTTTTCATGTTGCGATTCTTTCTGGGAAAACGTAGTACAATATCAATTTCTTCATCTGCGTTATTTGGTCTATATTTTCCAATTAATACTCCATTTGTAACCATCTTTATAAAATCACCGATGGTTGCAACACTTACTCCAGAGCTTGTAGCCTTACTCTTATCAATACTCATATTCCACTCTATTTCAGGTGCTGATCTACTATCTTGAATATTTATAAATCCAGATGAAGGTTGGTCCATAATTTTTAGGATTTTCTCTGCTACTGAATTCAAGTTGGATGCACTTCCGCTTAAGTTAATTTGTATTGGCTTGTCAGCTGATGGTCCTGACTTTTGTTCCTGTACATCAATTATTACTCCTTTTATGTTTTGCACACTGCTCCTTATATCATTTAGTATTTGCTTAGCTTTGCGCCTGCAGCGCCAATCTACAAGTTCCAATTGAATTTTGGCAATAACGTTGTCTGAAAATTTTCCTGATCGAGCATAAAAAACATAAATTTCTTTTTCAACACCCAAAATACGTTCTTCTACTTTCTTAAGTATCAAATCTCGTTCTTTGGCTGATAAGCTTTCTTTTACTTTAACGCTGATTAAAATGTTATCTGAATCTACATTCGGAAAGAACTTTAATCCAGGACCAAAAGTAAAATATAATATACTAGACAAAAATAAAACACATACAATAACACATACAAATTTTTTGGGGTGATCTAAGACTTTCTCTAACATACGTACATAAGTTCTTATTATAAGCCCAGTATTTTTTACCTCACCACTTTCTATAGCACTCATTCTTATTATTTCTTTTTTTGAAGTTATTGAAGGTTTACCAAATATTGCACCAAGTGTTGGTATAAAAACCAAAGCCATAATTAGCGATCCAGTTAAAGTTAGAATTATTGTAATTGGTATGTACTGCATAAATTTACCGACTGTATCGGGCCAGAGTAACAGAGGGAAAAACACTGCTAATTTAGTCAATGTTGATGATAAAACTGGATAGAACATATCATGAACTGAGGTGCAAAAGGCTTCTACTTTATCCATGCCACAAATCATCTTTCTATCAGCATATTCGCTGATTACAATTGCATCATCAACCAGCATGCCAACTGCCATAATTAGACTGAAGAGCACAACTATATTTAGAGTAATACCCATTAGGTAAAGAGCCATTATTCCTATGAGAAAGGAGCCAGGTATTGATAGTGCAACAAGAATAGCAGCCCTTGTTCCCATAAAGAGCATCATTATGGTTAATATTAGTAATACGGCAAATATTATACCATTTTCCAAGTCGTCAAGCACATCACGTACATTTTTTGACTGGTCATTCAAATAAACTACTTTTAAATTTTCAGGTAATTGATCTTTTGCTTTGTCCATTAAGTATTTTACTTGATTTACCGTGTCTATTATGTTTTTTCCATTACGTTTTGAAATTTCTAGTACAATGCTAGGTAGTCCATTAATACGAGCAAATCCTTGGTGATCCTCAAACCCAAGGTATACTTTTGCTATATCTTTGATTCTCAAAACTGCATCACTTTGAGATCTAATAGGAATATTCATAATATCTTCTATATCTTTTAATAACCCTGATATTTTAATCGAATATTTACCGGTATCATTTTCTAGTGATCCGACTCCTACCAATCTGTTGTTGTGTGATATAGCTTGAAATATCTCATTTGATTGAATGTTATATTTTGTTAGAACTGTGGGCTCAATTATAACTTCCACTGTTTCTTTACGCATACCTGCTACTTCAACTTTAAGAACATTTGGCAGAGCTTCTATTTCTTTCTTTAGTTTGCGTGCTATTTCAGTTAAAGCTCTTTCCGGCAAATTACCAATCAAGCCAACGTTTAGTATCGGAAATAAGCTCAAGTCTATTTCATTGATTATCGGAGATTCTGCTTCAATAGGTAATTTTGATTTTATGTTTAAAAGCTTTGAACGGACATTATCGAGCACTTCTTTATTATTATACTCTGTTCTAAATTCGATTATCATGTGAGCACCATCATTAGTTGCAAAAGCTCTCAATTCTTTTACACCTTCGATGGATCTTAGTTCATTTTCTATAGGAAGCACTAATAGCTTTTCACTATCCTCGACAGAAATACCAGGAAACCCGACAAATACACTAATTATAGGAATCTGTATATCAGGATTGCTTTCTCTTGGCATCTTTATATAAGTGTATGAGCCGAAGGTAAAAATCACGATAAGCAATAATATTACTGTTCTATTCCTCTCTACAAGTAAGCTTTTCATGCCAAACATTATACGTATTTATATCATATTATAGCTAAGATAAATTATATATTAATTAATCCTTATATGTCTTTATGTAAATGATTAAAATTTTTACAGTTTTGCAAGCGTAAGAAAATTTCTATATAATATAACTTTAGTATGGTATTTGAGGGATTATTATGGTAGCAGTTCTAAGTGTGACAGAAGGCAAGAATAAAGTGATCGTATCTGGGTTGATTGGGCTTTCATCAACCTTAGTGTTTTTGACAGTGATTCACATTGCTGCAAAAATAGCCATTATAGTTACTGCTGCTGCAGTTACTTACTTATTACTTTTGCTGATTCATAAAATAAGAACTAAAAAAGAACAGCCTGCTGAAATTACTGGTGTTTCAGGAGATAAAGTTTCAGAAGATGAAGGGTATATCAGTGTTGATGAAGGTGAAGAAAAAGATACCGTAAAAGAACCAGAAAGAACTGAAACTGAGTTAGAAGAAGAAATAATAAGGAAAAGAGCACAAGAACGCATGGAGAAAGGATCACTTGGTGGCCCTATAAATGCGTTTGGCGAACCAATTCATGTAACTATAGATGCTGAAAATAGTAATCCTGTTGATTATACAAAAACTATGGTAGTGCCTGAGAAAATTATTCTTGGCATGCCAGATGATAAAACTCTTACACAAAATAGCTCTAGCTCTATAAAGAATCAGATGAAATCTCTTCCTGAACACATGGATGTATCTGGTAATCCACTTCCTGAGCAGCCACCAAGCAACCTTCCCAATATAGGGCCTAAGTCTAAAAGTACGCAGAAACTATCTGCTGCAGACTTGCTATTACGGTATGGGAATGTAAATAATGATGTGAGGAAAGTGCTAGAATGGCCAATTACCTCAAAGGAGTTTAATGGGTTAGGGTTTAACAGGTAGTTGCTATATCAAACTCTCCATCTTATATTGAGGATCAGATGCAATCCCATACACTCTATTTGGCGGAGCAATTTTGTTCTCTATACCAAAAACTATACCTTCAATTATTGCTGTGAGTACTTTTTCAAGGTTACAATCTGCTCCAGGAACACGGTGCTCTAGGCGGCATCTTTTGGAATCGTTGCCAAAATAGGGGATTCTTATTGCAGCAGTTCTGTTATTCACTCCCCAACTAATCGTCGTTGGAGTATGAATATCTGGGTACTGAAATCTTAAATATGAATCATCATTTGGAGCAAAAAACAACATATGTTTTTTCATCATTGCACATAGTCCACCTATGCTGTGAATCAGGTGGTCACTATATTTTTGTTTGCTGCTGTAAAATAAGTTATCGTTATTTGAATTCATAAGGTTAACATGCACATTTAATGCACTGCCTGCTCTATCCAGATAAGGCTTTGCTTTAAAAGAAACATTTCCCCCAAGTTTTTGTGCTACTTCAGTAAGTAATTGTTTTGCCAACTCAAAATGCATAATTAAATTATCAGAGCTCGTATAACAGTCACTTTTTATCTCATATTGGTTTAAAGAACTCTCTTTCTCACAAAAAAATCCAAGAGAAGCTATTTTATTTTTGATGCTATTCAGAAATAAATATTCTTTTTTTATTCCCTCAGTGTAAAACTCCAGTTCAATACCGAATACAGTATTATGACTCAAATTACTTAATATAATCATAAATTTGCTTTAATAAATTTATACTAAATTAGCTATATTTATGCGAGTACTTTACTTATTTATCAGTAAATTTAATATCTTATTTATACATAATATATTACTATTTTTTTAATAATATACTTCTAACCCTCGGTACAAGCGACATTTACAAATTGATTGTTTTTATTTCAAAAAAATGATCAATTTTAGTGCTTTTATACTCTTTACAACTCGTCAAAAAATCTACATAATTTTAAGTATGTATTAAGTAGTGTTAGCTTTTTATCTTGCAGTAAGCTATTGATTATCTTGCATCTTTCTGATTATTGTTCTTTCTTGGTGTGGTATATGAACTTAATTAACCCTAAGGTTTCTACTATGTTTTTTGATCAGATTATTACAGTAACGGACCACAATGTTACTTGGGAAAAAATCCAAAATTATCTCCATAATCTCTATGGAGAAGCAACATATAACAGCTGGCTGAGTTCACTAAGGTTTATCAGCAACAGAAATGGAGAAGTTTTGTTGTCTGTACCAACAAGATTTATAAAGGAGTGGATTACAGTTCACTACATGGAAAAAATATTATCATTATGGCAAAGCGAAGATCAAAGTGTATGTTCTATTGATATTCAATTAATTGAAGAAAGAAATTCAAATTCTAATACGATACTAAAAAATAGAGAGGAAAATAATCATAATCTTGGTTCACCACTAGATACCAGATTCACTTTTGATAATTTTGTGGTAGGAAAGTCAAATGAGTTAGCATTTACAGCGGCAAAGCGTGTAGCGGAATCTATAGATCCAATATCAGGAAGCAACCCTTTATTTCTATATGGTGGAGTGGGACTTGGTAAAACACATTTAATGCATGCTATAGCTTGGGACATAGTCAATTCTCCGTCAGCAAAAAGAAAAGTGGTATATTTATCAGCAGAGAAATTTATGTATCAATATATTACGGCGCTGCGGAGCAAAGATATTATGTTATTTAAAGAGCAATTTAGATCAGTAGATGTATTGATGGTAGATGATGTGCAATTTATCAGTGGTAAAGATAGTACACAAGAAGAATTTTTTCACACTTTCAATGCATTGATAGACCAAAATAAACAATTGGTTATATCAGCTGATAGGTCTCCTAGTGATCTTGATGGAGTAGAAGAAAGAATAAAATCACGACTTGGTTGGGGATTAGTTGCAGATATTAATGAAACAACTTTTGAATTAAGACTTGGTATATTGCAGGCGAAAGTGGAACGAATGAATATGTATGTTCCAAAGGATGTCCTAGAATTTTTGGCAAGGAATATAAAATCCAATATAAGAGAACTAGAAGGAGCATTAAATAAGGTTGCTCATACCTCGTTAATTGGAAGAAGCATGACAGTAGAATCAGCTAGTGAGACCCTGATTGATCTTCTTAGGTCAAATCATAGGTCAATCACAATAGAAGAAATACAGAAAAAAATAGCTGAATTTTTCAATATAAAGATTGCAGATATGCAATCTAATAGAAGGCTCCGTAGTCTTGCGAGGCCGAGACAAATAGCTATGTATTTCGCAAAGAAGTTTACGCAAAAAAGTTTGCCAGATATTGGAAGAAATTTTGGTGGTAGAGATCATGCTACTGTTATACACGCAGTCAAACAAGTGGAAAATTTCATAAGAACTGATCCAAAATTTGCTGATGAAATCAATCGATTAAAAAAGATGTTTAAGTAGCACTTTATTAATGACAACCAGACTGTTTTCATTTTTTTTGATCAAATATCTTTTTCAAGTAGATTAAGTAAATCAAAGATCATTATTAGTATAAGCTAAGAGAAAATAGCTAGTCGATTGCTTAAAAAGTATATAAAATCATAATTTAAGTAGGAAATATGGCAATTAGACTTATTCCAGATAATCTTGATATAAAATTTAGTAAATATAGAAATTTGACAGCACTTGTTAGCGTTATTCTTATCATTTTTTCAATGCTTACTTTTATGCTGCGTGGAATGAATTTGGGTATAGACTTTACAGGTGGAATTTTGATAGAGATAAAATCTTCAAGCAAGGATGATGCTATTCTCAGTATACTAAAAGAGAGTGGATTTACGATACAGAGTTCAAAAGCTGGTGATAACTTAGTTGTGCGGTTTAAAGATGAAGGAGATGAAGATAAAATTAAAAAGGTTAAAAGTATATTAGAAAGCAAATTAGGTAATTTAGTAACTTATCGCAAAATAGATTATGTTGGTCCACAAATAGGCTCAACGCAGATATTTGAAGGGATATCAGCCATGTTAATTGCAATTATTGGAATATTTTTTTATGTTTGGCTTAGATTTAACTGGCAGTGTGGACTTGGTGGAATAATGGCACTGATCCATGATGTGATTTTAACTCTTGGCTTTATCAGTTTAACGAGTATTGAGTTTAATATTTCATCAGTTGCAGCTCTCCTTACCGTAATTGGCTACTCAATCAATAACTCAGTGGTTATATATGATCGGATTCGAGAGTATCAAAAAAGTGGAAAAAATGCAAAAATAGGTGAAGTAGTTGATGCCAGCATTAATTCGACGCTATTTCGAACTATGTTAACTTCAGGTACTACTCTTCTTGCCGCTCTTCCTTTAGTGCTGATTTGTACAGGTATGGTCAGAGACTTCTGCTTAATCATTTCTTTTGGCATTGCAATCGGCACCTGTTCCGCAATATTTATCTCTGCTCCTATATTGACCTGCAGAGCGTTGATAAGTAGAGTATAGAACGTTTAACTACGATATAATATCAACTTATTATCCCTAATAGTAAAATGAAAATATCTCAAAAAGCTCATGCCAAGTAATGAATGGGACATAGAGTGAGTATTAACACTAGCGTGCACATCATTAATTAAAAAATTTCCTATTTTAACTTGAGGGATGTGAACAACACCAGCTTTTATTTGACCTTTTGCAGTTTCATATATTTTAAAATCTTGAATGTTTTGTAAGTTAATACCAGCATGTAACGCATCTTTTTGCGATAGAACAATATCAGTTGCTCCGGTATCAAGCAAAAACGTTATATTACGATCATTGACTTGAGCTTGAATATAAAAGTGTCCATCGTATGACTTTGTAAATTCAATACTTCCGCCATTTTGAACCCTTCCTGTGTACGGTAGAAAAGTGCTCAGAAACCTATTGCTTAGTTTATCTCCTTGTGAATCAATAAACATTGCAGTAATGACTATTATCAGTAGCCAAATAACTAGATTTTTTGCTGCATTCATATTATTAAAATTTGAAGCTATAAGAGTAAATTTTTAAGATTAGCGTTAAAAGCTATTATTAAAAATAAGTAAATCTTATTGTTTTAGTACAATATTTAATATATACTTTAAGGAGGTATGTTCGATTTAATTTCATGTCAGAAGCAAAAAATTTAATTTTAGCAACAATTCTTTCTATATTGATTATAGTATCATGGCATATTATTTATGATAATTTTCTTAACACGAGCCAAAGACAACCATCGATTGAAAATATTGAACATATCGAATCTTCTAACGACCTTGCTCCTATGATATACCAAAATCGTTCTGAAATTATTAATTCTACTAGAGAACAGAGAGTTAATTTAACCAATAACATGCTTGAAGGATCAATTTCTCTGAAAGGTGCAAGGTTTGATGACTTAATCTTAACTAACTACCACTTAGAACCGAGTTCTTCTTCTTCACAAGTGGTGTTACTGTCACCTGCAGAATCAAAAGATGTATATTTCGCAGAATTTGGGTGGCTCGATCCGAATGAAAAGATTAAAGTTCCAGATTATAAAACAGTATGGCAAGCAGATAAACTCAATCAAAAAGAGGTCAATTTATTTTGGAATAATGGAAATGGCATTTTATTTAGAATGAAAATTAGCCTTGACGATAACTACATGTTTAAAGTTGAGCAAATTATTGAAAACAATACAAAAGATAATGTAGTTTTGGTTCCCTATGGTAAAATCAATCGTAAACGTGATAATATTAATGAATCCTATTGGATATCACATGAAGGAGTACTAGGTGCATTTAACAATAAGCTAGAGGAGTGGACATATAAGGATATTTCTAAGAAGCGTTTAATAAAGGCAAGCACGAGTGAAAAAAGTTGGTTTGGTTTTGCTGATAAATACTGGCTTACAGCCATCATACCTGAGAAATCAGATAAAATAAATGTGAGCATTAAACACACGAATGTTAATAACATTGATAAGTTTCAAGCAGATTTTGTTAGACCTTACACACACATACTCCCTGGTACAAGTGCTTCTACTCTGAACTACTTTTTTGCTGGGGCAAAGAAATTGAATTTACTTGATTCTTATAAAGACACTCTCAATATACCTTTGTTTGATAAGGCTGTAGATTTTGGTGTTCTTTATTTTATAACCAAGCCGGTGTTTTTACTGCTTGAATATTTTAACTTTGTTTTGAAAAATTTTGGCTTAGCAATATTATTGCTAACTTTAGTAATCAAACTTTTAATGCTTCCCTTATCTAATAGATCATATATTTCGATGTTCAAGGTGAAAAGCCTGCAGCCTGAATTAACTCGTATAAAAGAGTTGTACAAAAATGACAGCTTAAAGCAGCACAAAGAGACAATTGCGTTGTTCAAGAGAAACAATGTAAATCCAATGTCGAGCATTTTCCCTATGCTCATACAAATACCAGTATTTTTTGCTCTGTATAAAGTATTATTTGTTACTATAGAGATGAGACACGCCCCTTTTTATTTATGGATTAAGGATCTTTCAGCTTCTGATCCAACAAACATTTTTACATTATTTGGGTTATTTAATTATAACTTTCCTATTTCTATAGGCATTTTACCTATAATTTTTGGCGCTACCATGATAATTCAGCAGAAGCTAAGTGAGAAAGATCAAACCAGTAAAGATGATATTCAAGTAAATGTTATGAAGTTTTTACCTTACATTTCTGTCTTTATTTTTTCTTCTTTTCCTGCCGGCCTGGTAATATATTGGATATTTAGTAATATTATAACTCTGGTTCAACAATACTTAATAAAGTTCTTCTTAACAAGAAAAGTCGGGATAAATGTCGAAAATACTAATAGTTAATTCAATTTATTATACCGAAATAGCGAACCTTTTGCTTGAAGGTGCAGTCGATAGATTAAAAGAAAGTCATGCAAGCTATGACATAATTGAAGTTCCTGGTGCATTTGAGATACCAGCTACAATTCTCTTTGCAGTAAAAAGCAAGAATGCTAATTATGACGGTTATTTAGCTCTTGGGTGCGTGATTCGCGGTGAAACTGATCATTATAAATACGTTTGTAAAGGAGTAATTGAAGGCTTAAATGAAGTTATTATGCATTATGCAATACCCCTTGGTATAGGCGTAATTACCGCTGACAGCAAAGATAAAGCACTAATTAGAGCTGACAAAAATAAAAAGAACGTTGGTGGTCATGCAGCCTCAACTGTTTTGCATATGATAGATCTACACAATAAATTAAAATAATGGAGGAAAAACCAATAGATAAAAAGTGGCGCATAAAAAGAAGTACGGCAAGATTTCTTGCTGTACAAATTGCTTATTCAAATATTTTTGTAAGTTACAACAAAAGCACTTTTAAATTGGAAAATTGTGAGCTTAAGGACTACATAAGTACGTTGAAAGATATATTTGAATGTGAAGAATTTGAACATCAGTTCTTAGAAAACTTGTTATGTAAGGTTATAAAAAGCAGTGAAGAATATGATAAAATAATAGAGTCTTATTTACACCCAAGCTGGTCACTTTCACGATTAAATCTTATAAGCTTATCTATTTTGCGTATTGCAGTATGTGAGTTAATTGATTTTGATACACCAGCACCAATTGTTATTAATGAATATACTAACATTGCATCTGATTTACTTGATGCTCCAAACAAAATTGGCTTTATTAATGGGTTGTTAGATAAGGTAAAGGATGCAGTCAGACTAAATAAAAATCCTTAGCAAATTTCTTACAAGTATGTGAATATCTATTTTTTGAGACAGTTTCTACAATAAGTTTAAGTCATTAACACTAAAAAATGAAGGGAAGACTTATTCCTTTTATACTTGGCTGATTAATAATCTTTCTGGCTTTTCGTGTTCAACTTTTGGTGACTTAACAATTGAGCTTGGCACAAATTCGATGATTATTTCTTTAGCATCATTTTCTTCAACGCCTAAACCTAACGTTTCTAATTCCTGTTCACAATTTATCTGTTCAAATATACTATCCCCTTTCTTCTTGTATAGCTGATGTAGATCAAGGAGTTTAGTGTTGCCAAGCAAGATCGGATCAGGATTATCCTTGTATTTAATCTGGCCATAACTTGCAGCTTTGAATATTTCACCTTTTGAGTTAGTAAAATCTATGATATATTCACCATTTTCGTTCTTATAGTTCTCTTCAATAAATTTAAGATCTTTATCTGTTACCTGCAACATCAGGTATCTTTGATAGCTACCAGTAACAATTCTCGGAGCTTTAAGCTCAGATATTTCATTATTTTTCATGATGGAATATGTTACTGAAGCAATCAGTGCAACGGTAACAGTTGCAAGTAGATTCATTCCAATTGGCCCTATCATCAAAGCTGAAGACGTCCAACATGGAACTGAAAGTGCTGTTGCTGCACTTATGACACATAGAGAAGTAAGTACTATAAGTACAATGTTTGTTTTTTGAAGATAGCTCTTAGAAGTTAACATAATTATCTCATTTAAATAAGTTGAAGTAATATGTAAAAAATTATTATTGTCAACTTATAAGCAATAAATTATCTACCACTTGAGCCAAAGCCCCCTTCATTGCGGACGGTTTCTTCTGTGTAGAATTCTTCTCTGTCATCCCAAATTACTTGAGATACAGGAGTAATGAGGATTTGTGCGATTCTATCTCCTCTTTTTATTTCATATGGCTGATTACTTAGATTGATTAGGCAAACTTTAACTTCACCTCGATAATCGGAGTCTATAGTGCCCGGAGAATTTAAGACAGTGATTCCATATTTTGCAGCAAGCCCAGAACGTGGGCGAACTTGCCCTTCAAAACCGTTTGGTATTGCAATCACAATGCCAGTTGGAATAAGTAACCTTTCAAGTGGATTTAAAATAACAGAGTCGTCCAATGCAGCATAAAGATCCATGCCAGCACTCTGCATAGTTGCATAACAGGGAAGAGGCAAGCTTTTGCCATGTGATAACTTTTTTATTTCTACTTTAATTTTATCTCTTTGCATTTTTATTCACCAGTTATGAAAATTTGATTGTAGCATGTAAATTATGCCTGTAAAAGATAAGAAAACTACTTGACAAATTTTTCAGCTTCCTTACTATAAAATTGAAGTTGTTTTATTGCCTTCAATCTATGCAGATTAGACGACAAAAGTATTATACAGTTGGCGTCTTATAAATCTTTGCGCTATGTGCACTTTATGTCTTCACAATAATTTCTAGGGTTTTCACCTAATATAAGCTGAAGCGAGCTTATAAAATGTTTAAATACAGTATAGAACGCCAATTTTTAGGATTAGAGAGTAACAACTAGCTAACACTTTTACCTTTTTTTATTAGTAAATTTCTTAACGTTTATATAGAGGGTGTCATTCCAGTGCGTGACGCTGGTTCCTAGATCTCAGTGCCTGGGCACTGGGATGACAAAAAAGGGGTACTTGAATGACATACTTGAATTTACGCTATAAAGTGAACCGGTTTGGTGTGCTGCTGTTGTTTGCAGTATTGTAGTGCTAATTTTTTACTTCGGTAGTCTTTTTATTGTCATTATAATTATAAGAATAGTTGAGGCCAATTAATATGAAAACTTTTACGAAAAATTTTAAAGGTAAGGAAAGAAAGCTAGAAGAGTTCAATGAGAAAGTTGAAGACATATCAGCTGTAGCTCAAGATAAGTTTGCACATGAACTTGAAAATATCGCATATGAAAGTGTGCAGAAATTTCGCAGTCTACTTGCTAAAGAGATAAACTCCACTTTCAATAACATTCATTCTCAGAATGTCAATCTACTAAAATCCGGCCTAAAAAAAGGAGAAACAGCGTTAATACGTTCTCTTCTCAATATACTTGTACGATAGAGTTGCTGCTGCAACTTAATATTAAGTGATAACTAAAATAAGTAAGATTTTTTATGGATAAGTCTTACTTATTTTAGCTATATATAGAAAAGGAGGGTTGTTATGTCAACAAGACCAAAGTATCCCATCATAAATATACGACGTAAATCTAAGCCTAAATCTTTTCCAGTAACTTTAGGAGAGGTTAAATCTTTTTTACGAATTGAAAATGATCAAGATGATAAGTTGATTTCAAGTTTTATTTTTATGGCAACTGATTATGCTCAGTGGCATATGGAAAAGTCTCTAGTAAAGCAAACTTGGCAAGTTTCATATGAAGGCTATATACCTCGTAGAATCTATTTAAGTTATGGTCCTGTGAACAAAATAATATTGGCTACTGATAAAAATCGAAAACTTAGTTATTATTTTAGTGACGTAGGGAGCTATATTGAATTTTTCAATTATTTAAACATAATAAGGGCTGATGTTGTATATGAAGCTGGTTATGATAGCGTTCCTGAGCAAATAAAGCTAGGTATTATACAGCATGTTTCTGCTCTTTATAAAAATCGTGAGCCAGGGGTAAGTAGCCATTTATCTGAGGTAAAGAAGGTGTATTCTCCATTTCGCGAACCAAAGGTTGTTTTGTAGTTCCTGTTTGTCATTCAATAGCAGATACAACAGATGGTGTCATCCGAGTAGCCCCTTCGATGTCATACCAGTACTGGGATCCAGTTTTTTCATGATCATCAAAATGTTGTATTTTAAAATAAAACGGCTACTTTTATGCTTACCAACTTAATAAAATTCCTGGATCCCAGTACTGGTATGACAAGAAAGAGCTACTGGAACGACATCATTATAAAGTGAACCAGTGTCTGGGGATGGGATGACATCTTCTTGACAGATAATGTTCGTACAGTAAGCACTAGGATGATACCATCTATTGTACCTGCAAATTGCAATCTTCGTAACCGTATCTGTGAGATGGAAAAAATTCAAATTATAAATGAGTTGTATAATAGTATTTATGCAGCATTAAAAGCAAACTCTGATTTAAAGAAATATGTTACTAACATCTATGATTACCTGCCTAAGCAGGTTACTATTCCTTATCTGAGATTGCGCATAGTAAATTATGTTAACCTGCATATGCTATCTAATTTTGCTACAAAAGTAAGATTTTCATGCGACATATATACTTATCATATAAGCAGCATGCTTGCTGCTATAAAGCATGTTGGCTTGGTGGTAAAGAGCATTAGTAGTGAGACCATTTTGGAAAGTAATTGTGCTATAAATCAGCATGATGAAGTTTTACATTCAACAATTAATTTTGATATTTTAATACAAGGAGGTAGCGATGAGAAAATTACAGCTGAAAATTAAAGGTCATGACAATAATTTTGTTGTGCTGAATAATATACGAAACTTAAGGTTTACTTTGCGTAATAACAAAGAAGAGATGAAAGATATTTCCTCTTTTGGCTGGAGAAAAGTGCTTGATTGTGCTGGAAGTAGAAAGATTACAATAAAAATTAATGGCATTTTAAATTCAGTATTGGCTGATGAATTATTGCGTAATTCTGCAATGTTAAACTCTAATAATGATTATGAGATTAGCTTTAATGCTAAGGAGAAGATAAAACTCAGGTGTTCGGTTGAATTATATGAGAGATATTACGATCCTGCCACTTTTGACAGCTTCACTGTAGTTTTAGCTAGTGCTGAAGTTGTAAACACTTTTCATTAGTGTTAATTTAATTTTTTCATATACAATAATAATAAGTGGGGGTTTTAACTAAATTAAAAAAAATTATGAACGATGAGGATCTTTTCGAAGAAGGAGATGATAATGTTGAAGAGAATAGCGATGACAGAAGAGAAAGGAATTTGAAGAATGAAAATCAGCTGGAAGAGCAATTTAAAGAGTATTTAAAACCTTTTGAGGATATTTTAAGTCAAATTGATGAAGGAGTTGATAATTTAGATAGCTACGAAAGGACTATGCAAGTAAAGCGAAGTATAGATAGGCTCATAGAAACCTTATATAGTCAAGCAGCATCTGAGGATATTGATGTAGAACTTGAAACCACAAAGCACACTCGCGATAAATCAGAGTCCAAGAAAAGAGTTCTGGAAAAGAGAAGAAAACAATTGATGGAAGAGATCTTAAGTGCTCAACAACAAAAGGAGCTAATGAATAATAGGCAAAAACATGAAGCAGTAAGTGATGGGGATGTTCAGAAGGCAAAAGCACGAATGAAGTCTTCAATTAGGGGAGTGTTGTTTTCAGTTATTGCTCATAGAATGGATCCAAGAAGGAGGGCAGGGGAAACTGCTGATGATAATGAAAAGCAAGCTCGTATATATGGTAGGGAAGCAGTTGGTGGAGCTCTAGGTGCACTTCTGAAAGCATTTTTAACCGCAGTTACTGCCGTTGTACGCGAAATTGCTAAACCACTTCAACATATGAATACACAAGAGACGTCTTTTGCAAAACAAGTTGAAGAAAGCAGAAACCAGGATTCACAAAAAGGTCGATCTGTGTAGGTCAAAGTATAATTTCAAAAAAAATTTTTGAAATCATATGTACTAAACAATATCTACTAAACGCAAATTACAACAAACGCAGTAGCATAATCTTGATCATCACTTAGAGAAAGGTGTATCTTGTAGTCTTTTGAGATGAAATCCTTTGTGATAGCAAGATGTGGTTTTCCCCTGATATTACTGTATATTTCTATATCTTTCATTATAATTCCCTGGCTGAATCCAGTGCCTAGCGCTTTAACAAAAGCTTCCTTTGCAGCAAAGCGTTTAGCAAAATATTTTGCCCTTACTTCTTGGCTATTATATTTTTTGCTTATCTCTATCTCCTTCTTAGTATAGACTTTATTGAGAAATTTTTCCCCGTATTTTTGTGATATTCTCAATATTCTGGGTATATATACTATGTCAGTGCCAATACCGTATATCATTTTGCGCTAAAACGATTTATTGCTTCTTCAACTTGTATTTCCTCTACCTCGCCAGTTGCTCTATTTTTTACTTCAACTATATTTGAAGTTACTGCTTTCTTTCCAATAATTATTTGCCACGGCAAGCCTATCAGATCCATTCTGGCAAATTTCACTCCTACACTTTCGTCCGTATCATCATAAAGCACTTCATCGCTTTTCAAAGCTTTGTATATTTTATCTGCAGCCTCCGTTACTTTCGTTTGTAAATTGATCAAACCAACTTTAAAAGGAGCTACTGCCTCTGGCCAGATAATTCCTTTATCATCATGGAAAGCTTCTATTATTGCGCCAACAAGCCTTGAAACTCCAATACCATACGAACCCATATGCATATTAACATTTTTTCCATCTTGAGAAGTAACACTTGCCTTCATAGGCTTCGAATATTTATCACCAAAATAAAAAATGTGCCCTATTTCAATACCTTTACTAACATTTAACTGTTCTTGCGGTATAGGACAAATTTTAGGGTCATGCATATCGTCTGCAACTGCATATATGCTCTTCAGACTTTCAATATCTTCACTCTCTAGTAGTTCAGAAAATTTATTGTCATAATATAAGGTGCTCTCACCGGTGTTTGCCAATATATGAAATTCATGACTTAAACTTCCTCCAATTGGCCCCGTATCAGCTCGAACTCCAATTGGAGTAAGTCCCATGCGTTTGAAGATTTTTATGTAAGTTTTATACATCAAATTATATGCATTCAATGCACCTTCGTAATCTACATCAAAACTGTATGCATCCTTCATCAGAAATTCCCTGCCTCTCATAACGCCATAACGAGGTCTTACTTCGTCACGAAACTTCCACTGAATTTGATATAAACAAAGTGGCAAATCTTTGTAGCTTTTTACCGTATTTCTAATCAAATCAGTTACCACCTCCTCATGTGTTGGACCAAAAAGCATATCGCTTTCATGCCTATCTTTAATACGCAGCATTTCTTTGCCGTAATCATCGTAACGTCCTGACTCTCGCCAAAGACTTGCTGGCTGCACACAAGGCATCAACACTTCAATAGCACCAATTTCATCTCTGATAATATTTTCAATATTTTTAAGTACCAAAAGGCCAAGCGGTAACCAAGAATAAATTCCAGATGCTGTCTGCTTGATTAAGCCCGCACGTAACAAATATTGATGAGAAATAATTTCAGCACCAGCAGGGGTTTCTTTTAAAGTTGGCAGGTAATATTGAGATAAGCGCATTTGATAAATCTGATTGTACTAAGTAATCTTAATACAATCAGACCTGTAGGTAAACTTATTTTAGGAAAGGAAAGTTGTAGTGTTTTCCTTCTATTTGTTTAAACCTTAGAGATTCTTAATCTTTTCTCCTCAAAAGAAACAATAGATGAATTTTGCACCTCATACCAAAATCCATTACTGACCGAACAAATAAGAAACATTACAAACTCGTTTAATAGTAGTACTGGAAATATTGACAATAAAATTACACAAAACATCTTCAAGTAAACCTATGGTATCGTAGATACTATTGCGTAAAGTATTGTATTTGATATATTGCCACAACCTTTCAACAGGATTCAGTTCCGGTGAATAAGGAGGCAAGTATATGATGGTAATGTTTTCCTGAATTTTCAAACTTTTTGATCTATGCCAACTTGCACAATCCATTACAAGAAAGGCTTCTTTCGTGCCTAAATCTTTCGACATCTGCTCCAGAAATATATTCATACAATCAGTGTTTACATATGGAGCAAGTAGGCTAATTTTCTTACCACTTCTTGGATTTACCGCACTGTAGATATAGAAATTTTGTCTACCAATTTTCATTTTAACCTGTGTTCTGACCCCTTTTTTAAACCATCCGTGTCCGATTTTTGAATGAGTTCCAAATCGTGATTCATCAAAAAAATACCTCCTTTTCAGGGTGGGAATTGACTATTTTATTGAAGTATTTTTTAAACTCTTCTTGCTTGTTTTTATCTTGTTTATGGTGAATTGGCCTCGGTGTTATGTAAGAAAACTTCATCCTTTGTATCTCACGGTGCACTGTTGATTTGCTAATGTTTAGGCCAAATTCCTCTGAGATTTTTATTTGCACTTCCTTAATAGTAATATTTGGATTTCTTTCTACCCATATTTCAATTTGCTCACGTTGATTTTTGTTTAATTTGCTTTTTCTTCGCCGCTGAGACGGGGAAAATAATCTTTCTACTCTACCAAATTTTAGATGCTTTATCCATTCAGTCAAAGCAGTCCTTGAAATTTTACATATTCTTGCCACAGCGCTTATACTACTTTCTTTTCCTGCTATCACCGCTTGTAACTTTTTTGAAACATATGCGTTATTTCTGACCTTTTTTAACATTTCTTTCGCCAAATTTACAACTTTTTCGTCTAATAGTTTTGACCTTAATGCCATTTATACCTCTCTATTTTATCTACTTTAGTATCACTTCTTTCCCATTATTGTCTATCTGTTCTTTATATAGTGGGAATTGGTATCATTACTCACTTGGTTTGCACCACTTCCTTTTGTTGCAGAAGGAGAAGCACCTTTCTCCTTTTTCTCCTGTCTCATCTCTTGTCTTGTCTTATCAAGGTTGATGTAAGGTATAGAATGTGGTTCTGTTTCCCAATCTTCATCATCAGATACATTACCACTATTGCTCAATAAACTATTACTAGGGCTATTTAGTAGTGAAAGTGTACTTACATTTTTGGATAATACTGTTGCTACATCTAGCCGTTGTACGGGGTTCTTTAGCTCTTTATTGGACGTGTTATTTGGTTCTATAAGTGATCCTTCCAAACTACAAAGAGAATCGTCTCGTTCCTCTAAGGAATCTGATTGTTCATCTTGATAATCTATTCCCTTTCTTCGTTCTAGAATTGTTTCTCTCAAATTATCGGTTTGTTGCCTACCCTCGCTATTGCTTGGCTCTTTGTCAGTTTTTTGACTTTCAACTTTCCTTATTGGACCTGTAGTAGTATCACTATTGCTATGTTCAAGCTTTTTTGCCTCCTGTAAACCACTATTTTGTGGTTGATTTTGATTTAGCGTTTGTACGTCGCTCTCTTGCTTTCCATCTTCAGGAAGATAATGTTTCTGTTTATCTGGAACTTTTTTCAAAGTAGTACCTTTGCTAATCTCTGAAAATAGATTGCTTAGAGCATCTACTGGAGTACCAGATTGTTTTTGCTGCACATCTTTTTGATTAGCATCACTAGGGCTATTTTTTCTTATTACCCTTTGTGCTGTAGATAGATCGTTTGATTTCACAGGTGGCGGAGGTGGTGGTGGCGGTGCACTGAGTGTTCCAGATATTTCTAGAGATGGTATAGGAGTATTGCTATGTCCGAAGCTTTCTGCTTCTTGTGATTGTTTTCTATTAGGACCTATTTTTTTCTCACTGTTTAACGCAAAAACACATGAATTGATAAGATATGCAGCTGAACTCAACATAACCAATGCAGAAACAGAAGCAATAACTGCAAAAAATACTGGTACTGCAACACCACTTAATACCGCTGAAATCATAAAATACGTGCATACTCCAGCTACAGCACCGGATGTACACAATAACAAAATAGCAATTGAATATTTTAAGCCAGTTGCCTTTTTTTGTTCTGCTAAAGATGATTTTTGATTTTTACTTTCACATTTCATTTCTCCTGGCTTATCCTTATCAAACTGTACACCACTATGTTGTTCAGTCATAGGTTTTTGCGGCACACCCTGTCCAGTATTGATTTCACATCTTTCTTCAAGGGTGTTTTGCCCTTCTAGGGGTTTATTATTCTCTTCCAACTCTGACGATAGATTATAACTATTAGATAGATCTGGTATTGTTTTAGTTCTCTTGCTATCTTCTGAATTACTGAAAGGTTTGTTACTACTACCATTATCTTGTTGAGGACTCAAAACTCTAGGAAATATAGGCTTGGGAGTTGAGCTTCTATTTTTCTCACTCTGTCTAATATTGCTTCCTTCATCTGCAGTTTTGCTATCCACATTATTTTTTTCTTGCATTTTCTTAAATAGTGGATTTTTTGCAAAATTAAGAGATGATTGTTGAACAGGACTCTTAGATTGACCTTTTTTTAGTTCAGTGCGACTGCTAATTCCTGATGTAGCCACATTAGAAGGTTTTTTACTATTACCATTATCCTGTGGAGGTGTCCAATTCTTTAAACCTCCGGGTGGTAAAGGAGGAGGAGGTGGTGGTGGCGGAACTGATGCAGGTATGTTATTATTAGATGAATCAGTAGTAGGCATTTCTCTTCCTTATTATTAATATAATACTAATAATAATTAAATTATTAGTACTTGTCAATAATTTATGAGTAAATTAATATTAAGATAATAAAATAAAAAGGAAAGAGAGAGGAGCAGTCTTCTAAGAAGAAATAGAAGTTGTCTTAAACCTCAAGTCATCACTTTGTTACTACAGCACATCATCGATGTTTTGGTATAGAGTAATCAGAATCATAAAAATAGCTTAGTGTTAGCTATTTTTATGATAACCTCTCTTAAACAATTGATATTTTACAGTGTTTTTGGTAAAATAATAGCTTAAGGCTTAGAATAAAAGTTTATGAGTGAAGCACAAGGTCCAAATATTGCAGAATGGCAGGCACAGCAGCAACACCAGGAAGCCGCTAGTGAAAAAAGTGGTTTCGGTCTTGGTCATAGCGACTCTGTTTCAACAATTGTGGATGGAATGAAGTGGATGTTCAACTTTCATGAAGGAGCAATTGCTGCTTATAATAATGTGTTTGAAGGTTTGGTCAGTGGTAGCAGTCTAGTAACGTTATTTGGGAAATCAGGTAATATGTTTGGCATAAAATTTCTTGAAAGCCTTGCTGAATATTTTTCAGGTGGTGGTGGAGAAGATATGCCATCAGAAGGAATGGGTATGGACTACGGTGATGAGGGGTATCATTCGGATAATGATTATCCCCACTCTAACAATGAAATAGCTCAAAGTGCCGATGGTTTGCATGATATGCATGATGCAGGTGATCATCATGGCCAATCTTTTTCACCTGGTCCTTCACCATCTGTTGGTGATGATCATGAGCTTGGTTACTAAATAACTAAGAAGATTTTATTGTAGTTAGTATCTTGGTGAAAAAAGTTTCAGTTTTAGGATCAACAGGAAGCATTGGAAAAAAGACTGTAGATTTGCTCTCAAAGAGAAAGGAAGAATATCAGGTGGAAGCACTAAGTGCCAATTCTAACTTTGCTCTGCTAGCACAACAGGCAAATCTACTTAATGCAAAATATGCTGCCATTTCTGATGAAAGGTTCTACAAAGATTTAAAAGAAGATCTACTTGGTACAAACGTCAAAGTAGAAGTTGGCGCTCCAGGTTTAGCAAATGTTGCTTCTCTACCTGTTGATCTCTCAGTTGTTGCAATAGTTGGCATCGCAGGCCTTGATCCAGTTATAAAGGTTATAGAAAGCGGTACTAAAGTTATTGCCCTAGCAAATAAAGAAAGCATTGTTTGTGGTGGCAAGTTACTGCTTGAAAAAGCTAAAGAAAGGAGCATACAAATAATTCCCATCGACTCTGAACACAACGCAATTTTTCAAGTTTTGCAAAATGATGATAAATGTGTAGAAAAGATTATACTCACTGCCTCTGGTGGACCATTTTTAAATTATAGCCTTGAACAATTAAAAAATATTACAGTAAATCAGGCACTAAGTCACCCTACTTGGAAAATGGGAAAGAAAATCTCAGTTGATAGTGCAACAATGATGAATAAAGCACTAGAAATAATAGAAGCACATCATTTGTTTAAAATTAGCCCAAATAGAATTGAAGCAGTAGTGCACCCTGAATCGATAGTACATGGAATTGTAGTTTATCACGATGGATTCAGCTTTGCTGTGCTTGCAGAAACTGATATGGAAATTCCCATTGCATATGCTTTGTCTTGGCCAGAAAGATCAACTTTGAATTACAAGTTAGACTTAACAAAACAAAAAAAATTGACCTTTCAAGAACCAGATCATAAACGTTTTCCTGCACTAAAGCTCAGTATGGAAGTGTTAAATTCCTCTTCTCCACATACAAATAGTATTGTTTTGAACGCTGCAAATGAGGTAGCTGTTAATGAATTCTTGAAATCACGAATCGGTTTTTTAGAAATATTAGAGGTGGTAAAATCAACAATAGAAAATTTTGACAAGTACGCTGATATTAACTCATTATCTGACATAATAAATGTCGATTTTGAAAGCCGTATTCTTGCCAATGAAATCATAAAAAGTAAAGGTATCCGTTCAGCAGAGTGGTAAAATAAGGTAGACGAGAAAAGACAACTAAATGGTCAAGTAGCCCCATTTCATACTCCTGTCATCCTAGTAGCTGACACTGGGATACAGAAAAGCAGCTAGTTTCAGCTACTCGAATGACAAGACTAGAAAGAAATGGGTGTCATCCCAGTCTGTCATCCAGTCTTTTAGTCATCAAACATTGTAAAGTATTTACCAAATTAGCTGGATTCCAGCATCAAGTGCTGGAATGACACCTTATCTAAACAGATACATCACTAGTACGTTTGTCCACAATAACTTGAGAGAAGTTTAATATCATTAATAACTGTATTTGCTCTATACAGATAACCGCATCCTATTGCAAAGAACAGCAATGAAACTGCAGCAAGCGGAACTGGGTTGTCAACTACGAAACATAGACCAACAGCAAGTACTCCAGATAACAAAAAAGCACAAGCATACTTAGTTTGTTTCCTTTTTTGAGCAACTTCTTCTACCTTTATGAACTCTGGTTCTATTATTTCCTTAACATATTCTTATATGTTAAAACAAGTCTTTATAAATGTCACGAAATGGCGGTATAAAGACACGCAGAGAGGAGGAACCGTACATATTCTTGGTCATAAGGACCGTTTTGCAGCAAGGTTCTCCTCTCTGGTTTATTATACTGAAAGTTCCGAACAACTGGTTGAGCTTTTAGGCTCGTATATAAGGGTGGAAAATGCAGTATACAGATTATTTATGGAGGAATTATGAATTTATCAAATATTATTACTGGCATTGATATTAGCAAAAATAAACTAGACATCCACATTCATCCACTTGGACATCATAAAGTATTTGAAAATAACGTTCAAGCTATTGATCAAATACTTGACTTTTTGCGTTTACATAACGTAACCAAAGTTGGACTTGAAGCAACGGGTGGATACGAAAAATTATGTGCTTATACTTTATTAAGACATGGTTTTGAAGTATATGTCATTCAACCAAGATGGGTAAGAGACTATGCAAAAAGCCTTGGTATTGCTACTAAAACTGATAAAATAGACTGTAGCATCATCTCACGTTATGTTAGTAATACAGACATGCGTGTCACTCCTTTAAAAGTTACTAGTATTGACTGTTTGAAGCAAAAATTATCTCGCAGGAATCAACTAGTAGAAATAGCAAAAATACAAAAAACCCAAGCTCATCAAGTAACCGATTTATCTATAATCAAACAAATGGAAGAGCTACTTGCAGTTTTACAAAATCAAATTCAAGTCTTAGAAGATGAGATAATGGAATTAGTCGATAAAAATCAAGAGCTTAAAAAAAAGTATATGTCAATAACTAGTATACCTGGTGTAGGTGCAATAACAGCTATTACTTTTATTTGTTATCTACCCGAGCTTGGAACTCTCCAACATAAAGAAATATCCAGCCTTTCCGGAGTTGCACCTTTTAATCGAGATAGTGGTTTTAGTAAGGGAAAAAGGTGTATTCAGGGTGGTAGATCACAAATTAGAAAGGTTTTACATATGTGCATTCTTAGTGCGCAAAGGTACAATTCTTATATAAAAATCTTCTTTGATAAGCTATACAATCAATATAAAAAACCATATAAAGTTGCTTCTACTGCTGCAATGAGAAAATTACTTATCCTTGCTAACTCTTTAGTAAGAGACGGTAGACTGTTTACTGAGAAGTATAGCCCTAAAACTGCTTCTATATAGTAATAGCATAGCTGTGAATAAGTACGCCCACACAAATTTTAAGTACTTATTCACAGCTACATCAATTTTTCTATTGACTTTTAACACAACTGCTGCAATACAATCTCTTGGATTTTTGTTTTCATAGTTTTTAATATTAGTTTTGATCTTTGGATGTGTAAGTAATATTTTTACCATGTCTACATTTCCCAACTTGCAAGCAATGTGTAGAGCTGTATTTTTTTCCTTCTTGCCGGTCTTAATTTCATCCTCTGCACGAGCATAATTTTGAGGTATAAATCCTTCATTAACAGGTTGTGAATTGTCAAGGTATACACAACCCCCTCTACCCTGATCTACTACTTCTCTCCCCTCAAATTCGTACACTGGATAACCATCATGTTCCTTTGGTCTTCTCTCAATAACAGCTTGCTTGCTTTTAATATTTATATCAATGTTTTCATGCTGTACAAGCAACTTAGCCATACTCTTTAACTTAGACTGCTCTTCATCACTACTAGAGCTAAAAGCTAGGGGGATGGACATCAAAGGTGTCATCCCATCCTCAAAAGCGTTAACATTCGCTCCTTCTTTCAATGCTTGTTGAAAATGATTCCAAGCTTCCTCAGGTGTTATTCTTTCACCACTAGCATTTTGTAATTCAATAGCTTTAAACAACTTTCTTGTTGCTTCACTTGTGCTAAACATTTTAACCCCCTATCACAACAAACTTGATAAAATTATACATATAAAAAATTAAAATATCAACTATTAAGCTAATGATCCAGAATATACTCCTTCGTTAAAGGAGACTGAGCATTTTCAAATATTTCTTTAGTACTTCCGAATTCAACAATCTTGCCATTGCAAAAGAAAACTATGCTGTCAGATAATTTTTTAGCTTGCTTCATCGAATGAGTTACCATAATTATGGTGAACCTCAATTTCAATTCTTGTATAAGATTTTCGATTGCATTGGTTGCCATTGGATCAAGAGCAGAGCATGGTTCATCCATTAATAAAATAGTTGGCTTTACTGCAATTGCACGAGCAATGCATAATCTTTGTTGCTGGCCACCAGATAAATTTAGTGCACTATCTTGCAATCTATCTTTCAACTCTTCCCATAAACTAACCTTAGTTAAACTACTTTCTACTATTTCATCTAATTTTTGCTTATTTTTCACCATGCCATGCAATTTAGGCCCATAAGCAACATTATCATATATTGATTTTGGAAAAGGGTTGGGTTTTTGAAATACCATACCAACTTTTGCTCTGAGCAATACAACATCCATATCACGTGAATATATATTACCCAGCCCATCGATTACCAGTTCACCAGTCGCTCTACATCCAGGTACGTAATCATTCATACGATTAAAACAACGCAAAAATGTCGATTTACCACACCCAGACGGTCCGATAAAAGTTGTGACTTTCTTTTTGCAAATATTCAAATTTATGTCGAATAAAACTTGCTTAGAGCCATACCAAAGATTTAAATTTTTAACGAAAGCGTATTTATCATTCATACTAAATCCTGCATTGAATAAAGTCCCGGTATTTCCTTTTTATTCTTGCATAGCCATATTGCTGCTTGAATAGCCCCTCTAGCAAACGTTGTGCGGTCAATTGCCTTGTGATTTAATTCTACTCGTTCATCGGAATTGACAAACATGACACTGTGATCTCCTATTACTCCACCTCCACGAGATACTGCAAAGCCTATTCTTCCTTTCCCTCTTATATTTGAATTATTATGTGAATATTGATTGAGCTCAAAATCCACTTTTGCAGCGTTAGCAACTGCTTTACCAAACTCTATAGCTGTTCCAGATGGTGAATCCTTTTTTAAATTGTGATGCATTTCCCAAATTTCAACGTCATACTCATTACCTAAAAGCTTGGCAGCTTCTTTTACCAATTTCATCAACACATTAACTCCTATACTCATATTTGCTGACCATAATATTGGAACTTTAGCAGCATATTCTTTTAAATTTAGACCTTCTATTCCAGTTGTGCCACTAACTAGCGGTTTTTTAAATTTCACGGCCGCCTTAAGGCAGTCTAGCATACATTCTTTAGTTGTAAAATCTATTACAACATCGGACGATTCAAATACCTCACTAATAGAACTTGTAACTTTGATTCCTAAATTGCAATTATTGCCTACAATAGGACCAATATCTAAGCCTATATACTCACTGTCCAAGCGAGCAACAGCACCTGCTATTTCCACTTTGGTATTCGTAATTAATTCATTGAGTATTTTCTTACCCATTCTGCCTAAGCAGCCTATTACTCCAACTTTGATTTTCATAAAGCTTATATTAGGCCTTTTTTCGAGCTTTGTCATCCTTATAAGCTTAGCATATTTAGCCTTACACTGATAAAACTATAGCTATACATCGATGAATCTATTGAAAATTGATACGAGGAAGATACAAATTGTAATTAGTCAATTTTCTCCTATGGAGAAAACTTATAAAGAAAAAAAAGAGCACAGAGGTGCTCTTTTGTGAAGACTAATTAATAATAACCGTTGCCTACTTTGCTTATGGATTAAAGATATAATATTTTTTTGTCACTACTGCTTCAGTTGTTTGGCGTGGTTGTGTAATTCCATCATCTTCTGCATCGAAGAATTTTTCATCTTCCTCTTCCAAACAGGCAGATGAGCTTGCTTTCGTTTCCGGAAGTTGCTCTTCCATTTCTCGTTTTTCTTCTAATACACGATCATGTGCCTCTGAAGGAGGTACTAGCCTTACTCTTTTTGAACCTGATCTTTCTGTATCAGATAAATCTTTAGATATTTGAGTTATGATAACAACAGCTCCGCTTAGGCCTAACATGCTTTTCATTTCTTCTAGTTCACTACATGGAGTAATACAATCATGCGGCATTATTGAGCATACATTAAAACTTGAATAAAACGGATTACTGCCAAGAACTCGGCCTAGAGTTACTTTGAACACGCTTTTGGCACATTCGATATATGCAGAATATTCTGATAAATTTTCCTTAATATTCTCAATACTATCACAAACAACTTTTGATATGTCATTTGCCCTCACATGTAGCACCAGGTATCTATCGTTACCTTTTCTCATAATATCACAAACACCAGGTTTATCTTGATCTTGTAATAGGGTATGCACTCTATTATCAAATGAATTACCTGCTCGACTTTCTAATTCACTTATTCGACTCACCTTGTCATTAGGGTGATGATTTTTCCAACCTAATTTTCCTAAAATCCATGAAATTGCTGTATGATCAGCAATCCATTTAAAAAAGTTTTTTATTTTTTTTAACATATTTTACTCCTTGAATTAATAATTTAATTATTAAGTATAAAATTTAATTAGTCAATTTTCTCCTATGGAGAAAACTTATAAAGAAAAAAAGAGCACCAAAGGAGGTGCTCTTTTTAACAGTTTGCTATAGTTATACCAATTCCCACTATATAAAGAACAGATAGACAATAATGGGAAAGAAGTGATACTAAAGTAGATAAAATAGAGAGGTATAAATGGCATTAAGGTCAAAACTATTAGACGAAAAAGTTGTAAATTTGGCGAAAGAAATGTTAAAAAAGGTCAGAAATAACGCATATGTTTCAAAAAAGTTACAAGCGGTGATAGCAGGAAAAGAAAGTAGTATAAGCGCTGTGGCAAGAATATGTAAAATTTCAAGGACTGCTTTGACTGAATGGATAAAGCATCTAAAATTTGGTAGAGTAGAAAGATTATTTTCCCCGTCTCAGCGGCGAAGAAAAAGCAAATTAAACAAAAATCAACGTGAGCAAATTGAAATATGGGTAGAAAGAAATCCAAATATTACTATTAAGGAAGTGCAAATAAAAATCTCAGAGGAATTTGGCCTAAACATTAGCAAATCAACAGTGCACCGTGAGATACAAAGGATGAAGTTTTCTTACATAACACCGAGGCCAATTCACCATAAACAAGATAAAAACAAGCAAGAAGAGTTTAAAAAATACTTCAATAAAATAGTCAATTCCCACCCTGAAAAGGAGGTATTTTTTTGATGAATCACGATTTGGAACTCATTCAAAAATCGGACACGGATGGTTTAAAAAAGGGGTCAGAACACAGGTTAAAATGAAAATTGGTAGACAAAATTTCTATATCTACAGTGCGGTAAATCCAAGAAGTGGTAAGAAAATTAGCCTACTTGCTCCATATGTAAACACTGATTGTATGAATATATTTCTGGAGCAGATGTCGAAAGATTTAGGCACGAAAGAAGCCTTTCTTGTAATGGATTGTGCAAGTTGGCATAGATCAAAAAGTTTGAAAATTCAGGAAAACATTACCATCATATACTTGCCTCCTTATTCACCGGAACTGAATCCTGTTGAAAGGTTGTGGCAATATATCAAATACAATACTTTACGCAATAGTATCTACGATACCATAGGTTTACTTGAAGATGTTTTGTGTAATTTTATTGTCAATATTTCCAGTACTACTATTAAACGAGTTTGTAATGTTTCTTATTTGTTCGGTCAGTAATGGATTTTGGTATTACTGTGCATTAAGAGATTGATTATTATCAGTAGCGTGTTGTTTTACTTCTAGATCAATAATTTTTGAACTTAATAAAAGACTTGTCATTTCTTCTGGTTTATTATCACCATAAACTTTGTTGCCATTTAGGGTACCAACTGAATTAATAGATAGACATATATTACCATCTTCCATTTTCGTTTTCGAGTCGTAACGACCTGTAATATACAATGATTCATCATTAAAATCTAAACGAAACTCACCATCAATTACATTACCATCTTGATCTTTATTTTTTAGAAATATTATATCTTGCGGCATAACCAACCCTACTTTACCGTTGCTCAAATTTTTAACAGTTAACATTATCTTTTTATTAGGATCAATTACTCGGTTTACCTTATTACCAGACCACCAATTTTTAATGCTGTTCCAGCCTGATGCAATTTTTCCTGCAATTGACTGAAAAAAGTTTTTTATTTTTTTTAACATATTTTACTCCTTAAGTTAATAATAATTTAATTATTACATAAAAAATATAATATGTCAATTATTTCATAAAATAATATAAAATATTAGCACTTGCTCGCAATTTTCAACAATTTAATAGCACTGGTGTTTACAACTTCTCCGCCAACGCGCTTAGTGACAAAAAATTTAACATAAGGTTTGTTTGTATAAGGGTCTCTCAATATTCTCATTCCTCTGTTATCTACGATCTTATAAGCTTGTTTGAAATCCGCTACTGCAATCATTGTAGGTGGCATATCAGCAGATTGATATACTGGTATTCCCATCAAAGTATCTGGTGTTTCAAGCGATAAACTCGGCTGCCAAAGATACTGACCTGTTTCAGATTTTAGTAGCCTCACGTCCTTTAACGTACTCCTGTTCATCAAAAATGATGCATTTTTAGAGTAATGTTCATTTAGAGAGTAGTACAATATCATTATGGCGTCGCTGTCTAGCTTATCAGCTTTAATTTGCTCTATCTTATTATGACCATTTCCATTTTCGTAAGTTAAAATTCCTTTAGGCTGAAAAGTGCCATCACCTTTAATAAAGGCTTCATTCTCCTTCTTACTGAAAGTTTCGGCAACCTTTTCTACAAGCCAATTTTCAACATTGACAAATGCATCATCGAGCAATTTTTGTGATATTTGCGGCTGAGCATAGAGCTCATAAGTTGTGATGGAAATCTTTTGAATTTTAGGTGTACTTGTGTCTTGTGCAAAATCATACTTGGATTTATAGCCACCATCTTCGTCGTCTACTACTTCACCACTCCAACCTGCACCAGCACGGTCACAATCTTCTATAATATAATCCAATGTTTCAGTGGAGATTCTTTGACTAGAACATATCTGCCGCATTGGAGATGAATCAGCTATACGCTTGTTTATCCGTTTTACAATGTGAGGAGTAACTAAATACCCTCCAATATCATTGTCATCTCCACTTAGGGTTTTGTGTGATAACCTGTTTTCCATTCCTTTGCGAATATAATCAGAAAAATATTTATCACCTGTATTAAAATCTGTGCTAATCTCTGGGCGTTGAGCTGAAGTTTCAATAAAATCTAAGCGCTCTTTGCAATTATCAATATTACTATTTATCTTGCATAGCTGCTCAGGCCCTTTGCTTTCGATTTCTTTTAGTTTGCGATCATTTATTAATTTAAATTGCTCCCATGATGAAGCGAGTTCATTAACACGGTGAGCGATATCAGTAAGTGACATAATAGCCTCCTTTAAAAATAAAATTAGAATAGTTATTGTAATTTGAAGGTAATCTTTATCAGTAATCTCAGCGTTGTCATGCAACCTGCATTCAGAAAAAAGACCGGTGAATGGCAGCTTAGTATAACTCAAACGCTTGTTTACAATATGGATCCCAGTGCTGGGAGGCGCCCTCATGGTAAACAACGTTCATACAACTGTGACGTATAATGCTCGTACCTGCCATTCACCGGTCTTTTTTCTGGATTCTAGCATTGGCTTCATGGTAGATACAAATGAACGTAAGCTGCTTGGTAACGGGAGAAAAATGATAATGATTACTTGTTGAAGTAAAAAAAGCAGTGTAGCATTACACTACGCTAAGTATTATACTTAATTGTTAGTACTATACAGCATCCATTTTTTTGTGTCAAGCACTTTTTTTCACTGAGTATCTATTCAGGAGAATGTGCAAATAAAGTACGTAGCCGTATAAAGCTGGGATCCATTTTTCTATCATCACCAGAAACGTTGATTACTTTTATACCTGTAAATTTAACTGGATCCCAGTTTCAGGGCACTGGGATGACAGAAGAAAAAGGCCTGTATCGGCTACTTCGATGACACTCACAGCCCTGTCATTCCAGTGCGTGAAGCTGGAATCCAGAAAAAAAAGAAAAATGGTCAAGCACTGGGATGACACCCATTTAGTTATCTTTTCTCGTCTACCTTGTTTTGCCACCCTGCTGAACGGATACATACCGTTTGTTGCTTTTACCCTATGCTACCTTATCTGCCCTGCTTCAATCAATAAAAGATTTCAATATTAATTCTGCACTACTTGCGGGATTGCTACTCTCTGTAATGGGTCTGCCAATTACGATATAATCAGCTCCTGAATTTATTGCTTCTTTTGGTGTTGCTGTCCTTTTTTGATCATCATGACCTCGATTCATACGGATTCCTGGAGTAATAATTTTAAAGTCTTTACCACATTCTTGGTGCACCTCTTGAGCCTCTAGTGCAGAGCAAACTATTCCATGTAGACCAATCTTTTTTGCAAGCTTTGCCAGCAAAATTACCTGTGATTTTGTTTCTCTTGCCACTCCAAGCTCACTTAGATCTTTATTACTCATGCTAGTTAATACTGTTACTCCAATTAGCTTTATTTTAGTGCCTTGCACTATACTTAGCGCTTCTTGAAGCATTTTTGTTCCACCACTGATATGCAATGTTAGCATTTCAACATCTAGAATCTTGATTGCTTCAATCGTTCTAGCGACAGTGTTTGGAATATCATGCAATTTCAGATCTAAAAAAATTGGTATATTGCATTTTGCAACTTCTCTCACTCCAGAAGGGCCATGTGCAGCAAAAAATTCTAACCCAAGCTTTACCATGCCAACCTTATCACGCAGAGCATTAGCTAAAGATATAGCTTTATTCAAATCTTGTGTATCCAGTGCGCATATTATTGGGTTCATTATCTTGTATAATTTTTTTTATAATAAGAGTAATTGTTGCATTTTACAATCCATATTCAGGGATTGGTCCACTTGCAATGCTTTGTACAGACACTGAACCCGATAATCTGGTCGGAGTGGGTGAACGACTGGCATATCCAAGATCTTCCTGTAAAGAATCAGACGTTTCCTCCGATGTTTTGGAACCGTTAACTGACTTGAATTGCACAAGCTGCCCTAATACAAATTTTATTTTCTGAGTCTCCCCTAATATTATTTTTGTGCTATAATCTTTAATTGCTCTATTTTCTCTTATTGATTCTTCTACCTTTTCTATCACATATTGAAGTTGTTTTATTTGACTGTCTCGCTCTAAAAGTGAATTTCTTAAATTTTTCACTTTGTTATTACAATCTTGTCTTATTTTGTCTAACTCAAAAGACTGATTTTTAATTAAACCGTCTGCTTTATCTAGCTCTTCAAATTTCCTTTTTAATTCTTTAGATAAGTTTTTATTTTTCTGATTAATTTCTTTGAATTTACACTGTAATTCATCTAATGCCACACAAAGTTCTTCTTGCCTTTTATATAATTCTTCTTTTTGTGTATATAGCATATGTTTCTCTTTACGTAATTTATCTATTTCCTTAGATAACTCCTCGTTTTCTTTGAATAATTTTTCTATTTCCTTATTCAATTCTTCATGTTTATTATTGTCTATTTTTCTTTTCAATTCCATTATGTGTTTTTCCCTCTCAGTTAGATTAGCTTCTTTTTCCTGTAACTGTTTACACAAATATGAGATTTTATGGAGTAGTTCTTTTTCTTGTGCAGCAAGCTCATCTTTCTCCTTCGTTACTTTTTCTAATTCGTCTGTTATTCCAATTATATGGATCATTTTTGCTTCTAATTTCTCCTCCAAAGATTTTTTTTCTTTAAGAAAAGATTTCCTCTCAGCTTCTATTTTTTGACCAAATTTTCTTCCTTCCTCGTATAAATTGTGCTTTTCTTGAGTCAACTCAAGCTCTTTGTGAGCAAATTTCTTCTCCACTTTACTAGTGTCAATAATTATTTTATACAAAATCATAAGAGCCAAAGCAGATAATACAACTAAAGCGAGAATTAAAGAACTAGGTGCATTAATAAGCGCTAAAGATGTAAGTAATGTAAGAGTAGCAAGAGAACTAGCTATAAAATAAAATGTATTATATTTATTAAGTAAATTGCTCATCACCCATATACAAAACTTCAGCAGTCTTGTATATATTGATTAAAATTATCTTACCTGTAGAGGAGAACACTTATCACAATTGTACCAGTGATAAACTTTAGTTGATATGCTAACTAAACTCAAAATACAAGGTGGCATCAGACGGGAGTAGAACATCTACTAGAATATCCAAAATCTTCTGAATATGAAGCTTCATCCAGCTCTTTATTTGGTAGTGCTGATAAGTCTCCATTACTTATATCTGAAGGAGCAAGGCTATCATTAGTTTGTACAGATATTTCTTCAATTACTCCTTTTATTTCTTGATCACTGACTCCAACATTCTTGATTAATTCCTCCAATCCATTCAAAATCTCTAATACAGTTTCCTGCGATATAATCACTTTATCTCCTTCTCTTACATTCTCTTTGAACAAATATATCATGTTTTTTGCCAAATCTTGTGCTAAGCTCACACGATTCTGATGAACTAATGAAGATTGATCATTCAAATCTGAAATTTCTTCTTTTATAGAATGCTTCTCAAATAGTAACTCTTTGTACTTTTCATGTTGAATTTGACTTTCTTCCTCCAGATTGATGCTATAATTTTCTAACTCTTCACTGTTTTTTCTTTCTTTATTAAGAATTTTTTCTAACTCTTTAATCCTACTGAAATATTTAGTTTCTTTCTCTTCCGATTGCTTACTTAGTTCTTCTAAATCTACAGTTAGTTTAATCACTTCTTGAGTTTTTTCATTTAACTTTTTTTGTAATCGTTTTTTTTCTTCTTCTGAATTACATAATCTAGATTCTAAACTAAAAACTTCCCCCTTTTCTTCTTCCAACAGCACCTCTAACTCTGCTATTTTTTTCTTTTTCTCTTCTAAGTATATTTCCAATTCTGTTATTTTTTGACTTTCTAATTCGTGTGATTGACTTTCTAATCTCTGGATTTCACCATACTTACCATCCAACTCTTTTTGAGTATCATTCAATTTTTGTTTTAATCTTTTATTTTCATTCACTGCTACAGCCACACTGTACTCTAATTGCCTTATTTGATCCTTTAGTCTTTGTACTTTAACATCTAGACCTTCAGCAAATTCTTCTAAATCTTGCTTTTCTTGCACTAATTCAGCTTTTTCTTTACTTAACTTTTGTATCTCTTTTTGCGCTTTCCTTAACTTCTCCTCTAACTTTTCCTTCTCTACTTTTCTCCTTTCAAATTCACTCTCTACCGAATCACTTAGCTGCTTGAGTTTTTGTGTTACTTCAGCCAAAACTTCATCTTTTTCCCTTACCTTTCCATTTAATTCCTCCACCTCTCTCATTTTTTGCTGTAATTGTTCTAATATAGTTTGATTATTTCCAGTTAATCTTGTATTTTCTTTTTCCAATTTATTAATTCTTTCGTTTAAGCTGTCATCTACAACTTGTGCAATTTTGTCTTGCATTTTAGTACTGCCTATTTGAGCTTCTTTGCTGCCAAGCTCAATTTCTTGAGTTGTTTGAATGTTAATATTTCTATTACTATTTTCTATCACAATCTCAGAGCCTGTTCATAATCTTTTCAGAAGCAAAGCAGCGAAAGCAAGAACGACCATTTGCAGGCTAGTGTTGAGTTTCCGCTCGCAATTTTTCCACAATCGCCTACATTTTTGCAACCAAGCAAAAGATCTCTCAACAACCCATCTTTTCGGCAATACGACAAAGGTGTGTAATTCGTTTCGCTTTATTACTTCAACGGTAGCGCCAATAGTTGCTTTTATTTGTGTTGCAAAATTTTCTCCTGTGTAGCCAGCATCAACTAGTATATTTTTAACTTCAGATAGGTTTTCTTTAGCATTTTTAACCATTCTCACAGCGCTACTACGATCAGTTATTTCTGCCGTTGTTATATAAATTGCGTGGGGTAAACCTTGTGTATCTACCGCAATATGGCGTTTTATTCCTGAAACCTTTTTGCCTGCATCATAGCCTTTTTCTTCAGCAGTATCTGCATTTTTTACGCTTTGTGCATCAATTATGCAGAAGCTGGTTTTTTCTTTCCGACCATTGTTTTGTCGGACCACGCCAACTATTTTTTTTTAATACCAGCTCCAGAACACTTTCTTTATTTGCATCTGCTTTTTCACTCCACTTCTTAAAATAGTCGTAACAATTCCGCCATTTTGGAAACTCTTTTGGTAACATTCTCCACTGGCAGCCACTTTTTAAGACGTATAACACTCCACAAAATACATGATATAAATCAAGTGTTCTTGGCTTTGTCCTCTTCCTGCAAGACTCCAGATCTGCTACAATAATCTCAAACTTTTCTCGACTTATATCACTTGGATATAAACTTCGCATATCCTACTTTATATACTTTATCCTCTCATTCTATCCCTTTTTTGAGATCACGTACAGGCTCTCAGATGATTTATGATTGCCTTTCTCCTTATTTCTAAATTTTATTTGATACAAGAATAAGTTACCTATTTTTACATCTTTATTTGCTTTCAATTGATCATCAGTAACACGATTACGCTCGATAAGTTCTATACCATTAGCATCAATATTAATTATAATAGTGCACTTTTTTCCGTCCTCATCACACCAATTCAGAGTCATTTCGTATGCACCATCAGTTACAACATAGTGCCTTATTCCTTCTTCAGAAACAAAACCGTGCATTCCATTTTTTCCATTGCTATGCAGAGTTGAAAATCCTGAAATTCCATTATCTTGACAGAAATTACTATTCAAAAACTCACTGACTTTGAATTTGTTTTTATTAGCTCCCAATTTAACTTCTGCACAACTACCATATATTGACACTGTTTCAACACCATTTGCAATATACCCATTCAATACTTTTTTAGCCTTATCTTGAAGCTCTAGTCTCGCCTCCTTTACATTATTGAAATCTTGGATAACGGCTTTATACACTTCATCTTCATTAAAATTGGCATTGTATTTTATTAAAAAAGATAATATGTGAAAACTAGCTACAGCAGTGTGAATTGATTTATTCTTTTCTTTTATCTTACCGAGCAAAAACAAAAACCTTTGAATGAAGTCATGATAATCATCTTTTTGTTCTTCAATTTTATTATCATATGAATTACCAAACATTATTACCTCACAACTAAATAATTAGTATAGTAATACGAATGCTAAGTTACATCAATCAATAAACTTACAGTAAATTTTCCATTCTCAGTTATAAGCTCTGCTTCTGTACTCTCAACCCATTCTATCACTTCAGCATTGCAAACTGACTGCAAATCATCATGTGCAGATTGATTTAACTTATCATCTTCTGCGTTTGCTTTTATCGTCAATTTTTTTATCAAGTGCTTAACTGATACATTATTATCTGCTTTTATTTTTCTCACGAGGTTTAATATCTGCACAAAATTATCTCCCATTTCCTCAGAATGCTCATCATAGATCAATTCTTCCTTGCTAGGCCAATTACTTTTATTGTGCACGGAGTTATAACTATACAGTTGATGATATATCTCCTCTGTAATATATGGCAAAAAGGGTGCAAATAACCGCAAAATAATATTGAGTACATATGCTAAACTCTGTTTCGCACTCATGTTTGCCTCGCTGTCCAATGCATCTCCATATGCACGTTTTTTAACTAACTCTAAGTAATTATCACAAAAATCTTTCCAAAAAAATTCTTCTATTGCGCTCAAAGCTTCGCAGTATTCAAACTGTAATAGGTTGTTCGTCGTTTTTTCTATCACTTTATATAATTTGGACAATATCCACTTATCCATCGTCTCACTGATGGAATTTATGCTCAATGCTTGATGTTTTTCCATAAACATGGAAACAAATTTGCTAGCATTCCAAAGTTTCGTAACAAGTCGTTTGCCAATTTTGAAGATATTTTCAGAGTAGACTGTGTCAACTCCAAGTCTTGAGTTTGCTGCCCAATAGCGTACTACGTCAGCTCCATAGGTTTCAAGCATTACATGAGGAGTAATGATGTTACCTTTTGATTTACTCATCTTTTTTTTATCATCAGCCAAACACCAACCACTAATCATGATATTTTTCCACGGCAGTGAATCTGCATGATAATGTGCCTTCAAAATCGTATAAAAAGCCCAAGTTCTTATTATCTCATGGCTTTGGCTGCGCAGATCTGCAGGAAATATCTTATCATACCGATGGCTTGGTAAACCGAGCTCACTGTTTACTGCCAGTGCACTTAGTTGAGGAGTGATCGCACTTGTTGCCCAAGTATCCATCACATCTTGATCTGGAGTAACTTCTTCTCTGCTATAGCCTTTCGGCAAACCTTTTAATGGATCTACAGGTAAATCCTTTACTTCAGCTAGAATGATTTTGCCTTCTTCTCCCTTACGTTTTGAATACCAAATTGGAAATGGCACACCAAAATAACGCTGTCTTGAAATGCACCAATCCCAATTTAGCCCTTCTATCCACACCTCCATGCGTTTACGCATAGATTCTGGATGCCAATTGCATTCTCTCACTTTATCTAACAGTTGAACTTTTTGTTCTAAAGTCTTGATAAACCACTGATAAGTAGATAATATTTCAAGTGATGCACCAGATCTTTCTGCACATTTTACGGAATGAGAAATGTTAGTACTTTCTATCAAAAGGCCCTTTTCAGTTAGGATTTCAATTATTTTCTTTCTTGCTTCTTTGACCTTTAGCCCATGGATCCCAGTGTCAAACACTGGGATCCATTTCACTGCATGCAGATTCATTCTTCCATCCTGATCAATGATAATTGTCACCGGCAGATTATGCTTTTGCTGCCAATATATGTCGAGCTCATCACCAAATGTACAGCACATAACAAGTCCAGTGCCTTTATCTATTTTGACCTTATCATCAGCTGTTATTGGAACTTTTGCCCCTGTCATTGGCACTATGGCTGTCTTACCAATCAGCTGAGTATAGCGTTCATCCTCCGGGTGACAAAAAACCGCAACGCATGCTGGAAGCAACTCAGGTCGTGTAGTTGCGATGTGAATCTGCTCATTTTCTTCAGTGGAAAAAACTATTGTATTTAAAGATGATTCAAAAATTTTATCTTCTATTTCCGCTTGTGCAATTGCGGTTTTATCAACTGGGTCCCAAAGAATAGGTTGCATTTTCCTGTATGCATATCCCTTATTATATAAATCAACAAATGACATTTGAGAAAGTGCCACAGCTTCCTTGCTGATCGTGTGATATTCCAAACTCCAATCATAACTAATGCCGACCGATTTAAATAACTCCTTGAATTCTTGCTTTGACTTCTCAATAACTTCATGGCACATTTCTATAAATTTTTCTCTGCCAACTTCTTTTGCACGGGTTTTATAGGTTTGCTCAACTAACCTTTCAGTGGGAAGCCCATTATCATCAAACCCAATTGGATAAAATACATCTTTTCCCAGCATACGCTGAAACCTTGCAATAAAATCCGTATGGCAATAGCTAAATATGTGACCGATGTGTAACTTTCCAGATATCGTTGGTGGAGGTGTATCTATAGTGAAAGTATTATCCTTTTCACCATTCCATTTATAAACTTTACTACCTTCCCATAATATGTTGTATTTGTCTTCAATTTCTCTAAAGCTGTATTTTTCTTCTAACATAAATATTTTTCAATTTTAAGCTTTAAGTTAGCACAATTGAGCAAATACAGCAATTTTAATGTCTGCCATTTTTAGTTTAGCCTCGTTACAATACAAAATTTTCTTGACCTTATAATTTTAAATGTATTACATAATAAATTTTTAGTATTGAGGTTTATTATGCCTGATTTTAAATTTTCTGATTTACAAGATCTTGTCAATGCTCTATATGATCCATACTATCTGCCCTCCAACGAAAAAATAAAACTAGCAGAATTGCTTAAGGACGTGCTGGAATTAAAAGGTAAAAAAAGCCCAGAAGAGGCAATAGCTACATTGAAAGATAAAATAAGAAATGAACTAAAAAATGAAATGAGAAGTGAAATGAAACAAAAGATAAATAAATTTGAGCAGCTAGAGGAGGAAAATAAAGACTTACAAACTAAAAAAGATAAGGTTGAACGGTTAAACAGAGCTTTAGAACATGCAAAGAATACAGCTCAGAGCGAAAATATAGAGTTAGAAGATGAAAAAAATAAACTAAATACTCAAATCCAGCATTCACAGCAAGAAAAGAAAATATTAGAAGTCAAAAATGAAGCAAATAAACAACTAAAAGAAAAAGCAACATACATCGCTACTGCTAGTACTAATCTTGCTATTGGGTTAGTAGTGTATATTACACTTGAACATACAACAAAATTGGACATGTGGTTAATCGTTGTTATAGCAACAGTATCTGCATTCTTAGCTGGTGGTTTAATAATGAAACCTAGCTTTCAAGTAAATGGAACACAAGAACCACAAGGAGTAGCAAATAAGAATTCAGTTTAGCTTGATATAGTTTTTTTCATTTCACTGCCTTTCCAAATTTGAAGCAGGTTGTTTGAGCCATAGTACAAAGTAAATATAGTAATTATTTTACACTAAAATTTTTAGTTTTGTTTCTGTGGGTTAGTTGGTACGAGCCTTGCCTTTAAGAAGATGTAAAATCACAATTATTACGAATAACATTCCACCAATAACTGATATAGCTCCACCCGTAATAAAACAAGCACGTGCCAAAATTGATGAAATGCTTGGCAAATCTGCAACTTTTCTTAAAGCTCCATATCCACCAAGCCAAACAAGTCCAGTAATATGGAGAAAATGTCCTAAGCTATATGCATAAATCTGTAATCTTACTATGGAGCTTTTTATTTCTTTACAGCCCAATTTTGGTAACAGCCAGTAGACAAAATTCATAAAAGCTATAGTAATACCAACCACAGAACCGTGATAATGCGCAGGAATGGTAACATTTCCTTCAATAGTTAGCACTCCAAGTACACCTCCATAAATAAACAATACAAACGAGTGGAGCAGATAACTGCCCTTATCATTGAGCAGAGTTTTTATGTTGCAATACACTAATATTGTTAAAAAGCACGGCAGAACTGCTCCAGCAATTCTCATATGCCAGGTAAAAAACTGTATCAATTCAGCACTATCTACCGAATAAATAAAGTATATAAACGGCGCACCTACGGCCAAAACTGTGTTTATAAATAGTGGTAAAATGGTAATTTTATTTAGACTAATATAACGAGCATTCAGTATGGTCAAATAAACTAAAAACATTGCTTGAGCAAAAGCAAACTGCAGTAAATGTCCGCCTCCCCAAAAGAGATATTCATAAAATAAATTCTTGTCTGAGTGATATAGACCTGGAGGCATATTTTTATGTGCTAAAACAACACAAAGAAATGATGACACAAGTATAATGACCAGGCCAATTTGTCCGATTGAAAGATATGAGTCTTGTTTATTTGATATGTAGGCTAGGGCTGCATTTATCAATATGCTGGTAATGAAAAGACTGAGTCCAAGTAAAAATAATTTGTTTTGTAATACGGGAATATAGTTACTTTTGATAACTTCAGTGTTTGGAACAAATGCGGATATAAACATCAGCAGCATAGAAAGGGTTGATAGAGCCCATAAAAAATTGAGCCATTTACTGGTATTTTGTAGGTTTATAATAAAGAGCAGAGATATTATAGAGCACATCCACACCAAAATTGACAAATTCACATGTATCACCAGTGCATTATCAAAAATATATTGTGCGGAGGGAATGAGAGAGGAAATGAAAGGCAATCGTAGAAAGATAACAATTATTGATAGCAAACCAGAGCAAGCAAGGGCACATACTGCCAAGAATACCCATTGCCTACAAAGTGGAGTGTTATCTTGTATGTTGAGCATTTACTTTTAGGTACTATAGCATAAGACAGTGTACATTTTTCAAATTGATATGCATAGTTTAAATGAATGACATTACAACAATATCTTTCATCCTGAAAATGCTGCGTCCATTTCCATTTCATATTGTGGTAGTATTACTGACAGCGTTAGTCTGGGCTATCGAAATGTGTTTTAATCAATACTTGATAAAAATTATTACAGTAAGAGCATCTTTACATAATGGCATGACATTACGTTAATGCTTTTGATCCACAATTAAGAACATTTTCGTTGTGATTTAGGTTTCTAGTATGTATATTAATGAATCTTGTTTTCACTAAATAATGAAAATAATAATTGTCATGATAATGTTATTGTATAGTAACTATACAATGGCAAGCGAACGAATAAGTTTAGTAGATAAAAAATTATCTCAAGGATATGTAGCTCCAATACTTACAGAAAATAGCGTTATTTTACCAGACAAGCACGGTACCTTATATTCCTTTGATATCGATAACCCAAGAGTTATAAATTGGAAATTATACCTCTCAAGTAGAAAAAAAATTGGTAATATGAGTCTATCGAGCTACAAAAAAAATGTTTTCTTTGTAGTGAATAACATTCTACACACAATAGACGTAAAGACAGGGGAGATTCAATGGGAAAAAGAATTGAGATCTCCGGTAAGAGGGAAAACAGTAGTAATAAATAATAAGCTCTTAGTATTGACTATTGATAACTATCTGCATGCATTTGATATAAAAGATGGCAGTCCCATTTGGGCTTATCAAAATGGTATAAATGAGGTTCGAGGTTTATATTCCATCTCACCAGCAATCTCTAATGATAAAATAATAGCACCATTTTCAAATGGTGAGTTAATAGCTTTTAATGAAGAAGGTAAAAAATTATGGAGCCAAAAATTGGCTACCAACCTTTTGGATACACAGCTTACAGATGTAACTACTACACCTAGAGTGCACGATAACATCTTAATAGCTACGAGTAATTCTTATAT
Source organism: Wolbachia endosymbiont (group B) of Hofmannophila pseudospretella (assembly GCF_964028515.1). Classification (NCBI taxonomy): domain Bacteria; kingdom Pseudomonadati; phylum Pseudomonadota; class Alphaproteobacteria; order Rickettsiales; family Anaplasmataceae; genus Wolbachia; species Wolbachia endosymbiont (group B) of Hofmannophila pseudospretella. The sequence continues at coordinate 206,977 of NZ_OZ034788.1, read as the reverse complement.
TTACGGCATTGATGTAAAATCAGGAAATATCTCATGGTCAAAGCCACTACAAGTAAAAAGTGTATCAGACATAGAGTCATATTATAGCCCTCTTATTCCTGCAGAGAAACAAAAAGAAGGCGGAAGAATTTTCATGGTGACTAAAAATAATAAGGTAATTGGCATCGACATACAAAGTGGAAAAACAGTTTGGACATCTGATTTTATAGAGAATGTGCAATTGTTTGTTCCAATTATGTATGCCCATACGCTTTGGGTAACAAGTAATAAAGGTTCAATATTTGCTTTTCCTGGATCTGAAAGTACAGGAAGGGTAATTAAAATACCTGGTAATGTGTTTCATGCTCCAGTATTTACCCATGGTAAGATGTATATAACGACTGAAGGAAATGGTGTTTATTCTTTAGAAAATAGGTTTATTTTTTATGACTGATTATGATTTAATTATTATAGGTGGTGGTCCAGGTGGTTACAAATGCGCTATTGCTGCTGCAAAACTTGGACTCAAAGTTGCTTGTATAGACAAAAATAGCATTTTTGGTGGCACGTGTTTGCGAGTTGGGTGTATACCATCAAAAGCATTACTCCATTCCTCTTATCAGTATGCTAACGCGAAAAATAATCTATCAAAACTTGGCATAAAAGTTAAGGATGTAAGTCTCGATTTGAGAGAAATGATAGGCTATAAAGACGCTAGAGTTCAGGAACTTGGAAAAGGCATAGAATATCTGTTTAACCTTTACAAAATTACTAACATCAATGGACTTGGAAAAATTACTTCTTTTGATCAAGGCAACCTTGAAGTTTCAGTTGAAGGTAAGGTACTGAAGGCAAAAAATATAGTAATTGCAACTGGTTCTGATGTTAGTTCTCTACCAGGAATTGATATTGATGAGAAAAATATCATTTCATCAACTGGTGCATTGTCTTTAACTGAAGTACCAAAAAAACTTGTTGTAATTGGAGCTGGGGCAATAGGACTTGAAATGTCTTCTGTGTGGAATAGGCTAGGCTCTGAAGTTACTGTAGTAGAGTTTTTTGATAGAATCGCTGCAGCAATGGATGGCGAACTAAGTAAGTCTTTACTTTCTAGTCTACAAAAGCAGGGAATAAAATTTTTACTCAGCACCAAAGTTGAAGAGATAAAACAAAGTAGTAACTCTTTGAGTGTGAAAGTTTGCTCTGTAAAAGATAATCAAACAAACTCTATAGAGGCGGATAAGGTATTGGTTGCAGTAGGACGCAAACCATGCTCTGAGGGTCTTGAAAAAATAGAAAAAGACAGTCGTGGCTTTATTCAAGTCAATAGTAGGTATGAAACCAATGTAAAAGGAATATTTGCTATTGGTGACGTCATTGGCGGAGCAATGCTTGCTCACAAAGCTGAGGAAGAAGGGGTGACAGTTGCAGAGATACTAGCAAGGCAATTGCCTCACGTTGATTATGAAATCATACCGTCAGTCATTTACACCCACCCTGCAGTTTCTTCAATCGGTAAAACTGAAGAAGAACTAAAAAGTGCTGGTCGAAAGTATAAAGTTGGTAAATGTCAATTTGCTGCAAACGGTAGAGCAAAAGTCACTGACGATGCTGAGGGATTCGTGAAAGTTCTGACTTGTAGCAAAGCAGATACAATACTCGGTGTACATATCATAGGAGCATACGCTGATACGCTAATCAATGAAGCAGCGGTTGCAATGGCATATGGTGCAGCAGCAGAGGATATATACAGAATTTGTCACTCTCATCCTGATATAAATGAAGCCTTTAGGGATGCGTGCATCGATGCTTTCTTTAAAAAGTAACTGTGGACCTCGGTTCAATCATTGAAAAATGGTATGATTGGCTAAAGTACAACAGGTCTTACTCACCAAACACTTTGGAGTCATACATGAGGGACCTCAAGGATCTTATAAGTTTCCTAAATACTCACATTGATGAAGAAGTAAATGTTGGCTCTTTAGAAAAATTAAGCATACCTGAACTGAGAAGTTGGTTTACCTCTCGTTATGCAAGAGGTGTAAATGCGAGATCTAACACTCGCGCATTGTCAGTAATCAGAAATTTTTTCAAATATATAAAAAACAATTATGAAATAAATAATGAAGCGGTATTTTCTTTATCAAGGCCAATTCAGAGAAGAACTCTACCTAAAGCACTTTCAATATCTAACATAGAAACTCTATTGAAAGAAATGAAATTGCCTGATCTAGGCGAGCCTTGGGTGGTAAAAAGAGAAATTGCAATTGTCGTTCTGCTATATGGTACGGGCTTAAGAATCACTGAAGCATTGAATCTTAAGGTTAGTGATATTAGCAATGAAAGTTTAATAGTAACAGGTAAGGGAGATAAACAAAGGCAGGTATTTATTCTTCCAGTAGTAAAAAAGTGTATACAAAAATATATAAAAGCTTGTCCTCACTTTGACGAAGTGGGACATCTTTTTGTGGGGGTAAGAGGAAAAAAATTGGGAAGAACTTATGTTGCTAATCGTTTGCAAAAAATAAGAAGATTTTTAAACTTACCAGAAATTTTATCTCCACATGCATTTCGCCATAGTTTTGCTACTCATTTGCTTCAGGAAGATATTGACATAAGATCAATACAACAGCTGCTTGGCCACTCAAGCCTTGAAACTACTCAAGTTTACACTCACCTAAATTATCAAGATGTCTTCAATATGTATAAAAACTTTCAGAAAAGTTTGAATAAAAAATCGAAATCTTAACTTCGTCTTAAATCGATAATATTGCCGAACTGAGTGCTTGCAACATCATTCAGTACTGTACTTGCTTTATATAAGCAATAGTGACCAGCAGAGAAGAAAGCAAAAACGTTTTGCAAAAGGTTATGAATGAAAGAGAATAGACAGCAGAATTTAAATTAGAAGCTATGTAAAGAAACAAGTCAAGCAAATAGCAAAAGATCTGGGACCGTACACCTAGGCACTCAATTTTAATTTTTCACTCAAAACCAAGTTTACGACATCAGGGCTGGCTTTTCCTTTGGTGGATTTCATGACTTCACCAACAAAGAACCCATACAATCTTGTTTTACCACCCTTATATTCTTGAACTTTATCTTGGTTGTCATTGATGATTTTATCTATTACCTCTGAGATTTGACATGTGTCAGTTATTTGCTTGAGATTCTGCTCTTCTATAATAAGGGATGCAGGCTTTCCAGTTTCAAACATAATATCAAAAACTTGTTTACCAAGTTTAGCAGAGATCGTTCCATCGACGATAAAGTCGAGGAGCTCGGATAAAGCATCTGCTTTAATTGGAGAACTAACAATATCAATATTTGTTTTATTTAAACGACCGAAAAGCTCGACGGTTAACCAGGTAACTGCAATCTTTGAATCATGCTTTTTTGCTAATTTTTCAAAATAATCGGCAATTTCTTTATCAGAAGTGATAACGTCTGCATCATATTCATTGATACCTAATTCCTCTATGTATCGAAGTTTTTTTTGATCTGGCAACTCGGGTAAAGATGATTTAATAGAATCAATTTTGTCTTGGCTTATTTCAACAGGTAGCAAATCAGGTTCAGGGAAATATCTATAGTCACTTGAATCTTCTTTGCTTCTCATCACTTTTGTTTTTCCTAAAGTGACATCAAACAATAAGGTATCTTGACTTATTTCTCCTCCGCTTTCCAAAATTTTGATCTGCCTTTGTGCTTCATAATCTATAGCTTGTACAATATAACGTATTGAATTTAAGTTTTTTATTTCACAACGAGTGCCAAACGTGCTACTACCCTTTAGGCGAACAGAAACATTTGCATCACAGCGAAGTGACCCCTTTTCCATATCACCATCACATGAACCGATGTAACGCAAAATCTGCCTCAATTTTTTCATGAATTCTGCAGCTTCTGCAGATGAACGGAGATCTGGCTCTGAAACAATTTCCATTAAAGCAACGCCTGCACGATTTAAATCTATGTAAGTTTTGCTTTCTTCATGAATACTCTTTCCTGCATCTTGCTCTAAGTGAATTCTTGCGATTCTTATTTCTTTTTCATTATTATTGATAAAAACTTTGCCATTTTTAACTATTGGCTCAAAGAACTGGGTTATTTGATAACCTTGTGGTAAATCGGGATAAAAATAATTTTTCCGGTCAAAGTAAGAGCATTTATTAATTTCTGCAGAAATTGCAAGTCCGGTGCATATTGCTTGCTCTATGCAGCTATAATTTAATACTGGTAATGTACCTGGCATTCCTGCATCAACTAGAGAAACTTGAGTATTGTGCTCAGTGCCAAATTCCGTTAGTGAACTAGAAAATAGCTTTGTCTTAGAAGAAACCTGAGCGTGTACCTCAAGTCCAATTACTGTCTCCCAGTTTTCTTTTGTCATGTATTTTATTCAATTAATAACTTTATATTCTGCAAACTAGCACAAAAAGTCAAATAAAACTCATTTAACCTATGATCCAAGAGCGGTGTATATCAATAATATAAGAGTTACTACAGTTTCTATTGACTAGGCTGTTATATAATAAAGTTAAGTGCTGCCAAAAAATATCTATAGTAGGCCAAAACATAATTTTGATGGCAACTGATTAGCTAACAAATTTATAAATATCAGTATATAGTTCATCAATGCCTGGCTCTTTACTATTTTTAGCAAAATCTTCTGACTTTTTTACTAAATCTCGTATTTCCTTATCAATAGCTTTGCATTCTTCATCAGAAGCGATTTTATTGTCTGTTATATACTGCTTTAAGGTGCTTATAGGATCATGATTTTGCTTCATATCTTCAACTTCTTCTTTTGAACGATAAGTAGCAGGATCTGACATCGAATGGCCACGATATCTATATGTCTTCATTTCAAGTAAGAGAGGTCCTTTTCCCCCACGTACGTGCTCAGCTATTTCACTTGTTACCTCATAGACAGAGAAAAAATCCATTCCATCAACTTGTTTTCCAGGAATACCAAAACTCTCTCCTCTTTTATATAGTTCAGTTACTAAAGTTGATCTTTGTACAGAAGTTCCCATTGCGTATTCGTTATTTTCTATGATATAAACCACAGGTAACTTCCACAAAGATGCCATATTAAATGATTCATATACTTGTCCTTGATTTGCAGCACCGTCACCAAAATATGTGAATACAACGTTATCTTTTTTCTTGTATTTATTAGCAAATGCTATTCCTGTACCAATTGGGACTTGTGCACCTACTATTCCATGTCCACCAAAGAAATTTTTTTCAACATCAAATATGTGCATGGAGCCACCTTTGCCTTTTGAACACCCTGTTTCTTTGCCGGTTAGTTCTGCCATCACAACATTCGGATCAGAATTACATGCAAGCATTAAGCCATGGTCTCTATAGCTTGTGATAAAAGCATCACCAGATTTTGATGCAGCTTGAGTCCCAACTGCAACTGCTTCTTGCCCTATTGATAAGTGACAGAATCCGCCTATTAATCCCATTCCGTATAATTGTCCTGCTTTTTCCTCAAATCTGCGTATGAGAAGCATTTTTCTGTAGAATCCAATCACCTGTTCTTTAGTGAAATTTTCTGCTTTCATATTGACTTTCTTTTATTAAATTGAGATCATACCAGAAATTTTTGACATTTTATAATACTATCTATATGGACTACTATCACTGGCTTGAAGCTTTTCACGTTATCTCTGTAATTATGTGGGTGGCAGGTATGCTCTATTTGCCAAGGCTTTATGTTTACCATGCATCTGTAAAACCAGGGTCAGAAAATGACAGCTTACTTCAAATAATGGAGAAGAGACTCCTTAGATATATCATAAACCCTGCAATGCTTTTCTCCCTTAGTTTTGGAATTATGCTAATGATTATTAGGGAAGCATATCGCGAAGGGTGGTTTCATGTAAAAGCGCTAGCATTATTCTTAATGTTTGCTATTCATGGCCTACTTGCAAAGCATAGGAAAAATTTTGCAGTGGGCTTGAATAAGAAAACTCACGTTTATTTTCGTGTTTTAAACGAAGCAGTAACAGTGTTAATAATAATTATAGTTATTATGGTTATTGTAAAACCTTTTTGATTTTCTAGCCTAATGCTGAACCATTGAATGGAGTATAAGAATTGTTACTAAATAGTTTATTCTGATGTTCCATAGTCTAAGTAAAATACTTAAGGTATAGATTCTTTGTTTTTGTGTGTTATCCTGGTTAACAAGAATTCGCAGTAGTATTATAATGAGTAAGTTAAAAAAGCTTAGTGCTGGACTTTCTTTGACAGGCCTGATTGGTAGTGATGATATAGATATGCAAAGAGCAGGAAATAAAAAGAAGAAATATCAATTTTTGGATAAGACGTTCGCATGGATTGATGCGATGATAAATTTTATTTTTAAACGTGAGAGTAATAACGTAAATGAAGTCCTAAAAGTCACATGGGGACCACTATTTTTTGGTTTAGTGGTGATATTCATCTTTTTTGGAATAGGTGGTATTTGGTCGGCTATAGCTCCAATTGACGGAGCAGTGCATGCAAGTGGAGAAGTTATTGTCTCTTCAAATAGAAAAATAGTGCAACACTTGGGTGGGGGAATAATAAGCAAAATTTTAGTAAAAGAAGGTCAAACAGTTAAAAAAGATGAGCCTTTAGTTTTATTAAGTGATGTTAATGAAAAGGCAAATTTGAGTATAATTAAAGAAAAACTCTTATCGTTTTTATCAACTGAAGCAAGACTTATTGCAATTAGGGGAGACTTAGATACGCTAGAATTTTCTGATGAGGTTAAAAGATTATCTAACGATGAACTTGTAAATAAAGCGATAAAGAATCAGGTAAAGTTGTTCAACTCTCAGAGAAAGAGTATATTAGGAAAAACTGACATACTGCAACAACGTATAAAGCAGTTAAATGATGAATTAGCAGGGCTAAATTTTCAACTAAATGCAGCCCATAAGCAATATGACTTGATAACTGAAGAGTTAGAAACAAAAAGACAATTACTTGATAGTGGCCATATAAGCAAACCACACATTTTAGCTTTAGAAAAACAGTTTGCTGACATTGAGGGTAGAGTTGGACATTACCGTTCTGCAATATCTCAAGTACAGCAAAAGATTGGAGAAAATGAGTTAGAGATTATAAATGTGAAGAATGATGCTCAAGAAAGAGCAAATGCTGAGCTTAAGGAAGTTAATACATCTATTGCAGACTTAAAAGAGAGGCTGATGGTTGCTGAAGATTCGTTAGCACGTACAATAATTAAATCACCTCAAGATGGTATAGTTACAGATATAAGATACCACACTGAAGGTGGTGTTATACAATCTGGAGTTCCAATCATGAGTATAGTACCATCAGATGATGATCTAATAATAAATGCTAAAGTTCTAACCAGAAACATAGAAGAGATACTGTCAGCAAAAAAGAAAGATAGCAATATAGTCTCTATCGACGGACTAGAAGGGCTGAAAGTTAAAGTAAGGCTGAGTGCTTATAGTGCACGTCGCTTAAGTTTAATTAACGGTATAGTAAACCATATTTCCCCTGATGCTCTTGATGATCCAAGGATGGGGCGTTATTATTCAGTGCGAGTGGTGATACCAAAATCAGAACTTGCTCAATTTAAAAACGTATACCTATATCCTGGTATGCCAGCAGAAGTATATATAGTTACTCAATCTCGCACTCTTTTATCGTTCTTGTTTACACCTATAATTGCAACATTCGATAGATCTTTCATAGAGAGATAATTTATTTGGCTTTTCTAAAAAATTTGTTTACAGAGTTTGATATGCAAAAAAATTTACACACAAGTAGTGTATTATTTTATAATTATTTTCTATAATATGTAAATCTTTGATTTAAGATGCAAATGCTAACGTAAACATTAAAGGTTAATTAGTAAACTCAGCTGTATAATAGAATTAAAGGAATTAGTAAGATTTTTACCTCAATGAATTATAAATAGGCAAACTTACTTAAAGTTTAATAGTGTCTGTTACTGCTTTTAGGTGTGAGGCTAGAGGGTTATTAGCAATAACAGACACTATTAAACTTATTATAGAACTTCCTTAAAGTAAATACTTAAGTTAAAATAGATTCATGTAAATGCTTTTTCCTCAAGTTAGTATCGTATTATTATATTTAGTAAATGCTAAAAAAACATTAATCATCATTTACTTTTGATTCAATATTTAGCAAAACACTTGTGTACATTCTATAATCTCTGTTTGCATAGTAAGTGTATATATATTATTATACAGTTAGTTTTACAGCAAAAAATATGGTGAAGTTATTTGCATTATTGATAATGTTTTACTCAAACATATCAATTGCTTCTGCTCCTACTTCTTGGCAATTTGGATTTCCTGCGCCTGCAACTGAGATAATGGAGGTTGTAGTTAAGTCACATTCGTTTGTGATGAGTGTAATGATTGCAATTATGCTTTTTGTATGGGCCCTGCTTGCTTATGTAGTATTTCGCTTTCGTAAGGGCAAAGTGAAAAATGTCAGTAAAATAACTCATAATATCTTTGTAGAAATTATCTGGTTTGTTATACCAACGATTATTGTTGGGGTATTGGCTTTTAAAAATGCTGAATTAATTAAACTACAGGAGAAAGTGCCAAAAGCTGACATAACACTAAAAGTTATTGGTCATCAATGGTATTGGAGTTACCAGTACCCAGAATATCAAGGTATTTCATTTGACAGCTATATAAAAGGAAAAGAAGACTTTACCGAAAGAGATTTAAAACTATTGTCTGTTGATAATAACGTTATTTTACCTATCAATACTAATATTCGTTTACAAGTGACAGCAGGAGATGTAATACATAGCTGGGGAATACCGGCTTTTGGTATAAAAATTGATGCAATACCAGGTAGGCTGAATGAAGCATGGTTTAACGTTACAAAGCCCGGTATTTATTATGGGCAATGTTATGAACTATGTGGTCAAGGTCATGGATTTATGCCAATTGTTGTTGAAGCAGTGAGTAAAGAAGATTTTAATAAGTGGATTGAAGATAAAAAATTAGTAAGTTAAGTTTGGAGTATAGATATGAGTGATGTACCAAAAGGTATAAGACGTTGGCTGTTTTCTACTAATCACAAAGATATAGGGACACTATACATTATTTTTTCCATATTAGCTGGAATTATTGGTGGATTATTATCGGTAATTATTCGTACTCAGCTAATGCACATTAATATACTTAACAATAATTACCAGCTATATAACGTAATGATTACAGGGCATGCGGTAATAATGGTGTTTTTTATGATAATGCCAGCCTTAATGGGAGGATTTGGTAATTGGTTCGTACCTCTCATGATTGGTTCACCAGATATGGCATTTCCTCGTATGAATAATTTAAGTTTTTGGTTATTAGTATCATCTTTTATTCTGCTCATTCTCTCGGTGTTTGCTGGCGAAGGTCCTGGGACAGGATGGACTTTATACCCACCTCTATCGCAAATCATGTCTCACCCAAGTGCAGGAGTTGATCTTGCTATACTTGCACTTCATGTTGCTGGTATGTCATCAATTGTTGGGGCGATCAACTTTATAGTCACTATATTCAATATGCGTGCAAAAGGCATGTCACTCACTAAAATGCCACTGTTTGTTTGGTCTGTTCTATTAACATCGTTTATGTTAATTGTAGCTTTACCGGTACTTGCTGGTGCTATAACTATGCTGCTCACTGATCGCAATATTGGCACTTCCTTTTTTGATCCTGCTGGTGGTGGTGATCCTGTGTTATTTCAACATCTGTTTTGGTTTTTTGGTCACCCAGAGGTTTATATCATTATTTTTCCTGCGTTTGGCATTATAAGCCAAGTCGTGTCAACTTTTTCCCATAGACCAGTATTTGGCTATAAGGGAATGGTTTATGCAATGATAGGTATAGCAGCATTTGGTTTTATGGTTTGGGCTCACCATATGTTTACTGTTGGGCTTAGCGAAGATGCTGCTGTGTTTTTTAGCACTACAACAATTTTTATTGGTGTTATAACTGGTGTAAAAGTCTTTAGTTGGATTGCAACTATGTGGGGTGGGGCAATTGAATTTAAAACCCCTATGCTATTTGCGCTAGGTTTTATTTTTATGTTTGTTGGTGGTGGTATAACCGGAATAATTCTTTCTCACGGTGGAATAGATAAACTTTTGCATGATACCTATTATGTCGTTGCTCACTTTCACTATGTCATGTCGCTTGCTGCATTGTTTGGAGCCTTTGCTGGTTTTTATTATTGGATAGGTAAAATGTCAGGTAAGCAATATAACGAGTGTTTAGGAAAGGTACACTTTTGGCTCACTTTTATTAGCACTAATGTTACTTTCTTACCTCAGCATTTCCTAGGATTAGCCGGCATGCCAAGGCGTATACCTGATTATCCCGACGCGTTTATCCCTTGGAATTATATATCCTCAATTGGTTCATATATGTCCTTTGTTTCAGTTATGTTTTTTATATTTATAGTTATACATCTCTTCAAATGGGGCAAAAAAACTGGAGATAATCCTTGGGAAGGTGACACTTTAGAATGGACAGTATCTTCGCCACCGCCTTTTCATACTTTTGAAAAACCACCAGTGATAAAATAGAATGTACACAAGTATTTTGCTAAATGTTGAATCAACAATACTGGATTTTTGGCATTTGCTAAAGCCAAGGATAATGTACCTTGTAGTGTTTACTGCAGTTGCTGGAATGGTTGCTGCACCAGGTAGCATTCATCCTTTTCTTATACTAATATCTCTGATATGCATTGCCCTTGGCTCAGGATCTGCAGGTGCGATAAATATGTGGTATGACAGAGATATAGACTTGCTTATGGAGAGAACAAAAAACCGCCCTATACCTTCAGGTAGAGTTCCTGCAGAAAGCGCGCTTGAGTTTGGCATAACTCTTGGAATATTATCAGTATTTATCATGGCAATAGCAGTGAACTATGTTTCTGCTGCTTTGCTTGCAATTAGCATATTATTTTATGTTTTTGTGTATACAATTTGGCTCAAAAGGCGTACTCCGCAGAATATTGTTATTGGTGGTGCAGCGGGTGCTTTTCCTCCAATGATTGGCTGGGCAGTTGTAACTGACTCTGTAAGCTGGGAAAGTTGTATTCTATTTTTAATAATTTTTATGTGGACTCCACCACATTTTTGGGCTCTATCTTTAAACAGATCTGAAGATTATACAAAAGCATCGATTCCAATGTTCAATATCGTTTATGGCTCAGAAAAAACGAGGAGATACATACTAATCTATAGCGTGTTACTAGTGTTAACTAGTTTACTTCCAGCATTATTTTTGAAAAAAGCTCTATTTTACCTCAGCATGGCAATTATTGAAGGTTGTGTTTTTATTTGGTTTGCCGCATCCGTTATAAGGCTTAAGAGTTATAGCTCGCAGAAAAAAATGTTTTCTTACTCAATTTCTTATCTATTTTCTCTGTTTGCTAGTATTATTTTTTGTTCTATTGACTTGTTTTGACTATGAAAGAGCATAAAAACTATCTTTTACTTTCTCTTCTAATAATACTCGTTGCAGCACTTTTTTTTGTTTCCATAATAAAATTTAAAGGTGTGGCTTAAATTGCCTCTATATCTATAAAAATAGTATTTTCATAGAAGTAACGGTATACTTTAATTCATTCACTACAGTAAAGATGAATAAAAAGGAAGTGACAATATACACAGATGGAGCATGCCTTGGTAACCCTGGTTTAGGGGGGTGGGCAGCGATCATATTATTTCAAAATCATAGAAAGAATATTTTTGGTAGAGAAGAAAATACTACAAATAATAAAATGGAGTTAACAGCAGTGATCAATGGACTGAAGGTATTAAAAATTCCTTGTAATGTCAATTTATATACGGATAGTCTTTATGTTAAGCATGGTATAACAGAATGGATAAATAAGTGGAAAATGAATGGTTGGAAGACAAGTAATAAGAAGTCAGTAAAAAATATAGAGTTATGGAAAGAATTAGATAATGCTGCTTTGCAACACGAAATTAATTGGAATTGGGTGAAAGCGCATAATGGTGACAAACACAATGAGGAAGCTGATAGTCTAGCAAGAAAAGCAATAATCGATGCTTAAAAAAATTACTATATCATTTTCTATAATTTTATTATTTATATCCTGCTTCTTTATCTTTTTTAAAGGTGAGGGACCTCTAGAAATCAATATTAGTTATATTAATTTCTACATAAAGAAAAAAATATCAAAAATATTCGCCAATTCGGATGTCAGCATGGAGAGTACTTCGGTTATTTGGCATCAAGATGGCAAGCTAGTCATTACAGATTTAAAAATAACAAATCCTGATTTTACAATAGAAGTTCCTGAGCTTTTCGTACACTTTAAGTTAAGTTCCAAAAAGTTCTCTCAGGTTTTGGCTGATAATGTACACATATATATCAAGAGGGAGGAGAGCAAAGAGATAACATCTGTAATGACAGAGAAGATGAGTAGTACAAAAAATCTGCTAAAGACAATAAGAAAATTTTTTTTCTACTTCAATGCAGACTCAAGGATTAAAATTACTAACATTGCTATCAATAAAAGCATGGAAGGTGAATTTTTTATTGATAAAGTATATGTAGGGAAGGGGGAAGATTTCAATGTTTTGGATATTCGTGTCCATACAAAAGAAGGTAAAGGGTTTCTAGATGATTTATCCATTACGATAAAAAACCGTAATAATTTACTAAATTTCTATGGAACATTCTATAACCTAAAGTTGGGGCTATTTAACGAATTTTCCACACTAGTTAAAAGTTACAATTTGGACAAAGAAATAGGATTCAAAGGAAACTTTTCAATTAGAATTAATGGAAAGGATGAAGTTGTGGACGGAAACATATACGTGTTAAATACAGAGAGTCACTCAGGTAAAAATTTAGCCTTGACTAATGTAAATGTAAATTTGACATATAGTGATGAAATCATTAGCGTAAAAAACTTTCATTTTAAGTTAAATGATACTTACCTTTCTTTGATTGGCAAAATGAACTTTGGCACAAATCATGCTTTGCTTAGAGTTAATATTAGTAAACTTGTTGCAAAAGATGTATGTACTTATGTATCAGATGGTCTAGTGAACAATGAATTTAGAAAGTGGTATTGTAATAATATTGATGGGAATATTATAAATACAATTATAAGTTTTAACGGTAAAATCGATAGTTTAATAAATGATGATCTGTCAGGTATTGTAATTGTTGCTGATATAGAAAATGGCAGCGTTCAATTTGATGAGGATTTTGAACGAGTAGAGAACTTGAACGGTGAGTTAACTCTCAAAGATAACAATCTCAAAATTATTGTAAATAGCGCTAAGTTCCAGAATTTCAATATTGATGGTGGCGAAATTGAGATGCAATCTCTCAATAAAGAGGATTCTGTTCTCACAATTAATGGTCAGGCTGTAAGTGATGCTTATGGGTTATATGAACCTATAAAATTTAAGCTGGATGATATGATGAAGATTACAAGGGACAGTATAGGTGGAATAGCAAAATCTGTATTCAGTTTTCGCATTTTTAATTTAAATGCTGATGATAAAAAAGTAGATTTTTTAGCCAAATTTTATTCTGAAATTGATAATTTTGTCGCGTATAATGGCAGTCTTGGTAAATATGAGATTAAGCTTAATTTCGGCGGAGATTTTATTGATTTAAATGGCAGTGGTATGGTAAATAATACACAGCTGCTATTTGACCTCAAAAGTAGCAATAAAAATGAAAATTTTGCCTGGAGTTTGACTGGAGATTTGCCTGCTCAAATACTTAATTTCGGTGATGGCTATATCAATGCAAATATAGAGTCAGTAATGTATCAAGACAAAACAGGGTATGTTAATGGTAATATAGATTTATCAGAGCTCGAGTTGCGTTCAAGCTACTTAGGGTGGAAAAACCATTTTGAAGATCACAATGAAGTTTTATTTTCTACAAGGCTAAAAGGAGTAGGTAAGTTACTAATAGATAAACTAGATGTTGTAGGAAATGATCTAGACATAAAATTTAGCGGAAGAGTAGAAAATGGAAATCTATATTTAAATTCTAGCAACTTTAAATTACCTAATAATAATTTTAGTATAGAAATTGAATCAGGTAAGGAGAAAAATGCCATAACTATTCACGGTGAGAAAATCAACTTAAGTGATGTGTTAGGTTTACTTGGCAAAGATAGTAATCGATTAAATAACAAAATAGAAGTTACTATGAATGTTGATAATATAATTATGAAAGAAGGAATTATCATAAAAGATGCTAAGCTAAATGTAACTTGTGCTAAAGGTAATTGTAGTGGAAGTCAATTCACAGGACAGTTTTTAGAAGATAACAGTAATATACTAGCAGAACATAGTGAAATAGGGCTTGAAATATACGCGGATAATTCAGGTATGCTTTTGCGTTCTTTAGGTATTGGTAAATCAGTTAAAAATGGTAAATTATCTCTTTATCTATCTTCTAAGAGAGAAAATGGAGAACATTATGGTATGTTATCTATCAGCAATTTCTATATCAAAGATGCTCCACTGCTTACCACTTTATTATCAATGTCTTCACTGCCTGGTATTGTAAATGCTATAAAGAACGAAGGTGTACATTTTTATAAGTGTAATGCACCTTTTTCATATAAAGATGGCACTGTTGAAATTGAAGAGACTTGGCTTGAAGGAGCAGAATTGGGAATTAGCACTAGTGGTAGGCTCGATATTAAGGATTATAAATTCCAAGTTGAAGGACAAGTAATACCAGCATACTCAATTAATAAATCTTTGTTGAAAATTCCTATAATCGGAAAACTTCTGACTGGTGGGAAGAGTAGGGGGATTATTTCGATAGACTACAAAGCAAATGGTGATGATAAGAACAATAACGTATCTGTTAATCCTATCTCTTCGCTAACCCCAAGCTTACTTAAGAGGTTATTAGGAGTATTTGATCGTATTATGACAAAAACTAATAAAAGCATTTTAAAAGATAGTTTGAAGAAGAAATTTAACTCGATATGACCGAAAGGAAAGTTGTTTATTAATGTTTAGCTAGATGGTAAGCGTTAGATACAATAAACAGAGAAAGTTAGATAAAATAATTAAGGGAACAAGAATATAAAGGTTTAACTTGAAGTAACCGGATAAAATCTGAGTCACACTTCCAAGTGCTGGTACCCACGAAAGCAATGCAACTGCACAAATCAGTAGGTGCCTTACAATTTTTGGTGTTTTGTCTTCATTTTCTAATTTGTGATGTGATTTTCTGATAAAAATTGTTATTCCACCTAAATACCAGTTAGCTATTCCACCAAGACTGGATCCCGATACTCCAAAAAGTAATATAAGTAGTGGATTGTAATGTGACCTAAAGCATAACATAGTGTAAAGCACAAAGCCTTGATGTATGGGTAAGATAAGCGATGATACTAGGCTATCTATAAACAATAGGAGATAATTTTCCATACCAAGTTGTTGTACCATCTTCGTTGTCAGAAATTGTAACCCCCATTTGTTTCAATTGCTCTCTTATTTTGTCTGCAGTATCATAATCTTTATTTTGTTTTGCTACTTTTCTTAAGTCTATCAACCTTTCTATTTCTTGATGACTTACATCACTTGCAAACCACTCTTGATAACTTGACTCAAGAAGACCAATGAACCTTGCGCTTTTAACAAAGTTCTTAGTTAATTTGAGCTTCTCATATTCATTACTTGTCTTATTGATTTCTGTAGCCATTTCATGCAATATGGCTACAGCTTCAGGAATGTTTAAATCGTTTTTCAAAGCGTCTATAAAATCTTTAGAGACTTCTGCATCACTTTCCTCAATACATGTAATACGTAATAACCGATAAAACTTGTTTAAAGTTTCTTGCGACTCAGAGATAACATTTTCTGTCCAATCAAGTGGTTTTCTATAGTGAGTTTTGAGCAGTGCATAACGTATTACTTCACCTCTGACTCCACTATCTAGCAAATCCCTTACTTTGACTATATTAAATAAGGATTTGCTCATTTTCTCTTCATTTACCGTAAGAAAACCGTTGTGTATCCAATATTTTGCAAACGTTGACCCAGCAAATGCAGATTTACTCTGCGCAATTTCATTCTCATGATGAGGAAATTGCAAGTCTATACCGCCACCGTGAATGTCAAAATCTTTGCCAAGGTAAGCATATGACATTGCTGAACATTCTATATGCCACCCTGGTCTTCCCTCTCCCCATGGACTATTCCAGTGACTTGAAAGTTTATAGTCAGTTTCGTTTGCAGGTTTCCAAAGTACGAAGTCTCCTGGGTGTTTTTTATTTTCACCAACTTCAACTCTACTACCGTAGTTTAATTCATCAATTTTTTTTCCTGATAAAACGCCGTATTCAGGGTAAGATTCTACACTAAAATATACATGTTTATTGGATTCATAAGCATGACCAGCTTGCAGCAAAGACTCAATTAACTTGATAATGTTATCTATGTTTTCCGTTGCTTTTGGTTCATATGTTGGTTCTGCACAATTTATGCTTTCCATGTCTTCATGAAAAGTTTTAGTGTAATATTTGCTAATGCTTTCTATATTACTATTTTTCTCATTTGCTGCGTTGATTATCTTGTCATCGATGTCGGTTATATTACGCACATAAGTAACTTTGCCATAACAAAATTTAAGCAGTCGAAATAATACATCGTAAACAACAATAGAACGTGCATTACCTATATGTGCTGTATCATATACTGTTGGCCCACAAACGTACATTTTTACATGATCTTTATCGATCGGTGTAAAGGACTCTTTTTTTTTTGTTAAAGTGTTGTAAAGCCTAACCATATACAAAACTTTTTAGAAAAAAAAATGCTCCAAGTATAAGCTGTGGCCCTTTAACTATTACAATAAGGGTAAGTAATAACCCGCACAATGATACTAATACTCCCATTATAGAGAGAAATCCATCTTTGCTCATGATACCCAGTGAAATGAGAGTTGTACCAATTGCAGGAATGAAGTTAGTTAAAGGAAGTGGGATTGCTATCGATAATGCACAAAGCAGCATTATAAATGCTAAAATATTTTCACCAGGACCACGAAAAATGAAAGACATTCTTGGTTTCATGAACTTTTCTATTTTTTTTAATGTAGGTGAAGTCTTCTCTACCACGAGAGCTAGTGTTGAACGTTGAAAAGATTTCCTTTCTAGCCAATTAGGCATCCAAGGAGAATCAAACCCAAATAGAAGCTGCAGTGAAAATAAGATTAAAGGTATAGAAAGAATGGTTGTATAGCCAGGTGGAACAGGTATAGGTACTGATAGTGGTAAGGAGAAGATAATCATTAAAATACCAAAACCACGCTCATGTAAAGCTGTTTTAATATCAAATAATGTTACTTTATCATTATCGTTATTATTAGTATCTGCAACCTCTTTTAGAATATCAGAGGCCAATTTTTTATCTTCAGTCAATTTCACACTTTTTTCCACAATTACCCTTTAATAACAATATAACTTCTAACTAACATAGTTATTGCTATATTTCAATATAGATTATTCATTTCATGCTGTACTTCATTCTTTTATTAAAGTGTTTTAAAGCTTTTAAGTTATAAGGCTTTTAAGAAGAGAAAGTGTTCCGGCTATAAGTTTTAGTCCTTTAACTATTACAATAAGGGTAACCAATAACGCACAGAATGAAAATAACACTCCCAACGTAGATAAAAATCCATCTTTACCCATAATGCCGAGTGAAATAAGAGTTATACCAATTGCAGGAAGGAAGTGAGTAAAAGGTAATGGAAGAGCTATTATTATTGCACAAAGCAACATCATAAAAGCTAGAATCTTTTCACCCGGACCAAGAAAAATAAAAGACATTCTTGGTTTCATGAATTTTTCTATTTTTTTTAATATAGGTGAAGTTTTTTCTACCACGAGAGCTAGTGTTGAACGTTGAAAAGATTTCCTTTCTAGCCAATTAGGTATCCAAGGAGAATCAAACCCAAATAGAAGCTGCAGTGAAAATAAGATTAAAGGTATAGAAAGAATGGTTGTATAGCCAGGTGGAACAGGTATAGGTACTGATAGTGGTAAGGAGAAGATGATTATTAAAATACCAAAACCACGCTCATGTAAAGCTGTTTTAATATCAAATAATGTTACTTTATCATTATCGTTATTATTAGTATCTGCAACCTCTTTTAGAATATCAGAGGCCAATTTTTTATCTTCAGTCAATTTCACACTTTTTTCCACAATTACCCTTTAATAACAATATAACTTCTAACTAACATAATTATTACTGTACTTCAATCATACCTCTTCAATTCTTTAGCCTTGTTTAAACAAATGACACGCACTAAAGTGCGTGTCACGAAACATAAGGAAGCTAACGATCTGGTTCATTAGATGATAGTTTCTCTGAATCCTTAAGTTCTTGTTTAAGGTTTTTAATGCCTTTGCCTAAATCACCCATAACTTGTGGTAACCTACCTGCACCAAACAGAACTAAGATTATTATTAAGACTAGAAATAGCTGCCATGGACCTAAACTCATTTGTACCTCCGTTGAAAATATTAACTTTTAGGTATTAAAACTTGACTGAAGCCAAGTGATACATAAATTATATCACTTTTATTGAATTATAAATCAAGACTTTTTAATTATCTTATAATAGTTTTAGCCTAACATTAAGTTTAGTTTAGCTGTAGAGTAAAAGGAAGCTCACTAAAAAATTTTGCTAACGTATCATCTTTAGGTCTGTGGTATATGTAACTAGGAACTCCTGATTGAATAATTTTACCATTTTTCATCACGTAAATAAAATCTGCAACTTTCAACGCTTCTTGTGGGTCATGAGTTACCATGAGTACAGGAATATTTTTACTTCTAAAAAGTGACAATATATGGTGCCTTATTCGGTATTTGAGCAGTACATCTAAATTAGAAAATGGTTCATCGAGCAAAACAACATCAGGATTTTGCGCCATTACTCTTGCTATTGCAACTAATTGTTGCTGTCCTCCTGATAAAGCATGAGGGTACATGTTTTCATATTTTTCTATATTAAATAGCTTCAAGATTTCCAATGCAGTAAGGTATTTTTCTTTCTTAGAAGTACTGCAAATAGCAAAAGTTATATTTTCTATTACTGTTTTATGAGGAAATAATGCAGAATGCTGAAAAATCAATCCGATATTTCTATGCTCTATAGCAATTGATACTTTGTTACTTGCAACTAATCTATCATTTATGAAAATGGTTCCAGACTTTGGGTTTTCTATTCCTGCAATTAATTTTAAAATTGTTGACTTGCCACAACCAGAATGTCCTAGTAAACAGGCAACACTTCCTTTCTTTACCTTAATGTTTATATCGTTTAAAGCAAAGCCATCTTGATTACTATAAAAGTAACTAATATTGTTAACTAGCATTAATCTTTCAATTGGAATCGTGTTATTAAATATAACAGTATTACATTCAAGAAATACAGAAATATTTTTTATTATTGTGAATTAATTGTACAGGGTGCCTAGAAAAATGCGAGACTTTTTGCTATAATTTTGCATAAATAGCAGAAGACATGGGACTATAGCTCAGTAGGATAGAGCGTTGGATTCCTAATCCGAAGGCCGTGCGTTCGAATCGCACTAGTCCCACTTAATCTTAATAAAATGAAAGAAACTAATACAAATTTGCAACATTGCTCTAAACGCTTTTGATTAGTTTTGCAGGTTCAACCTTATTTTCTTTCATCTCTCTATAACTTGGCAATGTAGAATTTTTTACATGTAATCCAGTTACTATTGTAACCAAGACAGCTACAACACCACAAATTACTGCACCAGCTACAGATGGAACTATCACAGCAGTAGCAACAAACAATCCTGTAATAACAACTCCAATAACATCACTCCTTAATGAGGTGTAGAAACTTTCTTTGTATTTAGTTTCTTTTTTGTGTGGTGGAGAAAATTGAGCATCTATAAAGCCGTTAGCTTTCTTATCATTATTTGGTGTGACAGTTGGGTCAGCCCTTGTTGATATAGGCGTTTCATTTTTATTATTATTACCACTAATACTAACTGGAGGCACTATTGCTACAGGTCTACTAATAACATTTCTATTACTATTGGATACACTATTTGTTTCTATGTGAGATGTTTCTTGTTCCTTATTTGTTGCTGATCCATGCGGCACAATTATTGCTCGATCATTTTGTATCAATGTTGCTGCTGCTACAGAATTCTTTTTTGAAAAAGCAATGCAGAATGCATCATCCTTTAACTGTTGATATAATCTGTACAATTCACTTTCAGGATCTAGTTTTAATTGCTCTGCATTAACACTTTGCAGTAACATGCTCAGAATCTCAGCGTCATCATCAGTGTAAGAGACAACAGAGCATAATATAGATTTGTCTCCTTCAATTTTGCTAACGTAATACCTGTCTTCTTGACTGATTGCATTAATAACGGTCACTCTATTTTCTAAGAGAAATTTTATTACATTGAAATTCTCATTTTGAATTGCACGCTCTAGCAATGCGTTTCCTAACACAGTACCTTGTTCACACTTGCTTTGAAAACTAGTTTCTTGCTTATTTAAATCCCCTTGTAAGTCTTCAAAACTGATTGAGTTTATTGTTCTCGCTATACGTGCATACCACTTTTTAACGTCATTGCTATTTAGCACAGCAGTTTCTCCACTACTGCTGGACTCCGCTCTATTCCCTCCCAAATTAGGCGTGTTACTTAATGCTGATCTAAGCAGTGCAATTATTACACAGCTTGAGAGATATTTATTGTGATCAGAATTGCTGAAGTCGACTTTAAACTCAAAATCTATTTGAAGTTGTTTTCTGAGTGGTAATTTCCCTTCTTCAATTATTTTTAGAAGATTTCTTATACCATCTTCTGGTATACCTGTCATATACTTTAAAAGTAACTTAACTTTTGGTAGGTCGCCATCTATAGAGGCATTACTCAGATCCTGAACTTTCTCTTCTCCAGTAAATCTCTTGTTATTCAAGAGTATCTTCATAACTTCATTGCCCTCATTGTAAGGAGCTGTGTTAAGAACATCTAGTATTTTCGTATGATCTATGTAATCTAAAAATATCTCAAATTCTTGAACATTACCTCCATTAACGGCGGCAGACAAAGCGTTCAATTTTTTTTCTTGATCAAATTTACCGCTATCCAAAAATACCTTTATAACCTTAGGTTGTCCACCTACCACAGCGTAATCCAATACAGTTTTAGAAGTAGTATCTCCAATATCAATTTTAATATTTGACTTTGCAAGCAATTCAGCAATTTTTAGAAATGTATCATAATCATTTAAAATACTGCTTTTCCCTGAGCGGAGAATATCCATAAATAAATCACAAATCTTTGCATCTGTTAGCCCACTTTGTTTTAGCTTCTCACCAAATTCCTGAGCAGCTATATTAGGATTATCAGTTACAAATTTCTTTACATCTTCATAAGTTAAATTACCGACCATATTCAAATCTTACCATTGTTGCTATACGCTTATTATATCAACTTCATCAAAGTCAGTCAAGGAACCTTGCAGTCTCAAATAGCATGATATATATTGATCTATGATTCTCGAGTAAATGATGGAAGATTTAGCCTATAAGTTAGTGAAAGTAACCGAAGCTGCAGCACTTGCTGCATATAAATTGGCAGGCCTTGGTAATGAAAAAAAGGCCGATCAGGTTGCAGTTGATGCAATGCGTACGGTGCTAAACTCAATGGAAATAAATGGTACAATTGTGATTGGGGAAGGGGAGAGGGACGAAGCACCGATGCTATATATCGGAGAAAAAGTTGGCACAGGAAGTGGCCCTGAGATTGACATCGCTGTTGATCCACTTGAGGGCACTACGATTTGCGCTCATTATAAACAAGGGGCAATGTCTGTTCTTGCTGCAACAAAAAAAGGTAATTTTTTACATGCACCTGATGTTTATATGGAAAAGATAGCAGTGGGAAAAAATCTCCCAGAGGGTGTAGTCTCACTAAAAAATAGGATTGAGAAGAATCTGGACAATTTAGCCAAGGCAAAAGGATGTAAAGCAAGTGATCTTATAGTAATTGTACTTAAACGTGAAAGACATGATGAACTAATAGCAAAAATTAGGAAGCTAGGAGCAAAAGTGAAATTAATAGATGATGGTGATGTTGCAGCCATAGTTTCGCTAATAAATGGCAATCACGACATGTATATCGGTACAGGAGGAGCTCCAGAAGGAGTGCTTGCAGCAGCAGCGCTAAGCTCAATCGGTGGGCAGATAGAAGGAAGATTAATATTTGACACGGATCAATTAAAAGAAAGAGCAAAAAATTTGAATATCACTGACCCAGAAAAAATCTACACCGTGAAAGACATGGCAAAAAGTGAATCAGTGTTCATTGCAACTGGAGTAACAAATGGAGAGTTTGTGGATGGAGTAAAGTTTGGCCAAGATATTTGTCTGACTAATTCATTAATAATATTGCCTGGTAAAGTAATAAAAATACAAACAAAATCAATATCTTAAACATTTGTCATATGCGGATTATAAAATTTTTATAGAAGGAAGATACTTATAATTGTCTTAAAATAATGAATTTACATGTTAATTTTAGCTTTACAACATTTGGCATTAAGTTATAATTAAGCTTATTTACGTATAAGAGGTGTGAAATGTTTGGTCGCATTTTTAATTTTTTAAATGTTTTTAGTATTGAGGAGAAAAACTCACCGCCTAAAAAAAATAATAATTCTTCTTTAAAAAGCAAAGAAAGTTTAGCTATCCCACCCACTCAAATAAATTCTCAATGTGTTTTACCTGATGATCAAAGTGGAAAGAATATAACTAACCCATCTCTTCAAACAAATCTTCAATTTAGTGAGAATGATGTAAAAAACGTGCTCCAAGACTTCGAAAAATTGGATTATAATGATAGTAAGTGTTTTAACAAAATAGCAGAGAAGTATAAAAAAGAGAGAGGCCTTTTTGACTATGTAGTGTTAAGCAAGCAAAAGGAGATAATCAATATATTAGATAATAAGCTTCCTGATCTCAAAAGACAAGAAGAGTTTAGAAAAAGATTGGGTGAGTATATTTATTCTAGGATTAAAGATGGAATGAGTTATGGAGAAAAGCTCCAAAATACACTTCAGTTTCTTAAAGGTAGGGCAGAAGAAGTATTATCAGATTTTAAAAATTTGAGATTCGATTTTAAGGATAATAAATGTGAAGACCCTAATGATTATGTAAATTATAATAGCGGCCAGCCGGCAGATCCACTTGATAAAATAGCAAATTATTATCGAAAAAAAAGGGATATTTTTCTTTTTAACTATGCGATATTGAGTCAGCAAAAAGAAATAATGAATATATTAGATAAGAAGTTTACTAATGAAGATCAGAAAAAGAATTTTGAAAATAGGTTAGGTAGATATCTTATTCGAATTGAAGAAGGGATGAATGATGCAAAAGAATTTCTAAAAGAAGATGGTCTAGTAGGCTTTTTTGATGGACGTTATTGGTCAGGCGAAAATGAAGAAGTTAATCATTATGATAATCTTAGTGTAAATATTATTAAACCTGAAAAGAGTTTAAAAACAAGCCATCTTTTCACTAAGAACCTGTTCATAATCTTTTCAGAAGCAAAGAAGCGAAAGCTAGAACGACCATTTATCGTCTAACGTTGAGTTTTTGTTCACAATTTTCTATAGCCTTCTACATTTTTCTAACCAAGCAAAAGATCTTCTAGTACCAGTTATAAATTAGCATAGCCCTTCTAATTAATAATAGAAACATGATAAACAGGGATTTAGGGTAACGAGAAGATAAAAGTGTCAGCAGCACACAGCTATGACTTAAGGAAAAAAGCCATTCAAGCGTTGAGTGAAGGAGAGAGTAAAACAGCAGTAGCAAAAAGGTTCAAAATTGGTAGAGTATAGCCCTTTTTACAATAGTCCGAACAGACTATAATACGCTACTGGTCTATATTTGGAGTATTATAAGAAGGGCTATAACATTGTACAAATGGGAGAAAAGGAGGAAAGAAACAGGAGATTTTCAATCGAAGAAATTGGAGAATAGGTGCTATAATCATAAAATTCACGACCGGGATGCGTTTGCAGAATTTGTGAAAAAGTACGGTGGTAAAACACAATCAGAGGTAGCCAAATTCTGGGGCAATATAAGTCGTCAAACGATTCATAGAGCTCTGAAAAATTGGATTGACACGCAAAAAAAGAAGACTTATGGATACGAAAAAAGGAGCGAAGAAAAACGAGCTGAATTTTTGAAAATTATATCGGCAGAATCTCCTAAAGATCTGTTGTATATTGATGAATCTGGTATAGACAAAATAGAGAACTATTCGTACGGATTAAAAGTGTGTGATTCATAGAGGTTATTGCAACTAATTTGTCAGATCAAGTCTGAACTTGAAATACCTGTTAAGAGGTTTTGTATTTTTGAAGTGACTTTAACTCTTGGTCATGTTTGTAATTTTGCATGACAAACGTTTCTTTTGATGAAATATAATTTTTTTGTATTTCACTTAGACAAGGAATTGTTTTTTCCAGTTCTTTATATTTTTCCCAAGGAGTCTTTCCCTGAAGAGAGCTATGAGGACGTTGTTTATTATAATATTCTTCCCAATCCCTAAGCTTGACTTGCAGTTCATGATCCTTAATGTTAACGCTACTATAAAATTCATCTAAATCTGTACGCTGCGCTCTTTCTACTTTACCATTTAAATGTGGTGAAAACGGCTTAATTGGACGGAATTTTATTTTCCATTCTTTTAGACACTCTTGCACTTCGTAAGCAAAAAATTCTTGTCCTCTATCGGTTTGAATCCTTTAACAATGAAATGGAGCCCTTTCCCTTAATTGTTTTAAGAAATCCAGAGTATTTTTTGAAGTACGCCTTGAGTATAATGCGATAACTTTATAACGCGTACAATCATCTATAGCAGTATATTGATAAAGCCCCGAGGATATTTTGCAAACATCCATTTGTACACGCTCTCCTGGCACTTTGCAGTTATAACGCTTAATCTGCTTGCGATATAGTGGCGTTTAATACGTAAAAGACTTACATCGTGTTTCTTCAAAACTTTGTGTATAGTAGCCAATGCAAAAGAGATATCATGTAAACGCTTCAATTCAGCTTGAATACGTCTTGCTCCTAATTTTCTAGCTTTTCTCAGATGAAGAATGAGCTGCTCATTTGACTCGTTGATTTTTTGTAAGGGTAAAGTTTTAGGCCTGCTACTAAAGTTTGACAATCCCTGTGCACCTAGCTTTTCATAACGTTTGTACCATTTTCGTAAGGTAAAGCGTGAAATGTTATAGTGTTGACAC
Source organism: Wolbachia endosymbiont (group B) of Hofmannophila pseudospretella (assembly GCF_964028515.1). Classification (NCBI taxonomy): domain Bacteria; kingdom Pseudomonadati; phylum Pseudomonadota; class Alphaproteobacteria; order Rickettsiales; family Anaplasmataceae; genus Wolbachia; species Wolbachia endosymbiont (group B) of Hofmannophila pseudospretella. Next base: position 181,620 of record NZ_OZ034788.1, on the reverse strand, counting down.
ACTTTGCCTGCATGACCTAATTTTTTGTATAATTCTATCCAATTCAAACGCAACTTAACTTTGGTACTGATTGCCTCTTGTTGATGAATTTATTCATATTATTGTAATAAGGTATTTAAACTATCACAAGTCAAAGTTTTTATTTTATCTTAGAGCCTGTTCATAATCTTTTCAGAAGCAAAGCAGCGAAAGCAAGAACGACCATTTGCAGGCTAGTGTTGAGTTTCCGCTCGCAATTTTTCCACAATCGCCTACATTTTTGCAACCAAGCAAAAGATCTCTCAACAACCCATCTTTTCGGCAATACGACAAAGGTGTGTAATTCGTTTCGCTTTATTACTTCAACGGTAGCGCCAATAGTTGCTTTTATTTGTGTTGCAAAATTTTCTCCTGTGTAGCCAGCATCAACTAGTATATTTTTAACTTCAGATAGGTTTTCTTTAGCATTTTTAACCATTCTCACAGCGCTACTACGATCAGTTATTTCTGCCGTTGTTATATAAATTGCGTGGGGTAAACCTTGTGTATCTACCGCAATATGGCGTTTTATTCCTGAAACCTTTTTGCCTGCATCATAGCCTTTTTCTTCAGCAGTATCTGCATTTTTTACGCTTTGTGCATCAATTATGCAGAAGCTGGTTTTTTCTTTCCGACCATTGTTTTGTCGGACCACGCCAACTATTTTTTTTTAATACCAGCTCCAGAACACTTTCTTTATTTGCATCTGCTTTTTCACTCCACTTCTTAAAATAGTCGTAACAATTCCGCCATTTTGGAAACTCTTTTGGTAACATTCTCCACTGGCAGCCACTTTTTAAGACGTATAACACTCCACAAAATACATGATATAAATCAAGTGTTCTTGGCTTTGTCCTCTTCCTGCAAGACTCCAGATCTGCTACAATAATCTCAAACTTTTCTCGACTTATATCACTTGGATATAAACTTCGCATATCCTACTTTATATACTTTATCCTCTCATTCTATCCCTTTTTTGAGATCACGTACAGGCTCTAACAAAATTGAAAGGATGGAAAGAAATAAAAATGAGGTAAAAAGAGCAAAAATATACAGCGATGGTAAACTAATTGTAACGATTAAAAAGAATGATAAGCAACAAAGAAATTACCGCTTTGCAAAAGATGCAACATGCAATATGAAAATTAGGTGGAGTGCAGAAGATGAGAAAGGTAATTCTGTTAACTGCTTTATTAGTTTAAATGTAAATCCTAGTGACATTGAGATTGGTCAGGTAACTATTAATGGTGAAAATGTTCAAGTAGAGGAAATTTTAGAATTAGCTAGGCAAAATAAGGATGTGATTATGGAAGATAAAGCTTTACATGAATTTTTAGAAGGATATCTGGAGCAAAATATACAATCGCAAAAGGAGGAGATTGTAACACTTGAGGCTGCTGTACCTGTACCATCGGTTAGTTTTTCGTTTGATTCACTAAAACCAGGAGAATTAGAAGTAGGGTGTATAGGAGGAGGATATGATCTTAAGTATCTTTCTCGTCCTAAGACTAGGCTAGAAGGGGTATCTGTAGAAGAAAAATCAAACCCAGAGTATAGGGCATATGATCGTTAATTACAGATTAAACCTAAAGTGCATTATATCACCATCTTGCACTATATAGTCTCTGCCTTCGAAGCGAATTTTGCCTGCATCTTTGCAAGCTAATTCGCTTCCATGTTTTACATAATCTGCAAAACTTATCGTTTCTGCTTTTATAAAGCCTTTCTCAAAATCAGTGTGAATTACACCTGCTGCTTTATCAGCTGTTGATCCTATCTTTACTGGCCATGCCCGTGCTTCTTTTGGCCCTACAGTAAAGAAAGTTATCATACTCAGCACTTCATACATAATACGCGCTACTCCATCAAGTCCTGATTCTTGCAAGCCAAATTCTAATAAAAAATTCTGTTTTTCCTCTTCACTATCAAGATTTGCAATATCTGCTTCAAGTTTTGCTGAAATGCAATAAAATTTACTTTTATTTTCTTCCGCCATTTTTTCCACCCTTTTAGATAGTTCATTACCAGTTATGATATTAGTATCTTCAACATTACAGACGTACATAACAGGTTTTGTTGTCAGCAATTGAAGTGACTTCATTTCAGCTTCGTCCATGGTTCTCAAACTTCTTGCAGGTTTACCAAGTTTTAAAGTAGCTAAAACTTCCTGAGTCAACTCAAGTTGTTTCTTTAGTTCTTTATCGCCTTGCTTTGCTTTTTTTTCAAGTTGAGGTAGCCTTTTTTCTATGCTATCAATGTCAGCGAAAATTAACTCCATTTCCACTATTTCAGCATCTGATATTGGATCTATTTTACTGTTTACATGGCTGATATCGTCATCCGTAAAGCACCTGAGCAGATGAACAATGGCATCAACTTCTCTGATATGACTCAAAAATTTATTTCCTAGTCCTTCACCTTTGCTTGCACCCTTAACCAAGCCTGCAATATCGACAACTTCTAGTTGATTGTAGATTATCTTTTCTGAGTGGGCAATCGCTGCGATTTGTTTCAAACGCTGATCTCGTATTGGCACTTTGCCAACATTTGGCTCGATTGTACAGAAAGGATAATTTGCAGCTTCAGCTGCACTTGATTCTGTAAGCGCATTAAATAAGGTTGATTTTCCTATGTTTGGCAGTCCAACTATGCCACAGTTAAAGCTCATATTTGCTATTTAAAGCTATAATTATTGCATAATTTAAAAATTTTTGCTATACTTTAATTATCTACTTGCTTAGCTTAAGTGAAGGTAAAAATATGAGAAAACGAAAATTACCAAATGATTTTTCTGATGTTCAAAGTCTAAAAAGATTCAAAAATTCAGGACAAGAAATAACTCCTTATCCTGTTATAGGACGATCTGTTAGTGATGTGGAGCAAAAACTCTCTAGCAGTCAAGTAGTTAAATATAGTACTACAGGTGATGGCAATTGCTTTTTCCATGCAGTGTTTGGTGATAATAGCTCCGGTCCATATAAAGCTGAAAGAGCACAAGATATGAGAATGGAATGGCACAAATTCTTAAGTCAATTTACGTCTTTAGATGATCACAATATGCCAGATTCTTTAAGGAGTCAGCTAGAAAAAGTTTTTAATATGTTTTTGAACAAGCCAGGAGATTTAACTGGCGAGTCTGATAAAATAAAGGAGTTGGTTGAGCAAACAAAAAGGAAAATTGAAAATGTTGAAGATAATGTGAAGAGGTTAGTGAATAAAGTTGTTAGCAAACTTAATATACCGTGTGATCAAGCTATGCTTAATTTAAGAGAATATGCAGAGACTCTTAATAACCATAGTGAAGATGAGTACGATGACCAATATAACAGTGAATTTATTACACGCTCATTTCTTAATGAATCTAAACTTTACCAAGCTTACCTTAAGGCAATAGAAAGACCAAATTATTTTATTTTCATTGAAGAAGTTCAGGTATTAGCTTCTTTAGCTAATATTGAAATTAATGTCCATTGTGAAGTAGATGGTAGAGAGGAACAACAAAAGTTTGAACCAAATCCTGAAATGATAAACCCTGAAATGATAAACAATGATCAACTAAATGAGTTATTGAATCGTGAGAGTTATAAATTAAATGACGAGTTATGGGGTAGTAAAGAGAGAGAAACAATATATCTTGAAGGAAATCATTACTCTAGAGCTAAGACTAAGGAAATTCAAGAACAAGAAGACTTCCTATTAGCAAAACGGTTTCAGATAGATGAGATTTTAGAATATTGTAATATTCCAAAAAACATTTCTGAGAGAGCAAAAGTTGAGAAGAGATTTGATGAGTTATTGGCAAAAAATGCTGATGGAAAAATTGGTGATGTTATAGGGCAGTGCATTAATGATGTACAACAACGTATAAAATGTCTTGAGGAGCCAGTCTTATCAAGAAGGTGCAGTGTGGAAAAAGTACATGTAGAAAAAACATTTTATCAACAACACGTACCATAACCTGTAAGATAAGTCTTCATAGTCTATATACTTCTATAGGGGGCATTCTATAATAAAAGCCATGCTCATTTTTAACGGTTCTATCGCATTTGTAGGGAAGTAGAAAGAAGAATGATATAATTGTCTAAAAATAAAGCAAAGATGTTTCGTATCAATCAAAAATTATTGCCATATTTCAAAGGATTTAGCTTTTCAGCGATGTTATCTGTATACATGAAATGTCGATTCTCTTTGAGCTATCGAGATTTGGAAGAAATTATGAGTATAAGGGGAGCAAAAATTGACCATGCTACGTTACAAAGTGGTTTATCACCACTGATAGATTAGGCAGTAAGGAAAAGAAAGAAGCAGGTTGGTAGTAGTTGGAGAGACCTACATTAAATTAAACGGTAAATGGGTTTATTTATATAGAGCACTATTGGTAATACTGTAGACTTCCTCTTGTGTGTTAGTAGAGACAAGTCTGCAGCACTTGCATTCTTTCGTAAAGCCTTCAGGAGTAATACCAAAATCCATTACTGACCGAACAAATAAGAAACATTACAAACTCGTTTAATAGTAGTACTGGAAATATTGACAATAAAATTACACAAAACATCTTCAAGTAAACCTATGGTATCGTAGATACTATTGCGTAAAGTATTGTATTTGATATATTGCCACAACCTTTCAACAGGATTCAGTTCCGGTGAATAAGGAGGCAAGTATATGATGGTAATGTTTTCCTGAATTTTCAAACTTTTTGATCTATGCCAACTTGCACAATCCATTACAAGAAAGGCTTCTTTCGTGCCTAAATCTTTCGACATCTGCTCCAGAAATATATTCATACAATCAGTGTTTACATATGGAGCAAGTAGGCTAATTTTCTTACCACTTCTTGGATTTACCGCACTGTAGATATAGAAATTTTGTCTACCAATTTTCATTTTAACCTGTGTTCTGACCCCTTTTTTAAACCATCCGTGTCCGATTTTTGAATGAGTTCCAAATCGTGATTCATCAAAAAAATACCTCCTTTTCAGGGTGGGAATTGACTATTTTATTGAAGTATTTTTTAAACTCTTCTTGCTTGTTTTTATCTTGTTTATGGTGAATTGGCCTCGGTGTTATGTAAGAAAACTTCATCCTTTGTATCTCACGGTGCACTGTTGATTTGCTAATGTTTAGGCCAAATTCCTCTGAGATTTTTATTTGCACTTCCTTAATAGTAATATTTGGATTTCTTTCTACCCATATTTCAATTTGCTCACGTTGATTTTTGTTTAATTTGCTTTTTCTTCGCCGCTGAGACGGGGAAAATAATCTTTCTACTCTACCAAATTTTAGATGCTTTATCCATTCAGTCAAAGCAGTCCTTGAAATTTTACATATTCTTGCCACAGCGCTTATACTACTTTCTTTTCCTGCTATCACCGCTTGTAACTTTTTTGAAACATATGCGTTATTTCTGACCTTTTTTAACATTTCTTTCGCCAAATTTACAACTTTTTCGTCTAATAGTTTTGACCTTAATGCCATTTATACCTCTCTATTTTATCTACTTTAGTATCACTTCTTTCCCATTATTGTCTATCTGTTCTTTATATAGTGGGAATTGGTATAACTATCTTCCTGAGAAAATTGTCATTGATAAAAGCGGCAGTAATACTGCTGCTCTTGATGATTTGAATGCAGAAATTTCTGAAGATTACAGTTCTTCAAATAAAATATCTAAATAATATTGTTGATAGGTTTATCAAGAAGCGAATAAAGCCTATGCTTAGTTTTAAAAATTTTCATTCCGCAAAGATTACTATTACAGGTATAGAAAATATTCGCATGATTCAGAAAAAACAAATTATCGGAGCTAATGACAATGTTTCTACTTTTGAGAATTTTGCTATGTTAATGGCTCTATAACTCCTATAATCTCAGCTTTAATGATCTTCTTTTCTATGGTTTATAGATGCGACAGAACCTATTAGTCTACTATCTTCATTCCCACAATATTATACCCTGAATCAACATGTAAAATTTCTCCAGTTGTACCACTACTCAGGTCGCTTAATAAGTATAGTGCTGCCTTGCCAACATCTTCTATTGTAACATTGCGTCTAAGTGGAGAATTAATTCTATTCCATTCCGATATGGAGTGAAAGTCACTTATTCCAGAAGATGCCAAAGTTCTGATTGGACCAGCAGAAATTGCATTTACTCTGATGTTCTGTGGTCCGAGATCACATGCTATATATTTTACACTTGCTTCAAGTGCTGCTTTACATAAACCCATCACATTATAATTTGGCATAACTTTTTCAGCACCATAGTAAGATAAAGTAAGTAAACTACCGCCATTTAACATCATTTTTTCCGCTCTTTGCGCTAAAGCAGTAAAAGAATAGCACGATATATGCATTGCATTAATAAAGTTATTTAGTGAAGTATTGACATATTTACCATTTAGCTCATTTTTATCGGAGAATGCTATTGCATGTACCAAAAAATCAATAGCACCCCACTTCTCCTTTATTTCCTTAAAAGCATTATCTATAGTTTCCTCATTTGAAACATTACAGTGCAATATTAACTCTACATTTAATTCACTTGCTATTGGTAATAATTTCTCTTTTATTGTTTCATTTTGATAAGTAATTGCAAGCTCAGCTCCATGTTCTGAGAGGGTCTTTGCTATACCATATGCTATTGACCTCTTATTTATTATTCCGGTTATTAACCCTTTTTTGCCCTGCAATATCATAGAATTATTTGCCTTTTTTATAATTTGAAATATTAACTAGGCAAAGTCAATTATGTTTTAACTGTAGCTAACGTATAAAAATTACTTCCGCATATTTCCAACCTCATTATAATTACAATTAGAGATATTTTAAGGATTCTGTCGCATTTATAAACCATAGAAAAGAAGATCATTAAAGCTGGGATTATAGGAGTTATAGATATGACAGAACCGTAAATTTAACACTCTTACTAAATTGGATAAATTGATTGGAAAAAAATAAGATCTTCAATAAGTTGCTTGTATAGCCGGCCTTTCATAGGTAACAAAGCCAACTCTCCTGCTATATTTCTTACCCCTTAAGTTATAATTTTACACTGTTATTTGATTCACTACATCTTCAGCATTGCTATTCTCAAGTGACTTTGAAGGCTTATTACAATAGTATATGATTGCAGCAAAAATAAGACAACAAGCTCCAATCCCTGATATTATTCCTATTGTTAATAAGCTAGCTTGGAAAACGAAATGTGCAATGAGTGCAGCAGGTATTGTAATCGTTGCTAATGTTATGGCTATAAATGTTATAGCTATAATAGGCACCTTACTCCCTTGCGTACTCTGTGTTATAGTAGTACTTCTATTACATGACTTATTAAGCCGTCTTTTATTAGTTTTAGTATCATTTTGTTCAGTTTCTTTCCTGATTATTGGAGGCGGTGTTATTGATGTTGGTGAATCATGATAATTATTTTTACCACTTTGTGGCAGATAAAGATTTTCGGCATCAAATTCTGACAGTGGGGTTGCATCTTCGTTATCTGGATTAGTAAGCTGCTTGCTATTCCCTTGAATGCTACTTTTTTGTTCTAAAGTTAGTGTTTCAACATTTTCATTTGTAATAACTACCTGTATCCAAGAATTTCTTATATTATCTTGCAATAATTTTGCTCTATTATTTAATTCTTGTATCTTAGGAATTAATATACCAGCTTCTTGGTTGGCAATTATACCCTTTAATAATTCTAGTTCTTTTTTGTTTTGCTTCAGTTTTTCAGCGTTTGTGTCAACATCACTTTTCATGGTTCTCTCTAACTTCAGCACAATAGGAATGAATGATGTACTAGTATGAACAATTTGACATTCATTAAATTGATTAAGTACTGTTGTGATCTGATCTAGTCTTTTCAATATATCATCTATAGTCTGCCCAGTATTAACTGCATTATTGAGATGGTTATATTCTTCTTCAATATCATCTATTACTTTAGAATATATCGATAAACACCGCTTACATGCAAACACAAACTGATTATAAGATATCCTACTTAATTCTTGGTTATATGCATAAATTGCAGGTGTAATGTCATCAACAAATGTATTAGCTAAATTAGGCATAAAAGAACACCCCTCGTATTTCATTTTCTAATATTAACTTTTTTGAGATTGAAAGTCAAATGATAGAAACATAAGACTATTCTATGTAAGTAGATTGAAAGACAATTTTTAGCAAAAATATCCCCTTCTCTAGCATCAAGCAAAATTCACTTATTTACTTTTTCTAAAATCGCAAAAAGGTACGTACCTTTGTGAGAACAGCTTAAATAGAAATGGTATTATTAAAGTAAAAACGCAAAATTGCTGCAACAAAGCTAAGCAAATCAGTTCGTATGTAAATGTGGTTGAAGTAGGCTGGTATAGCTAGTTTTGCGGTATAGTAAAATCGTTATATAAAAAAGTTCGTATGTATCATTTGGTAGACCATCCCATCCCAAAGAAAAATGTTCTCACGGGTAGCGGTTTTTGTTGCTGGAAATGGTTGGATTATTTAAGTTATTAGCAATATATAATACTAAATTAATAGTAATTCATTTGAGAACAAAAAGAAAAATTTATGATAATTTTACATTTCAAATGGATATTGTTCTTTTTATAAAAAATATTCCTATACTATGTAAGGTCAAGTTCTAATCACATCAATTTTTCTTCCAAATTAAATCTTATCTTTTACAGTGGATCTTACGTTTAAATTATTTTATATCCAAAATTAAGGAAGTTATTCTAAACGGTACACAACTTCAGCATCTAAAGCTAGCTGATTTTAAGAAAATATCGCTCTCATGAATGTGCTTTACGGACAAAAGCTTTATTAATATCTTCTATATTATTGTTAATAAACAACCCCCCAAAAAAAATATGCAGAAATAAATTAAAAGACCCATTACAACCAACGCGTAAATATGGAGTAAAGAAATACTTCATTCACCTATTAACCTCTACCTACTGCCTCTACCATTGCTATGATCATAAACTCTATTCACTCCATCAATTTCATCCAATACAGATTGCGGACCAAAATCAATTGATATCACTCTTTCTCCGCCTAATTGCAATGCTCCCCCACCTCCACGCTGTGGATATTGGAGTTCTAAAAATTGTAATAGTAATGGATCAATTTCATGTTGAATTCCTGGACGACCTTGAATCAATCTACCCCTAGGAGAAGATAGAGAATCATTTTGGAATAATTGTGAAATATTTCTTCTCCGATTTCTAAAGTATTGTTCATTTCTTTGAGGTTGTCTAGTGTCATTTCCAATTCCTGCACTAAGAAGACCACGTATATAACCTATAATACCTTCACCTTTCTCTCCAAAGTTACTATTTCCCTGTAAAGCTTGATCAATAGCTTGGTTAATATCCCTAGCATTTTCGTATGCCCATATGCCACAATTATGGCCATCTGTTTGCTGATGAACGGAAACATCATGGACATTATCATCGCTAATATCACATTCTCTTAAAGCTCCTCGAATATTATTGTCAATACGACTATCTGGACCAAGTGAATCAGCATAATACCCATAATAATTTCCATTTTGGTGGACAATAACTAATGTAACCCAATGACGATTACCTACATTAATAATAGCAGTTAATCTATCTTTTTCACCCGAATCTACTTTTTGTTTAAAGTTATCTATGTTACTACTTAATAAGTCCCTACCTGTTGGATCATTTTGATTTCCATCGACTCCTACTGAAGTTATTGCAAAATCATGACGATCATTAGTTGGATTAGATCGATCATCATGGAAAGTATATTGTCGTGCAGCGAAAAACATGTCATGAGTTTGTAGCCAATAACGGAAATTTTGATTTTCTGTTGCAAAGTCTAGTGCAAGTAGATTATGCACATCTTCTATTTCACGAGCGTTGTTTCTACGAAGGATAGTGTTTATTTGTTGTAATATTCCTTGTGCTGTAGAAGTACCACCTCCCCTTATTCTTGACCTTAATGTTTCTATTGCCTGTGCTCTAGTACCTTGCAAGTAACTAAATGGAACGTGCAGATTATCATCTATATCAAGCAAAAAAATCGAGTTCTGTCCTGGTCTTTTTTCCATGTAAAAGCGCCTGAAATTTTCACGAGTTTGATCTGACAATAGATTTTCTGGTGGATTTTCATCAATAACACTTTCAGGTCCCACTAATACTTCTGGTCTTGAGTCATGACCACGACGATCAAGTCTATGTACATACACTGCTTGTTGTGGAAGAGATATAAAGTCTTCTGCTCTCTGTGCACCTCTATTAAATACAGCATAAGACAAAACCACCTCATTTCCAGAAGTAATAGGCAAATATCCCCTTTGTTTGCTCATCAATTCTGTTATTTTGTACCTTGCCTCGTCTTGCTCCTGTTCTACTTCTTCTGCATTATCAGCAAATCCTAATACATATCCAATTGGGTGAGTATCTGCTGTAGGTTGTCTTAATAATAGAAGACCTAGTCTCTGTTCTGTAACTCTTGTAAGTATTACCCTTTCTCCTTCTTCTTCCTGCCACCTTTTTAAACTATATGTTTGACCAACTTTATACATAGCAAGCACTTTATAAGGATTATCACTAGCATAAAATGTACCATGTAGTATAGAGCGAAACTTATCTTTGCTATTTACATCTATTATCATATTGCCATGCGTATCTTCTGGCATTAATACTGCAGAAATGTTTCTAAATAATTCTTGATGCTGAAATCTATCTTGCCAGCCATCATTCATAACTTGATTTAAAGCATTATGCACATTTCCAGCATTAGGCACTTGCACAAGATTACCACCAAGAAAATTATTTGCATTATTATTTTGGTAATTGTGATATAAACCAAGGTTATCTGTATGAATATTAAGGCCAAGTTGATTATTAAGTGTGCATGAAACTTCCCGTACATGAACATTATTTCCGTCAACATTAAGATCTTGTAAATTGATGGCTCCTTGTTGTACAGCGTTGTTATCTCTAATATGAAGTATAACTATATCAGAACCTTGAGTATGGAAGACCATGGTTAAAGCATGATTCTCATCACCATATCTAAATATATACTTTCTTACACGTTGTTGAACTGCGTTTACTAATCTGAACTCTTCTAAAATACTATTCCCAAAAGCAAAACCAGTTATGCAATCAAATATTCTGTTATAATTCTCTGCATTTCTTGGTATTTCGTTAGGAAGATGTTGAAGCAAGAAATCTCTAATATTTTCTCTAATTCCTTCATCCTCCAAACACTCAAATAATCTTTGTACCAAAGGAAATCTATTCTCTAAAAACTCTACTGTATCAATACTAAAAGGATCTATATTCAGATTAAAATTTAATCCAATACAAACAGCATTTCTTGATTCAGTGTGAATAGATATAAATGAAGAAGCATGTAATCTTTTAGCATCAGCTCTAGCGCGGTTTAATGCAATATCAGACGATGTCCTCCATCTAGTAACATTAATAACGATAGGAATGTTTTCTCTCTCTGCCTGATGACATATAAGAAAAGCAACATATGAATTTCCAGGAGACAAGTCAAGGTCAATATCTATTGTGTAGAGATGAATAAAATTTGCCAACAAACCTAAGAAAAATCCGTGACTCTCAAACTTTTGACTGCGATTTTGAATGTCATTTTGTAGGTTGCCTAGGTAACTACGATAGATTCGAGTTATGTATGGCAAAATTCCTTCATTTATTCCACGTTCTATATTTATTCTTTGGTTACTTGCTAGCACTTCCATAAAACTGAAAATCCCTTGCTGACCCGGTGCAACTTGCACAAAATTGACCAAATGACCAAGCTGTACTCTCTGATCTTGATTGAGTCGTATACTTCCTATTTCCTTAACTGTCAACAAACTGCGTGGCGCAGGCGCATTAATCCCATTAAGCCTATTGCGTTCTATATGCCTAAGAAGGCTAATCTCAGACGCTGAATATTTAGCAAATCTATCTCTACCTTGAGAATCTTTTTCACGAATCACCTCGAATACTGTTGCAATCGCCTCTCCCTGAATCTTGCCCTTTCCATGCATGCATACTTTGTATTGCTCAAAATTTAGGTCTTCTTCCCTTAAATTTGGATTTTGCCCTCTAATCTCTCGCACTAGAGCATTTCTTTCCCTTGTACTGAACCTTAACCCATCACTATTAAGACGATCAGAAATACTGTAGCATCTGACAACTTGCTGTCCGTCACGATAAACAGCGACTTTTAGGTTCCCTGTATTTCTATTTCTACCACCTGTATCAATACCATGATTATCAAAACGAAAATACACTCTCTCATTTGCTTTTAAGATATTAGCATCATGAGCAGTAGCAAACATACTGAAAAAGAATACAGGAAGGAAACGTCCTGTACTTACATGATACAAGAAAAATGGACATTGATCTAAAAAGGATTCAAACTCTTGTCTAAAACCATCAAGATCTCCATCCACTAAACTTCTTATTAAAGACACAAAGCACCTCTCTATTTGCTAAGACCAGAAAAACCACTCACATTAATGAGTAGACTAGATTCTTCTTTTCTTATGAGAACCAGAAATACCACTCACACTAGGAGCTTCAAACTCAGACTGTGGGCCATCACCAGAACCATCAAGTGGCAAAGATACCTTAGATTGAGACCGCAAATTATTCCAAGGACCATCACCTACAGAAGGTAAAGTTACTTTCTCTAACTGAAGAAATAACTCTTCTGCAAACTTGCCGTAATCTACACCTTTCCTCTTTCCTTCCCTACCACATATTCTAAGATTTTCTATCATGACTTCTTTAAAAAGGTCAAACTTTTCAGGAAAGCAACCTTTGGCAAATGAAATCATATCTAATATTTCTTCTTTCTCTATTTCCCTATCGGGCTTACAAACATCTTCTCGTTTCCAATTAATGATTAATCCCCCAAGTACACTCTTTATAGGAACTGTATAATTAGAAGTATTAACAGAGGTCTCTCTGTATTCAGCAAAGCGTTCACATTTCCAAATCTCCATAATAAGGGATCTAGCTTGAACACTTAACTCAGGATTTTTCAACATCACATTTGAAAGTGAATAAAGAAAAAGTTCATAGTCTTGCTGTGAGAATATCTTGTCCGAACAGTCTCCTCCTGCTGAAACGCCTTTATAACACCAGCACTGTACCAAATCATGAACCGTATCAAAAAAACATGACTCTATTAATTCAGCAAGAAGGGAATATACTCCCTTATCTTTCTGCAATAATTTCTGTAAAAGAGTATCTTTATCGCCTATATTCCTTACACAAAAATCTAAAATAGGAGCGTCTTTCTCAACAGATTGAGGACGAGAAAGAGCAACAATAGCTTCTGTAAGCTTCTTCTCCTTATCTTTTTCCTCTAACTGATTATAAAAATACTCTACCCCTTCGCTCCACTTAAGTTTTACAGCACTGTCAAAACCTTCTACTGCATCATACTTCTTTAATTCCCCAGATTCTCTATCGATCCAGAAATCAAACACAGGACCATTTCTCTTCATGGATGATAGCAGAATGTTTCTTACATATTGATCACTGATCGGATTACCTTGACTATCTACCTCTTCTGAAGTAAATTGACCTCTAGAGAGTACAAACTGTTTGTTGAAAAAATCACCTATCTTGCCCGTTATACAGTACCTAGATGCCATACCATACCTTGGTAGTGGGTTATCGATTTCTCCTATTTTCTCTTCAGTCAATTTCTGACCTAAAACAGTATTATTTAACCTTGTACCTAACCAACAACCTTCATCTCGAAAAACATTATATAAGAATTCCAGCTTATCATCCTTAAAAAGTTTGATATACTCTATATAGGTCTCGACCCACCTTTTAATAGCTAACTTTCTTCCAGCCGCAATGTCACGATCTGTATGTTTTATCACATCTTGTAGCTTTTTAAGCACTTCAGCCTGACGTTTTGTTTCTATTGGCATTTAAACCTCCCTATATCATGAAAACAACGCTATGGTACTAAGTTTGTAACTAAGTTACAACACCTAATTACTCCAGAAAGACCTATTTGATACCCAAACGTTCTGGTCAGGCCTAGAGAAATCTGTCTGGAATTATTGAGTATTTTCTAGAAATCTTAATTTGACAGCTAACACCAGGTTTTCTGGAGACTATAGGTGATGCACTTTTTCTATTTATATTCCCAAGAATAAGGTCAGTAGATATGTTGTTTTCCAGAAGAATATTAGTAAGATTAATTGGAGAAGTGCTTATGACTTTAACTAAGTGTGTTTTAACTTCGCCCTTAAGTTCTGTTCAGCAGTATCTGTTAGTGTTAGGTAAGGTTATGGTTGTAAATACAAAATCCGATCAGCAGAGGGCTGAAGATGATCTATATACTGTTTTGAGATTCAAAGAAAAAGGAGATTTTGAAAGACGGATAAGAGAACTGCTTGTTAACGATTATAAGAAACTTAAAAAACCACTGAGCAAACTCCTTGGTAAGTTAGAAAGTAAAATAAGGACTGATAAAGAGAATAACCAAGCAGCCAGAAACGTTTATGATCAAATCAAAAAATCTAAAACTAATGAAGATAAATTAAGTAATTTATTGAACTTTAAAAAACAGCTAAAAGCTTTCCTAAAAAATCAAGATGATTGTAGTATTGTGTTAAATGCGATTGACTCTGCAAGTGTTATCCCTGTTATTGAAGTTAATGGTGTGCATCCAAAAGATAGTGAGATCAAAAAGTTAAAAAAAGCTCAACCTCTCACCTCTAACAGACAAGACTTTGAAGAAGCTCTAGGATACATAGAATCACAAGAAAAAGTTATGGGGATTACATTAGAGGAAATTATGGAATACAAGCAACACTCTGTTAAGATTTTTCTACTGAACCGTGTTCATTCATGCAAAAATGGGCATTCTCAATTGCATCCTGATGTAAAAGAAGCTATAGCAATATTATCAAATGATAAGCTGAGAGCTTTCTACGATGAAGAAGTAAAGAAGAAGACGCTACAACCAATATTGTCCTACAAAGAATGTGAACAATTATATGATAAAATTAACTATGAAAAAAATGAATCTCGTATTATAATCGAAAGAGAAGAACTTGGAGAGAATATTAGGAGGGTAATGGGAGTGAAGCGCTTTACGAATGAAAGCAGTAGAGAAGATCAGAAAAATGGTACTAGTCCAACAGGAACTTCTACAAATTATAGACAAGAGCAAGTTGCCTCTAGTGGTGATAGAACACTTTATAATAGTGATATACCTTCACTAGGTAGATCGATTAAGAGCAGCCGAAGTGCACTGTTTATGCCATTTGGAGCTTCTGTTGATACGAGTACCCCGATTAAACCTGCCAATCCATCTAACCTAGTTACCACTGGTGAGAATTATACTAGTAATGCAGATCTGAGTGATGAATTGAACGTAAGTGAAGTAACTAAAATTGTTGAACGAATGGAGCTATTATCCAATAGTTTAAAAAAAATCCAAGAAATTGTGGAAAAGCTGGGTAATACTACACTAAGTGAAGAAGTGATAGTTCATGAGAGACATTTCAAAAAGTTTATGGATTTTGTAGGAGAAATTCTCGTAGATATTGGTACAAGATTACCACAAAGTGATTCTAAAAGCATGTATCTTGAACAAAAATTGAAGGGATTGGAAAAGATGAATGAATCCTTAGATAACAGTGTTCAAGAGTTAGAGAAAAAAGTAGATAAACTTGAAAAAGAGAATAAAGATTTTCTAGCAGAAAATGATGAACTTAAGGAAAAACTTGCTACAGCGAAAGAAGAAAAGGAATTGCTATTTAATAAAAAAGAAAAGATGCAGGAAGTTATAAATGGGCTGAATGAGAACAATCAACGATTAATGCAAAAAATAAATGGGTTAGAAGATGATTATGAGTATTTGTTAAGAGCGGAAAAGACAAAAAGAGAAACCGAAGATTCGTGTATACAAGTGGAGGATGCAGATATACCGGAAGGAAAAGCTGAGTTATGTAAAGACTATGAAATTAAACTAGTAAAGCTGGAACAAGAGATAGATGCAAAAGGGAAACAATGTGAGGAATTGCTATTAGAAAATAGTATATTACGAGGAAATATAGAACGATTAAAGGAAGAGAATAAACGATTAGAAGGCATTGAAGAAAGCTTTAGTATCGATCCCTCACATTTTTGCTCTGTAAAAAATTTGCATGATGAGCTTATTCTAGCTAATGAACAGCCGGAAAATATTGATATATCAATCCAGGATGAGATGGATTCAAAAGTTGCCACTGAGTCTGTGGGTGTTAATGTAAAACAAGGTTATAGTAAAAGGACTAGCAACCTATCTCGAGTCTCTGAACAAAGTTCAGCAGTAAAATCTCAATTCTCAGAAGCAAGAGCTCAGAGTAGAAAGCAAATAATTTATGCCTCTGCTTCTCTTATATTATCTGGAGTATTTGCTGTTGGCACAAGTTTAACAATGTCTCATTTAGGAATATCTATTTCACTTGCTTTGACTGCATTAACTTTCCTTACATTGGGATGTTATTGTTCATATAAGGCAAGTACAACGCTTAGGAATATTGAACTTGATCGAACTTTTAAAATGGCTGATCATGAAGCTGTTTTTATGGTTCCCAGCTTATAACTATGTGGAAAAATATATTGTTTTACTCACCCCAAGAAAAGAGATAATGGGAAAGATAAAAAGGTCTATCAGTTCTCGGTGCGGCAGATTAATTTCTGACGGTGATATAGAGCATTACTTATTTCTCTAGAGAATAGGGAATTGGCGAATAGAGTTCTAGGTGTAGAAGGAGATATAGATGAAGAAAAGACCAGATTTAGTAGAAAAATATAAGGGCTTCTTTGTAAATGATAGTAAGGGAACAGCAAAGTAGTTATATTAAGGGACTGGTTTTATGTTCTGAACTCAGATTTTCGTTAGGTTATAAAAGAAGTAATATCGAGACCTTACTTTGAAATTCCAGATTATCAGAGTACTTTGCTCTTCTGAAGTGAGTGATGTTGGAATACCTCTGGATCGCAGTACTAATAACCAAAATTAAAGAGTAAATAGTTTATAATTTAAGTATTTATAATAGAGAAATTAGCATGTATCTAAATTTGAGCAGCAAATACCTTGAAATTACCATCAATTCAGTAAAATTGAAGAGTTTTAATGGTTTAATCATGTAAAGTATTCAATAAACTGCCGTTTTTAAATTTTATCAGACTCAGTTAAAAGAGTGGAGATTTTAATGATTTACCTCAAATCTAATTAAGAGTTAAAGTGAGAAGATGTTTTAGTTTTTATGCACCTTCCTCTCTACTAATTAAGGCGTTCTTTTTATTTGCGGCTTTTCAGACGTACGATTCTGCTTAGCAACCAATCCGGTACTTCTCTACCCTTTTCCCACTTAGCAAACCTCATCTTTTCTTTTAGGTAGTACTCTCTGTAAGCTTTTACTGAATGACTAGACTTATATTGATCTGGTAACGCCTGTACAAAAGGCTTTATATCGGTTGATTGAAAAACAAGCAAATTCTTATTACTATCACACCAATCTATAACTTCTTCTGATCTATGTTTTCTTTTATATCGCCAAGTATACTCTTTGCACAGCTCCCTTCCGTATTTTATTAACCAGAAAAAGTTCCCTTTGGATTGTCTAGCCCATAGAGAACAAGGGTGGTTTTTGTGAGTAAGTTTATATGGAACTTCTATATTCTGGTCTGTGATGCTGACTAAAGGATTTGGCACTTTTAATGCTATTGAAAAAACATTACTCAGTAACTGAGCAGTTTCTAATAGCATTTTTACTATATGCTTATCACATAACATTTTTGCCGCAATCTCTGGGTTTTCATCTAGTACAAAGATGTTCATCTAAACATCCAAAGAGCTTAAGTCTTTAATTTCATTAGCTGTAAGACCAGTAGTTTGAGCTATGATATCAATAGAAACTCCTGCTTTAAGTAGATTCTTTGCAACTTCAATTTCCCTCTCTTTTCTGCCTTTTTCATGTCCGATGAGGATGCCTTTTGCAGTAGCATCATCAAGTTTTTGAGCAAGGACAGCCTGTTCATCAAGAATACGTTTTATTTCCTGTTCATAGGCAATAAATTCTTTTTCTGACCAGTTGAACCTATTTAGTTCTTCATAGGCCTTTTTAATTATTAGATCACTACCTATTATTTTTTCCAGCTCTTCTTCACTAGTCTCATCTGCATATTTAAAGAAGTAGACCCATTTCTCAACAATACTTGAAAGCTGATCTTCTTTGGTTTTTGGAAATTTAGGCAACTCAATAAATATAAAGTAAAAATCTTTTAGATCATGTTCATTAGTATCTTCATCGCGAATGGTATGCTTTGACTTATACTCAGACTTATCAGGAAATAAAATACAGTCTGCTATAGCAATAAAGATAATTTCCTTAAGGTCATGATATTGATCGCCTTTGTCAGCCTGTCTTGAATAGGCTTTAGCAGCATAGTATTGAGCACGTTTTTCAAAGCCCTTAGTTTTAGCGACCTGCATTTCGACTATCACTTGCAGCCCATTTTTATCTCTACAAAGAACATCAACAATGCTTTGTTTTTTAGAAGCAATATCAGGATCTTGAATAGTACTTAAAAACTCTATATCCTGTATTGCATTTGTTCCAGCAAAGCCGAGAATATCATTAAGAAAGTGAATAAGGATATCTTTATTTTTTTCAGTACCAAAGATGCGCTTGAACGATATATCATTCTTGGGATCGAGAAACTTCGAAAGAGCCATAGGAAATCCACTTAAAAAGCATTAATAATTATACACAATTGTGAAGAAATATTCAACTAAAATTCAAACATAGAAAGAAGCATCCCTTTTGTATATCTTTATTTGGTAGTATTAACCTGTATAATATTTATGGCAAATATCTCGATAAGGTACAAAATAGCACAAAAAGTAAGGAGCTGGAGGTTAAAGCGAGGTTATACTCAAAAAGATTTAGCGGGAAAAATTGGCGTAACGTATCAAGTAGTACTACAATATGAAAAAGGAACACGTAAAATTTCGATTGAGAAATTGTATGCTATAGCAGAAGTGTTATCGGTTGGCATCATAGATCTTATTCCTGTATCAAGTGAAAAAATTTGCCTTAAAAACGAAGAAGAGGAAATATTAAATCTAGTAAGAAAATATAAAACGATTAATGATCAAGAGTTGCGCAAGGTGTTTTACTTGCTAACAAAATTTACCCGAGTTGGTGAGAAAAGTAGTAAAAAAGCAGAGAAGGTAAAAATTGCAAAGGGTATGGTTAAAGCAGGAATTTCTGTTGATATTGTTTCACAAGCAATTGGCCTCTCTGCTAATGAGTGTGTTGAAGAAAAAACAGGTTCTATCTACTACCAAATAGGAAAAAAGATAAAAGAATGGAGGCTAGTGAGAGAGTATACTCAAAAGGATTTGGCTGAGAAAATGGATACAACACGTGATGAAATAAGCAACTATGAGCAAGGACGTGTGGCCATTCCACTGGAAAAATTATATGCAATAGCAGAAACATTATCAATTAGCATTACAGATCTGCTCATAGAGGAAGATGAGATAGTAGAAAGTGAGCTACCTGATTTAATAAAAGAATACAAAAAAATTGAGAGTCAAGAATTACGCTATGCGCTAATAAAATCTCTGTTTGAAAGCATACAAATTTGCGAAGAAAAAGTGAAAAGAGCAGAAAAGATGAAAATTGCAAAGGATTTAGTGAAAGGAGGAATTTCTACCGATATTATTTTGCAAATAACAGGCCTCTCTTTAGGCGAAATTCAACAGATTTAAAATAAAAAATCAGTATATATTAATATCTTTACTCTTAGATGAAAAAATAAGTAAAAAAGATTGAGAAATTGATTTGACTTCACTCGAAAGCTATGGCTTTATGCCAATGCTGATAAAAAACAGCAGTAAATATCTAAAAAAAGTTTGTTGTTAGTGAAAGGTAAATTATATGAATAAAAGTAAAGAAGAAATCGAATTCAGAATATTAGAAAGCAAAGGCAAAGCACTACTTGATCGTGAAATAATGGAAACGTTTCTAAGTGCAGTACATGAAAGCCCACAGGCTCAAGAAATTGCTAAAAATTTGGTGAATACTTATACAGGAGTAGGAAGGATTTTAGGTAGAGAAATGGATGACCTGAAAGTTATAGAAGGAGTAACTGATTCTGCAGTAGCAATGATTATGTGTGTTAAGGAAACACTAGAAAGGGTACTGAAAGAAAAGCTTAAGAGTGAGCCAATCATGGACTTACAAGGGATAGTAGAGTACTTAAACGTAAGTATAGGCCACTCAGAAAGGGAATGTGTAAAAATACTGTACTTGAATAAAAGGCGTCAACTAATTGGAGAAGAATCCTATATTGGTGAAATGGAAAAAGCACCAGTATACATAAAGGAAATTACAAGAAAGGCATTAATGAAAAATGCAACATCAATAATAATGTCACATAACCATCCTGGAGGGAGCTTAGAGCCATCAGAAGAAGATCAAGCAGTAACGAAGAGCTTAGCAGCAGCATGTAGTACTGTAAGCGTAAAATTGTTTGACCATATTATCATCACAAGTGGAGGCTATTTCAGCTTTCGAGAAAATGGATTGTTATAGTAGAAAGTATTTGCAAATCTACTCATTATAATTTATAATGAGTAGTAAGATGTATAAAGTTTATTGTACGCTTAAAAAGTATTTTTAATATGAGGTTTATATGACTAGTAAAGATCGGAATAAAAAGACTAATGTTAATCACAAGAAAATATTTGGTGCTCTTGAAGGCGTTGATATAAAGCAGTCTAAATTTGTGAGTAAAATTAATAACCAGAAGGAGATAAACCGGGAGGCCTCCCCTAGCAGAAACATTCGCGAAAACAAAATCAACTACGGGAAAAGCCTTGACTATGTTTATGGCACAAAACCTTTAAATGATCAAGCAGAAGATTTAAATCCATTTGCTTCAAATTTGCAAAAAATAAAACCAAGTGCAAGCGAAAGTGAAAAGTTGAGCTGGTTTAAGAGTGCTGTAGTAGAGACAAAAAACGTAAATGCATTGCATAAAGTTATAGAGCAAGTATTAGCCTCTGGAGCAAGAGTAAATGCATGTAATGATGGGGAGTGGAGCTTCGCAGAATACATGATATTGGGCACACACTTTCACAGATTAGAAAAAAGTGATCGAAAAAAGATAATGCGTAAGCTAATGCTAAGTGGTGCAGAGTTTCATGATACTCTACTACAGAATAAACTGATAGGTGAAATCTATAATGAGCTACAACCAGAAGTTCAGCCACAGATAGATGAGAGACTAGAAGAACTAGAGAAAGCTGGCGAAAGTGCTGTGCAAGAAGGAGAATTAATAGATGTTGAGATAGATAATACAACATCGTACATAGAGTTTTCTGGGAATAGCAAGGTAGAGGTAGCCAAAATACTGAGAGAGTTAGGGAGTAACATTTTAAAAATGGGTAATAATGCAGTTGAGATCAGAAGGGAGGAAGGAGGTGCAAGAAATTACGTTGATGTATCAGATGGTAGCTCCGTTGTGTTAGAATTGCCTACAAGCCTTGGTAAGCTAAATATTGTATTGTACCAGGACGTAAAAAACTGCAGTCAGGTACAAGTAAAAGTAGCGGATAAGGAAATGTGGGCTGAATTACAAAAAAGAGGAGAAGAAATTGGAAAAAATTGCCTTTTTGGGGGAGTGAAACTTAAGAAAGTGGTAGAAAGAGGTAATTTCACTAGGTGCGGCATATGGAGTGAAAAGCAGAAGGAAGTAAGTGAAAAATTGTTTTCATGGGCAGACAAAGTACGTGAAAATAGTAAAGAAACTTGTAGGGCACTTTAATTCATCAATTTAAAGGTTCCAGAGTCTGGCTATTATATCTGGAGCCTTTGAGCTATAGTATAAAATATTATATGTATGGTTCTTTTTGTGGAAAAAAGTCTAGATTATAAAGTGGGAGAAAAATTAAAAAGTTGGAGGTTAGAGAGAGGGTATACTCAGAAAGATTTAGCAGAGAAACTTGGTGTAAAGTACTGGGTAATACTTCAATATGAAAAAGGGAATCGTAGAATTTCAATTGAAAGGTTATATGCTATAACTGAGGCACTATCAATCAGTATTACGGATCTAATTCCTATATCAAAAAGCTGTCTTGAAGATGAGGGAGAAGAAATCTTAAATCTAGTAAGAGAATATAAAAAGATTAATGACCAGGAGTTACGTAAGATGTTTTGTTTACTAACCAATTTTGTCCAAGTTAGTGAAAAAAGTAGTAAAAAAGCAGAGAAAATAAAGATTGCAAAAGGTTTGGTTAAAGCAGGAGTTTCTGTTGATATTGTTGCAAAAACAATTGGCCTCTCTGCTGATGAATGCGTTGAAGAAAAAGGAGGTTCTATTTACTGCCAAATAGGAAAGAAGATAAAAGAATGGAGGCTAGTGAGAGAGTATACTCAAAAAGATTTAGTAGAAAAAATGAGTACAACACGTGACGAAATAAGCAACTATGAGCAAGGAAGGACTGCTGTTCCACTTGATAAATTATATGAAATGGCAGAAGCATTATCGATTAATATTACGGATCTACTAATAGAGGAAGGGAGTAAAGTGAAAAATGAGCTACCTGATTTGATTAAAGAATACAAAGAAATTGAGAGCCAAGAACTACGGCATGCACTAATAAAGTCTTTGTTTGAAGGGATACGGATTTGTGAGGAGAAAGTGAGAGAGATAGAAAGGATTAAAGTTGCAAAGGATTTAGTAAAAGGGGGAATTTCTATTGATATTATTTTGCAAATAATCGGTTTATCCGTTGATCAAATTGCATGAAAATTTATTTCTAAGTAAGGTATATATGTTTGTTTCTGTAAGCGATATTAGTTCTATAAGCTACAAAATAGGACAAAAAATAGAAGATAGCAGGTTAATGCGAGGGCATACTCAAGTAGAATTGGCAAGTGAAATAGGTTTAACATACCAAGAAGTAAACAGCTATGAAAATGGGTATATTCCTATTCCAATTGAAGTACTATATGTAATAGCAAGAGTATTGTCAGTTAATGCTATAGATTTATTACCCGAACCAGTAATAGTAAGGGAAGACAGCTATGAAGACGAGGAAATACTCTATCTAACGAAAATATATGAGAATCAAAAGTTAGGCAAAATAGTACCTTCATTAGTCAGGTTTGTTCATATTAGCGAAAAAATTAATCAAGAAGAGGCAAGGTTGGAAATAGCAAAAAATCTAGTGAAAGAAGGAGTTTCAGTTGACATAATTTCCCAGGCAACCGGCTTATCTATTTACGAGTATGATAATACAGAGAGAGAAATCTGCACTGATTCTATATATTACAGAATAGGGCAAAGAATAAGAGAATGGAGGTTAATAAGAAGGTATACTCAAAAAGATTTAGCGGATAAAGTTGGCGTAACACTCAAGGAAATACATGAATATGAAAGAGGTTATACTACCATACTATTTGATAAATTATATGAAATAGCAGGAGCATTATCAGTAAATATTAAAGTCTTGCTACCTGAAACGAGAGAAAGTAAAAAGCTATTGAGTTTAATAAACGAGTACAGAGAACCGGAATCATTAGATGCGTTAGTCAAATCTCTATCTGAAGATATGAAAAGCGGCAAGGAAAAAGTTAAAAAAGCAGAGAAAATCAGGGTTGCGAAAAATCTAGCAAAGGCAGGTGTTGCAATTGATATTATTGTGCGAGCAAGTGGCCTAACTGCTGATGAGTGTGAAAATTGAATTGTGTTAAAGACGGTACTGAGAAACATTATATTAAGATATAAGTAAAGATGGTTACGTATTTAATACATCTATTCTGAAAATTTGTTTAGCTGACTCAACTGAAGCATTTTCGTAAAGTTTTGCTGCTAATTTGCTTGTTTGATAACTTTCTTTAACGTCTTCACAGCTAACACTGAAAACACATATTGCTAATGCTAGCAGAGAAGCTAGTTGGTAAAATTGCCACAGCCGTCAGTACTCCCGATTACTTTTCCTGATAATGTGATAGTATTCGCAAGTATTATCATATATTACAAAAAAATCAGTTAGCATTTCTGTTTATTAAAATTATACAATAAAGCTGCACTTTATATAATACTTCTCAAATCATTTCTACTAAATATTTATGAATATGGTTAAACAGTAGATAGAGGAAAACTTGTCTAGTATTGATCTTTTTTATAGTAAAGTTATCTCATAAAATATTAAATTGGGAGTTTTATGGATCACAGATTAAGAGCTTATTTGCTTGGAGTTACCTGGTTTATACTCAGTTTACTTAGTAGTGTAGCTAATGATACTATATCAAAATATCTAAGTTTACATCTCCAAAGTTTTGAAGTAATCTTTTTCCGCTTTTTATTTAGCACTATTACCCTTGTACCTTTTATGCTTTACTATGGAAGAGAAGCTTTTAAAACAAGTCAAATATCTATTCAGATAACTAGAGGAGTATTGTTATTTGTTGGAATAACCTTGTGGACCTATGGGTTAGCTATTTTTCCCATAGTAACTGCAACAATTATAAGTTTTTCTATACCATTATTTGTTATACTTCTTGCAATCCCTTTACTAAATGAAAATATAATTTGGCAAAGATGGTCAGTAACTGTTATTGGCTTTGTTGGTATTGCTATTACTACCAAAGCTTATAGTGAAGACTTTAATCCTAAAATTCTTATTTTTATTGTATCTACATTAATCTTTGCTATATTAGACATACTTAATAAGAAACTCGCAATAAAAGAGTCCGTAATAAGTATGTTATTTTATTCAGCTCTAACAACAACTATTTTTTCCACTGTGCCTTTGCTGTTTTATTGGCATTTGCCTTCCTTGTTAGAATTAGTATTACTACTGATTTTGGGAATTAATTCAAATCTAATTCTGTTCTTCACATTAAAAGCTTTTACTCTTGCAGATGCTACTGCACTTGCACCATATAGATACATAGAGCTAATAATTTCTGCAATAGTAACATATGTTATGTTTAATGAGTTGCCTGATAAAAGTGCTTTGTATGGTATTTTAATATTAATACCATCGACTTTGTTTATAGTTTATTCAGAAAGTAAAGTAATTAAGAAAAATAATGTATGCAACGCTAGAGTAAAAATTTATGACTCTAATTGTTAATGATGTTCTTTTTAAATGTTTAAGCAGTTGAGCTACATTAGGATATTTTTAAGGTGATGACAAGATGTATATAACCATTATAGGAATAGGGTATGTAGGTTTAGTATCTTGTGCAATGTTATCAGAGCAGGGTCATAACGTTGATTGCATTGACATAAATACTAAGAAGATTGAGTTATTGAAATTAGGAAAAATTCCTATATATGAGCCTGGATTAGCAGACTATTTAGAGAATAATATAAAGTTACAAAGGATAAGATTCTTCGATTCGTATTCTCAAATAAATCCCAACACAGAAGTAGTGTTTGTAACTGTAGATACTCCATCAGACTCCCTAGGAAATGCAAATTTACAGAATGTATATAATGCAGTAAGTGAAGTTTCTGAGAGAGTTAATCAAGATTGCTTAATAGTGATAAAGTCAACTGTTCCTCCTGGTACTGCAGAAAATATATATAATTATTTATCTAATAAGGGCTATAACTTTGATTTGGGGGTTAATCCAGAGTTTCTCAAGCAAGGCTCTGCAGTATCAGATTTTTTATACCCAGATAGGATAATAATAGGAGTAAAAACTAAGCTAGCTAGAGCAAAACTAGAAGTTATATATAGATCATTTATAGATAAGAATATTCCGTTAATAGTCACTGATACAGTTACTGCTGAAATGATTAAATATGCTTCTAATGCTTTTCTAGCAACAAAGGTTGCTTTTATCAATGAGATGGCAGGTTTATGTGAGCTATTAGGAGCAGACATTGACCTTTTA
The DNA here is from genome assembly GCF_964028515.1 of Wolbachia endosymbiont (group B) of Hofmannophila pseudospretella. Taxonomy (NCBI): domain Bacteria; kingdom Pseudomonadati; phylum Pseudomonadota; class Alphaproteobacteria; order Rickettsiales; family Anaplasmataceae; genus Wolbachia; species Wolbachia endosymbiont (group B) of Hofmannophila pseudospretella. The sequence continues at coordinate 155,649 of NZ_OZ034788.1, read as the reverse complement.
GCTAACAGTATGGGAATGGACCATAGAATAGGTAAGGAATTTCTCAAAGCTGGTCCAGGATTTGGAGGATCATGTTTTCCTAAAGATTTGTCAGCTTTAATAAGGCTTGCTGAAGATCACAATGTCAAGCTACAAATTTTAAATTCAGTTAAGGAATCTAACTATAATCATATAACAAACATTGCTAAAAAGGTAGAATATGTATTAAATGGAGTCCAAAATAAAAAAATAGCAATATGGGGGCTAACTTTTAAGTCTGGTACTGATGATGTAAGAAATAGCCCAGCTATAGATATTGCACAATTGTTAGTGAATAACAAGGCTAAAATTACTGCATATGACCCAATGGGGATGGATAATGCTAGGCAAGTTCTAAAGGATATAGAATACGCGGACAATGCTATAGGGGCTGCAAGGGACGCGGAAGCCTTGTTATTGTTAACGGAGTGGAAAGAATTTAAAAATCAAGATTTTGCAAGTTTAAAGAGTATTATGGCTGCACCTAATGTTTTTGATTTCCGTAATTTATTAGATAGCGAGCTATTACTAAGATATGGTTACCATGTTTATTCCTTGGGTAAAAAATCTATCTACAAAGTTTAACTGTTGAGAAATTTTTTTTACACCGCTTTACTTAGTTTTTTTAGATCTTTGCTTGATAGTATGGAAAAGCAAACGAGTGCAACAACAGAGCAAATGGAAAAAAATGAAAACATAATACTGTTACCACAGTGCTTAACAAGTACTCCTAAGAGCACGCATGAAAATATTGAACTTGCAATATACCCAAATAATCCTGTTAAGCTTACAATTGCACATACATTATTTTGTGGAGCAATTTCTACAGCTATAACACCTGTCAGTACTTGCACTCCAAATATAAAGAATCCTGATAAGATTGCACCAAGGTTCATAAGAATTATGTTTTGACCAAAGTTCATTGCAATAAAAGTGAGTGCTATACCCAACATATAAAGTGATGCCAGCAAGCTTCTATTTTGAAAGAAGTACATATCACTAATTCTTCCTGTTATTAAAGTTCCAAGGATTCCACCTAAATCATATACGCCTGTTATTAGTGAGGATTGTACAAGAGAAATTTGTAATTTATTCTTTAAAATTATAGGAAACCAAAAGAAGATTCCCATTTTTATAATATAAGCACAAAAAGTAGCACAACATAGAAACCATATGGAACTTGTTACCTTGATACCTATTTGAGATTTCTGCACCTTATAATAGGTAGTAAAGTTGGCACTTTCTTTGTAATATGCCTTTAATATTATATAAATTCCAAAAAGTAAGCATAAGAAACCAGAGTACAAAAATGCACTTTTTGCATTATATATTTTAATTATACTTGGTAATACAATTAAAGTAATACAAGAACCAAGTTGCTGAGATGCGCTCATAACTCCCCATGATGATGCAATTGAAAAGATGCTAGAGTTTGTAACCATAAACTTGGTAATAGCTGGCCAACCTAACCCTTGTGTCCAAGCTAATAATATTAATGTTAACAGTAATAAAGTTAGATTATTATATGATAAAGTTATACCAATGGTTAATAATCCAGTTGCAATATTGCATAGCCCAAACATAAATAATGGATTATTTTTGGAGTCCATGATTATTCCATTAACAAATTTTGATACTCCATAAAAAAAAGAAAAGCAGGCAAAAAAATAGCTTAATTTTACATGGTCAGTATCTATTAACAGTGGTAGAGCAATTGGTATACTTTGTCTTGATAAATAAAGCAGCATATATCCACAGAAGAATAGTAAATATTGAAAGAAGACAAAGTTCACACCTATTCCCAAATAGCTCTATGCAGATGCTAGCATAATACTATATTGGTATAATATTGTTTGACAAGAAGTTTGCAAACAATTAGTGCAGAAAATTACTTAGTATCTTTCTTATAGCAGATACAGTAGTATTAATATCTTCATAGCTTATATCTCTATGTGTTATAGCTCTGATTTTACCTTTGATGTTAGCCATTCTAATTCCATAATTTGTCATTAGTACGTTTATTAATTCTTGAGTAGATATACAATTAGTACGTAATGAAAAATACGCTATATTAGTTTTATACAGGTCGATATCAATTATAACTTGATCTATGGAGTCTAGGCCTTCTATAAGGTGCTGCATTTTTTTATGATCTTCTTCTAAAGAATTTACATTATTACGTAGAGCATATAAACATGCAGCTGAAATAATGCCAGCTTGGTGCATACCTCCGCCAATTTGAAACTTATAGTACCAAGCTTTTTCAATAAAATCTTCACTTCCAAGCAATATTGCACCCATTGGAGCACCTAATCCTTTACTAAAATCAATGAATACCGAATCAAAATAACTTGCATACTCCTTTGGAGATATTTTAGTATGAGCACAAGCGTTGAACAGTCTTGCTCCATCTAAATGAGTGAATACGTCATTCTCTTTGCAGAGACTTGAGATCTCTTGAATATATTCTAAAGGCCACACAGCTCCACCACCAAAATTTGTCGTTTGTTCGATAGAAACAAGCCCAACTCTCGGAATATTTCTTAAACTAGGACGAGTAATAAACTCAACAATTTGTTCTCCAGTAAATATTCCTCTTGTACCTTTGATGGGCAAAGGAGTAGCATGTACCTGGGCTGCGATCAAGCCAGATTGTACTATGAGTGGATGTGAAGTTTCATCAAGCAGCAAGTAATCACCAGGTCTTTGAATGTGTACTTTATAAGCAATTACATTGGACATCGTTCCTGAAATCAAAAAGATTCCTGCAGGTTTACCTAATATTTTACATGCGGTTGCCACTAATTCGTTCACAGTTGGATCTTCACATGCAGCTTCGTTTCCAACTTTTGCTTTAGCCATCGCTTCCCTCATTTTAGCTGAAGGGTCAGTGTTTGAATCGCTAAAGAAATCTATTTTTACTCTCATATTAAATTTAACACAACCTCCTTTATAATTTCAGCAGCTTTCATGATGTCTGTTTCCTTTGTGCCAAGATGGGTAACTGCTCTTATATGAGACTCGAGCCAAGGAAAAAGCAATAAACCATAAGCTTGGCACTTACTCAAGAAAACCTCATTAGTTACATTTAGTGCTTTTATACTAAAGCTTACTATATTAGTTTCTGGATAAGGTAGTACCAGTTTTATGTGTGGAATTTCCTTAATCTTGTCTGCAAACAGTTTGGCGAGTTTATTGTCTTCTTTAAGCCTAGAAATATTGTTCTGTAGTACATACTTTGCTGCATTAGCACAATACCCTATCTGATGATAACCACTACCTAGCCAAACCTGTAGCTTTTTAGCCCTTTCAATTATCTCTCTTTTACCCATAAGCATTGAACCAAAAGGAGCTCCAAGTCCTTTGGTAAAAGAAAAGCTCATTGTATCCACATATTTAGCATAATCTGCTAAAGCAATATTTGTTTCGACATGAGCATTAAATATTCTTGCACCGTCTAAATGAAGATTTACATTGTGAGCTTTTAAAAAGTGATATAACTCGACTTGTTTTTCAAAAGGATAAATTTTACCATTAAACCCGTTTATACTATTTTCTATAGAAACAAGACTCACCTGAGCAAAAATTTTGTACCTTGGCTTAGAATTAATAGCATATTCTACTTCAGCAACATCTAAGATTCCGCTATTATTTCTAATACAATTAAATACGATATTATTTACTTTTGCATTGCCTGCGCTATCGAAAAAATTAACGTGATAATTATAATGAGTTATTAGTTCATCACCAGGACTTGTTTGACTGGCAATGGCTAATCTATTTGCAAGCATACCGCTGGTTGCAAATAATGCTTCTTCTACTTTGAATAATTGTTTGCAATATTCTGATAAGTCATTACAGCTTTTGTCTTCACCATAAGCAAAATCTCCAACAGTTGCATTACTTATTGCATGTATAACGTTGGAGCTCTGCAGAGTTGTAGTGTCACTTCTCAGATCAATAATTTTTTCCATCTTATTTTTTGCCATTCAAACAACCAATTTGAGCATTCCAAAGTTCCTTGTAAAGACCTTGCTTAGAAACTAATTCAGCGTGTTTACCATCTTGGACAATTTTTCCTTTGTTAAATACTAGAATTCGGTCCATATGTAAAAGTGTAGAAATACGGTGTGCTATAGTAATGGTGGTTTTATTTTCCATCAACTTAAATAAACTCATTTGAATTGTTTTCTCTGTTATAGAATCTAACTGACTAGTTGGCTCATCGAAAAATAATATCGGAGCGTTTTTTAGAAATGCTCTCGCTATGATTATTCTTTGTCTTTCCCCTCCAGATAGCTTTATGCCTTTTTCTCCGACTACAGTTTCATATTGATCGGGTAGAGTCATAATGAAATCGTGAATACCAGCCAGCTTTGCAGCTCTTATTATTTCTTCGATAGTAGATTGAAGTTTACCATATATAATATTTGCTAAAATAGTATCATGAAACAACAATGGTTCTTGAGGTATTACAGATATTTGTTGCCTCAAAGAACTCTGTGTAACTTCCGATACTACTTGATTATCAATCTGTATATTACCTTTTTTAACATCAAATAGCCTTATGATTAAGTTTATAAAAGTAGATTTACCACCTCCAGAATAACCAACTAGACCTACCTTTTCGCAAGGATTAATGGTAACTGAAAAATCTTGAAATAATGACTTCTGACCCTCATAAGAAAAAGAAACATTATTAAACGTTATTCTTCCACTTAATAAATTTAATTTTTTAGCATTTTCCTTATCTTGAATTTCTGGTACGGTAGTCAAGATTGGCAATGCATCTGAAACTTTGCCGAAATGAGTAGAAAATTGGGTAAGATTCCTAGTTAGATGGTTAAGAAACTCTATAATCGATATATTAATTCCAAGTACAAGAGCAATATCTCCTATTGCAATCTTGTTCAATTGATAATCATGAATTAAAAAATACAAGTTTACTGCTTGGAGTATATCAAATGAATAGCCATATATAAACCAAAGCCAAAAGTATGCCCATTGTAATTTTCTTTCTGCAATAGTTTTTTTCTTGCATACTTGAAAAAATTTATGCCTCTCATGCGCTTGCCGAGAAAATAACCTTACTGATATAACATTTAAAATACTGTCGGCTATACCCGCTATTACTTGTGAACTTTGTTTAGAATGATCATCGGCTAATCCGGTAAGCACCCGAAAACTGAAAACCGAAATCAAAATAAAAATGTTCACCCAAATGAATGTAGCTATTGCAAACTTTATATTTACTAGTGATAAAGTATAAATAGCCAAGATTAATGCTATACTATAACTAAAGAAACAGTCTATAAGCAGTCTTATTAGCTCTATCACACTATCCATTAAGTTACTGACCTTATATACTAAACTTCCGGATAGGTTGTTTTGATAATAGGAATGGTCTTGCTGAAGCAGCCTGTAAAAAGACATATCAGCTATTTTTTGACGCATTGAGGTAAACATTCGAATGTCAACAAAATAGCCATAGAATCTAAAAGCAGTAGTAATAAGTAATGCCATACAAACATAAGCGCTTACAGGTAATAAAAGATTTTCAATTACATTACCTTCTTGATATTTTACAGCTGTATCTAAGATATTTTTTACTAAATACTTTCTAAAAGATAAATCAACAGCCACTACTAGGGCAACCAGGAACATTACAAGCACATTAAGCTTAAACTTGGATAAGATATTCAAAATGAACACCAATATATACTTGAAACTACCAACTCTACTTTTGTTCATTTATAATGCTAGCTCCACCACATTGACTTTTTTATTGAGAAATACAAGCAGTGAAAACCATAAATTTTTGTATATTTTTCCTGAAATGTCTCCAGCATCATGTAGTGCTGGCGCTTGATTCAGAATAAGTAGCTTATATAAATCTCGCTTAGCTTCAGCAGTGTTGACCTCAGAAATATTTGTAGTTGTGTCTGTAATAAAGGCTAACCAGCTCTTAATAAGTTCTTCCATATTTTTTGTTTTTATACTTTCCTGGCGACGAAATAATGATAAGTATTCTCTCAGTATAAATTCTGTTAATGCACCACAGTTTAATATACCAAAAACTGAAGGCTGAGGTTTTGGCACACAAGGAAGACTTTTATCTTTTACAACCCATCTCGTAACATAAGCAAACCTATCTTTAGCATCTATATTCTTATCACTACCATGCCATAACCGTGAATCAAAAACTATCGCATCTCCTGCTGAAATAGGTAGTGACTTAATTTTATAATTTTCCCGGTTATCCGAGTATTGATCCAAAAAGTATGGATGCCAAAAATCAACTAGAGGCTGTATTTTCCAGTTGTGACTATCTTCTATAACTTGTAGTGCACCTGAAGTTTTATTGACATTATTCAAAGCTAGCCAAACAGAAAAATGATAAGGGTCATTAAAGCTATAAGAGATGTCCTGATGGAAGGGAACTGCATCTATTAAATCAGCAGTTTTACATATAACATTTGATTTTTTCTGCAGTATCTGGCATTGAAGTGACTTTTCAAGATAATTTTTAATAATTTTATCTAATACTTGAGATACAATTCTAGTTACCTGAGATGATGTACCCCATCTTCCAGTGCAGTTTAAATAGTCAGAAGTTGAAACACCTAATTCTTGAGATAACTTTGATATCTTGCTTATTATATCATTTAAAGACTGAGTTATTAACTCTAAAGGAACTAGATTTTTGATAATAAAAAAACCATTTTTTTGCAATGCTTTCATATATTAACACCTAATGTCAATAACTGATAAATAATCTGTTAAAGGTACAATACTAAAAATTTTAAGCCCTTTTACTTGTTTTAGTATTCTTTTCCAATCGCTCAATGTCCTTAGTTTACCCCCTGTTTCAACCATTACATTAATATCTACAGAACCTCCCACTGGGGAGTAGTAATCTAGGATAGTTTCTATCACTAAAACGCGTGGTATTCCTTTATTTTTTACCAATTTTAAATAAGACAATACCTTATTATCATCATAATGCTGCAGAAAGCGGCAAAAGACACCTAATTCATAATTTGTAGCTGATAATTCTTCTTGAGTTATGAGTTTAATTTTTAAATCTTCTACTGCCTGCCTAGGCACTTTATGTTCGTTGTAATAATATAAGCCTATAGAACCTTTATTGTGTATATCAGAATAAGCAAGAAATAAAGAGTGTACGCCAAATAGCAATATATTTTTAGCACCATCTATATTAACCCTAGAATTAAACTCTTTAGTGTCAAACCTGGAATATCCTAGCAATGCTTGGTAAAACGCTATTTTCCTGTCTTCTGATGTTTCTTTCTCCTTAAAAGATTCAAATGAAGATATTGACTCCTGCCTTAATATATCGGCAATTTTTAACCAATTCTTTTCAGCGGCAACCCTTGCCCACATTGCTGCTGCTTTAGGCAAAAATGGTATTTCCTTAAAACACTTACCTTTTGATGATAGTTGCCATAAGTCCTTGTTCTTATCGTAATCAATAAACCCTATTTCCCACAACGCCCTTAACAGCCTTTCTAGATTTGGAACGATAATATTTAACTTTTGAGATAAAACTGGCATAGTTGCAGGTAAGATATTTAACAAATCAAGTTCAATAGCAACATTTGCGAGGTAAGTTTTCCAAAAGGCTGAAAGTTCTGCAGAAATCTTATGCACTTGAGATTCTTTATCTAAATCAAAAATACTAAACTTTACGTTTCCGGTAATATCGATCTGTCCTAATACACCTTCAAAAGTTTCAACTTTTGCCATGCCATTATAGAATGCTTCTACCATTTTAAATCTTTGCCGGTAAACAGGATTGCCATTAATATCTATATGAAACCAGCCATGCTTATCTTCTGCAATAGCAAATCCTTTATGAAAAACATTAAGCTTTTTATACCATTTATTATGTACTAACTTTCCATGATTATTAATATGTGTAGCTTTACCATCTTTATGGACTACAGCGATACCATCCTTAAAATCCCCAACATAATTGTATTCTTGCTCATAAACTCTATTGCCGTTCAAATCAATATGAAAAAACTTATCATGCTTTCTAATCACACAAATATCTTCTTGGTAATTTCCAATCCATTGATACGAATGTTTGTATACTCTACATCCAGATGGATCAATATGGTAATACCCTGTGTCATCTTCTACGGCTGCTCTATTGCAGTAAAATCCAAAAGTTTTTAAAAATCTGTCGCGATAAATTGCTTCTCCCATTGCATCGATGTGATAAGCGCCTGTCTCATCATAAACTGGTGCAAGGCCAGGCTCGTGAAATTTATCAACTCTAATAAATCTATTTTTGTACAAAGGATTTTCTGACAATTGGTGAAACCTTTCACAGGGGGAAACCCTAATAGATTTAAGGTACTTACTATCTTTCATTAATTGACTAATGGTTTTCTCATGTTGCATGTTTTGCATAATTCATAGTTTAAATAATTCTTTTGTAAGTTTAGGTACTCGCTACTTTGCCATATTTCCTCCAGTTTAACTTCATTAACATTGCCAAAATCTCCTAATGTTTTGCGTAGTTCATCTGGAGCACAGCAGGGACTAAACTTGCCTTCATTGTTTATCCATGCTTCTTTACCTAAAAATGGGCACTGACCACCTGGAGCCAAATCCTTGATACCCTCTTGAGAAAGGATCGTAAAATTTTCTAATTTTATCTTTTTACCATTTGGCAATAGCATATTATCCCTAAGTTCATATAACCTTCCCACCTCCGTATTCCATCTACTAATTGCTAATTCATCTCTCCTCATAGATAGATCCTTAATTTCCTTAAAATGTGCCCAAAGATGATGTCCTTTAACTCTATCTATGCCATTTTTTATAGCCATCTCAACTATGTCGTAAAGTTCATGTAAATTACTTTCTAAAAATGTTAATTGTAAAGTAACGGTACACCTTTCACCTGTATCGCTAAAGTATTTATCTCTAACTTCAAGGAAAGTTTTTAAATTTTCTGTCACTACTTCCCATTTTGAACCTTTCATGATTCTTTCATGAGTTTCTTTAGTTGCCCCATTCCAGGAAATCTTAACATCAGATAAAATTGGTACCAATAGTTCAGCCCATTTTCTAGCTCCTTTAATAGGAAAAGAACCATTGGTCGTGAGGTTAAGCTTCAGGCCGAACTCATGGCACAAATTGATTATTTCATCAAAGCTTTTATACATTAAAGGCTCACCCATAGTAGAAGGAATGATTTCCCTTAAAGGTGTTCCATCTGCTTCCTTAATTACCTTCCTGATAGTTTCTATTGACATTATCTTGGGTTTTATCCCTTTAGCTTTCTTCTCCTCTTTAACTTTACTATATGGTGAAAAGCATTCACACATTACACAAGCAAAGTTGCAGTAATCTGGATTAGTATCAAAAGTAATTCTCCAAGGACCAGGTTTTGTAGCCACTGATTTGCCTTTATTTTCAATAACATTACGGTAAATTTTGTTAAGTTTCTCAGTATGCTCACTTATAGAAGGTACATTACCATTTTTAGTATAAAGATAGCCTCTTTGGGTCAGTTCACTGTATAATTCCTGGTCTGTAGATAGGACTTGCATTTTTTCTGACAAACTATTTGTATCTCTATGCTTAAATAATAGTCCGTTTATTCCATCTCTTACATATTCTGCCATGCCACCATAATCAGCCGTTATTACTGGTACACTCAGTTGCTGTGCTTCATGTATTACTAATGGTGAATTTTCACCCCAAATTGAAGGAACAACTATCGCATCAACTTTATTAAATACATCAGTAACTATATTTTTATTGTTATAACTTCCCATCCATTCTATCCTTTCTTTAACAGCATGTGGAAACTGATCGGCAATCGCTTTTAAAGTTTTAGTTTCTTCCCTTGCCGCTCCCCAAATTCTAAGTTTTGCTTTAGATGATAAGCGAGAAAAAGCCTTCAATAATAGGTCAACACCTTTCTCGGGAGTATGAGTACCTATATAACCGAAAATAAACCCTTTTTCTTGCACCCTATTTCTATTCTTAAGACGATTTAGATCAAAACCATAATCAAGATAAGAAATTTTGTTTATCGGAACATTAAAGTCTTGAGTAAATTTATCCATTAAGAATTTTGACGGAGCAATGAAGTAATCTATATAGTCCACTACTTTCTTTGTTTGCTTCATTCTAGTTGCAACCCATTGTTCCCAATAATTTAAGTCTGAATTCAAGAATTCTTCATCTCCTGTAAAATGCCCCTTGTAACATTGGGTTGCACATTTTTGATCCTTCTGTCCATCACAAAGCCGTAACAAATCTTCAGAATTACGTTGAATAAATCTTCCTCTTGGACACATTAACCAAAAATCATGTAGCGTAAAAATTGTAGGTATATTTTCTTTAAAAGCAACTTCTGGTAAAGTAATTGATAGATGATTAAGATGACCAAAATGTATAAGATCTGGTTGAAAGTTATCTATTATTCTTTTAAATTTTATATTTACTTCTTCATTGATAAATTTGTAACGATATTTAGTTGTAGGTATATTAATTAAATTCAGTAAGATCCGGGAATCACTACAGTCCAGAGCTATAGTATAATGGAAATCAGGTAAGAAGCTGTTTTCATGCCTAGTAAATATTTGTACCTCATTATTATTGGCTAGTTCATGGGCAAGAGTTTGGCTGTAAACCTCCGAACCAGCGCTATAATAAGGAGGGTAACCATGAATAACTTTTAATATTTTCATATATTACCATATCTATATTGTTAGGATATTCTTGTGTATTGTTTTGTAGACTTTTTATAAATTTACCTAATCCTACTTTTAATGAATGCTTTGGAGACCAACCAAGTAGCTCTTTAGCTCTAGTAAAATCACCATGGAACTTAGTTACGTCAAAATTTCTTGGAGGATAAAAATCAATTCTAGAATCACTTTCCGTGACTTTTAATATTGTTTTTGCTAAGTTTTCTAAAGTACATGGGCTATTAGTAGTAAGATGAATAGCAGGAAGAGAAGATTTCTCGTTTTGTAAATATTTAACAGTTAAGTATATACCCTCTATAACATCATCCAAATAGGTAAAATCAAAAACACATTCTTTACCTTCTATCCTAATTGGATCGCCTTTCAATGCATTGATACAGAGTGCAGGAATTACTCTACTACTATGATCTAGTAAACCACCATATACATTTGAGAAGCGTAATATTGCTACATTAAAGTTAGAACCTTTTAAATTTATTACTTGTTCTTCAATAAATGCTTTACCTTTGGCGTAATTATTTATTGGGTTGATACTAGCAGACTCTGCAACTGGTAGTTCCTTTTGTTCTCCATATACTTCTCTACTGCTTGCATATATAAACCATGGTTTATTCGGAAGCGACTTGCAGAATTCTAAGAATTGGATTGTACCATCGACATTAACTTTTTGGCACAATTCAGGATAAAGCTCACCATGTATAACTCTAGAAATTGCAGCCAGATGAATAACCCCCGTACACTTAGCGAGTAGCGGCATTATATCTTCTGAAAAAAAACTGAGTGGGTTGTCGCGAAACCTAATATCGCAGCTTATTACTTCATAACCCTGCTTTTCTAACTTTTCTACTAAAGCCGATCCTATCAAACCTGCAGCACCTGTTATTAATATTCCCATGTGTCCCTCTCACTACAACCAGGAAAATCTTTCACACCTATCATCTTACAAGTAAGACTTAAAAAGCATTATAAAACTAGTATAAAACAAATGTCAACTTAAATTAAGGATCAATGAATAAAAAAATATAGTTATGAAAGAAGGGTTGGTTGTCTTCTTCTATTTGCCTGAAAATAACGTTCTGCTTTGACCAAATCCTCTTTGTTATTTACCCCCATTGCTTCCTTTTCGTCAGCGACTACATAACCTGCACGTAAGTTATTGCTTGCTGCAATGGGTATTATATCATTAAGACAACATTCGTTGGTCGAATCATTAAATTTTACTTCTTTTATTAGGGTATAAAGATCTTTAGCGTATGAAACCATTATTCCAGAGTTTGCAAGAAGAATTTCATCTTCACTTTTCAAGACTTTTTGAACATTGTCATTATCATCAATTACTAATCTTCCATATTGCTTATCTTGACTATTAAATCCAAGAAGAACTAAATTTTTATTATTACACTTTAAACAATCAGTCATTCTCATAACTGTATCACTAGATATAAACGGGGTGTCTCCGTACTGTATTAAAACTATGTCTTGGTCAGATAACCGCTCCAGGCTTTCTAGGGCAATTTTAACTGCAGTGCCAGTACCTGTAATATTTTCTTGAATTATCAATTTTATATTATATTTATCAATTATATCTTTTAAGGTACTAAATCTTTCTAACTCCTTTAGAAAAGGCTTGTTAATGACAATTGATAGACTTTTTAAACTCAGCGGTTTTGCATTGTGAATTATATGCTCTAAAAGAGTAAAATTTCCTACTAGGTGTAGTGTTTTTGAGTACTGTGAATTCATTCTACTGCTTTTTCCTGCTGCTAATATTATCAACGTGTTATCCATACATAACTCAAGAACTTACTAGGAGGTAAGTTAAGTGATAATTAATGAGTTGTAAAGTCTACTATAGTTTCCTAAATGATCCAGAAAAAATAATTAACATGCTTGAAATATATAAATCCTCTATGACGCTAATATAGATTAGCCGATAAAGTAAGCTTCCCAGAACTACTCATTTATATTGACCCATCAGTACTTATACAAAAGCTAGTTGATCGAGAAAATAGGCAAATCCTTATCAACGGCCTACTACTTTTCCTAACTTATGCTTCCTTGTTATATTGTTGAGTATACTTTTTAAATAGTTTTTTTCTGTTTTCTATCAACCAATAGAAGTTTCTTTTAGCCCATAAGGATATTTATATAGGAACTGATATTTTCTATGCTGGCAAGAGTCTTGACGCCGTAAAAAAAACTACTCAATAATTGGGTAACTTCTGATGACATTTTCACTGTACATTTATCGCACAACATTAGTGCTACAATCACAGGTGTAAAGGTATTAAACAACCTTTAAAAAGTTTCACTTTTCCCTTAATCAATTTTTCCTTTGATATAAGTGTTTATTGCTTTTGCCCTCTCTGTTGTTATAATTAACATTTTGTAGTAGTTCAAGATGAGTTTTGCATATTCAGAGAAAATCGTCCATAGAATCAGCATCTAGCTTATCTAGGTTAAAATATATAGTTTTACAAGATGACTATTTATGGAAGAACATGGTGGGGTAAGAAGTGGCTCCAGTCTTTTGACGGAATAGATTATGATAACCGTCTTCCACGTGGCAGAACTTGTGCTAATACTGGTCGAGCTTTTGGTATTAAAATTAATGGTCACATAGTTACAGCTAAAGTTCATAGCTCAGGATCTTACCCATATCGTGGTTCAAAACCTCAACCATATAAAGTCAAAATTATACTCAATGAATTAAGCTCATCAGAACAACAGACCATTCGTCAAATTATTGAAACTTCACCAGCTATATTAGCTAAATTGATAAATAGACAATTATCAGCCAGCTTGTTTGATAAGCTTAATGATCTTGGGATTAAATTATTTCCTTCAAATTGGCAGGAGATGAATGCAAGTTGTAGTTGTCCTGATTGGGCTATGCCTTGTAAACACATTGCTGCTGTAATTTATCTTATTGCTGCAGAAATTGATAAAAACCCCTTCATGATTTTTAATATTCATAATTGTAATTTGTCAGCACTTATCGATGATTTTGGGAATGGAAAATTAGAAAATGCTCAAAACATTTTAAAGATAGATGATATATTTAAGGCATGTTCTAAAATTAGAATACATAACCAAGCAATTTTAAATGATATTGATTTATCAACTATTCCTAACCTTTTTGATTGTATCAGTAGTATTTTAACAGATAATCCACTTTTTTTTGAAAAAAACTTTCATAATATCTTACAGATAGCTTATAAGCATTGGCAAAAGTATCCTGCAGGAAGATTAGTGTACTATCCAGCTTCTAAGAAGGAACTATCAGAAGAGGAGCTATTTATTAAAAGATGGGGAAATATTGAGAATTGGCAAACATTTCAACTATTCATTGATGATCAGCATTACCTTACTCAAGTGAGCAATGGTACAACTAATTTATTTAGGCTCAGTGGAAATGTATTGAGGGATGTAGCACGATTTTTAAATGATATTCCTAGTTCGTTACTCCACAAACTTAACCCTGAACTTCGCTTCATGCATATGATTTCACAGTTTGCACATATGCTAATGGAAAAGTCAGCGCTAATACCACAAGTATTACAAAACAAAAGAGGAGAAGTAATAATTAGGTGGATTCCGGCGTTGTTTAATGAGTCAGTTAAGGAAATTCATAGCAAGATATCATCTATTTGTCCGCCTCTATTGATTAAATATCAAGAAATCGTTATGGAACCAGAGGAACAAGTAAATGTTGCTATCTCTCTCATCCTTTTAGGGTATATAGAAGATAACTTTCCTGCATCACTGGATAAGCATAGAGATAAATCCATCTTTGAATTATTCTTTACTGGAAGATCATACAAGTTTACTGAGTTTAGCAACAAGGAAATACCGCAAGCAATTAATCTCTGGCTTTCACGTCTTTATTTAGCAGATAAACCTTACAAACTCTATTTAATGATAAAAGATCACCATGAAAAATTTGAACTTGAGGTACAGTTATCACTGGATGATGAGAAGTCATTCATCAAGCTGGAAAAAGCACTCTCTAATCAAAACGTAAAGCTTAGTATTTTATCTGATCTTGCACTTTTGTCTGAATATATACCTGAACTAGAAAAGTCGATTGACGATAATAGCACATTATCATTTAATTTAGATAATTTTGCACCATTATTTTCGCATATCTTGCCTGTACTAAGAGCAATAGGCATCAAAGTTATTTTGCCGAAATCTTTACAAAAAATCTTAAAACCACAATTAAGTCTTAATTTGTCTACTAAAGATAAAATAAAAGAAGATCGCGAAAGCTTTTTAACGCTGGAAAATTTATTGAAATTTGATTGGAAAGTAGCAATAGGAGATAAAAAACTAAGCGTTACAGAATTTAAAAAATTGCTAAAAGATTCCCGAGGGCTTGTGCGAATAGTCGATCAGTACGTCCTTTTGGATGACAAAGAGGTAGAAGCTTTATTAAAAAAAATTGATAAATTGCCTGATTATTTAAGTCAAGCAGAGCTTATGCAAGCTGCTCTAACAGGAGAAGTAAATGAAACTAAAGTAGCATTTGACCAGCAGCTTACAAGCTTATTTAATAAACTTAATACTTACACACCTGTTACTACACCAAATAATCTAATAGCACAACTACGCCCATATCAAGAACGTGGATTTAGTTGGCTTGTACAGAACATAGAAAACGGGTTTGGTAGCATAATTGCTGATGATATGGGTCTTGGTAAAACATTACAGGTTATAGCAGCTATTCTGTGTTGCAAAAATACAGGGTTTTTGGATCGGGACAGAGTCTTGGTAGTAGCTCCCACAAGCATATTAAGTAATTGGCAACGAGAGATGGAACGTTTTGCACCAGAATTAAAGCTTTTCGTCTATCACGGACAAAATCGAGAATTGGCAAGTGATTATGATGTAGCTCTAACATCCTATGGTCTTGCACGTCGTGATAAAAAAGAACTTAATAAAATTCGCTGGTTTTTGCTCGTGATTGATGAAGCACAAAATATAAAAAATCCTAATACCGAACAAACCAAGGCAATTAAAACTATTGCAGCAAAACATAAGATAGCTATGAGTGGTACGCCTGTTGAGAATAGGTTGCTTGAGTATTGGAGCATTTTTGACTTTATCAACAAATCTTATCTTGGTACTCCTAAGCAGTTTAAAAGCAGCTTTGCAACACCGATTGAAAAAGCAAGAGATAAAACTTGTCTAGAAAGGTTTATGAAAATCACTAGCCCTTTTATGTTACGTAGGCTTAAGAGTGATAAAAGCATTATTCAGGATTTACCAGATAAAATTGAGAACAATCGTTATTGTTCCCTCACTTCAGAGCAAACAGCGCTTTATCAAAAGGTTGTTGATACAACTATGGAGAAGATAGAAAAAAGTGAAGGGATTGAACGTAAGGGACTAATCTTTAAACTTATCAATGCTTTAAAGCAAATTTGTAACCATCCATCACAGTTTGGCAAGAAAAAGCGTGCGAGTATTGAACAATCCGGTAAAATGCAGATGCTTGAGGAAATATTGATTAGTATTGGTGAAGTTGCAGAAAAATCATTGATATTTACTCAATACACTGAAATGGGTGAGATTATAGCTAGGCTACTTGAAGAAAGGTTTGAATCAGAAGTGCCATTTTTACATGGAGGACTTTCTAGAAAAGCACGTGATACAATGATTAATGACTTTCAAAACTTATTCCAGTCCAACATTCTTATAGTGTCTTTAAAAGCTGGTGGAACAGGGCTTAATTTAACAGCGGCAAACCATGTAATACATTACGATTTATGGTGGAATCCAGCAGTGGAAGCACAAGCAACAGATCGGGCCTATCGTATCGGGCAAGAACGTAATGTCATGGTGTACAGGCTACTTTCAACAGGTACATTTGAAGAGCGTATTGATGAGATGATTCAAAGCAAGAAGGAATTAGCAAACCTAACTATAAGTAGTGGCGAGAGTTGGATTACAGAATTTAACAACGATCAATTAAGAGATTTAGTTAATATAAAAAATGCACTATAATATAGCTGAGTTATTTAATGTAAAGAACCAGCTAACTACCGCTAATAGTTCAAAATAGAGACAAAGATTTATATTTCGTACTTTATGTCTCATTGGTAGGCAAAAAGCCTGTAATTACGTTTTAAAGTGATTCCACTTTAAACTGTACCCTTTAGCACCTGTAATGCCCTTTAAAATTTGAATAAAAAGCATCTTTAATAATTCTATTCATGAACCAAAAAGTAATTGCCGTTTTCAGAAACTTTTCATTTTTACAGATGGCTTGAAAAGATTATCATTAATAGGTAGGCCAAACTCCTCCAAAGAAAAAAGTTTTTAATTTTTTCAGAAAAAGTCATAAGAAACCCGGTATATATATAGTAGAGGGTTTTCTATCAAAGACACCATTATGAATTATATAGCAGAAAGAAAACATTAGTTTTTTTAATTTATTTTAAATATATCAACAGAATAAAAACTAAGTGGTTGACATGGTGGGTAAAATGTAGTAGAATTATAATGGAGTATTTTTCCTTAAAAGAAAGAAGATACTAAAACCTCACTTTTCACCTGAACTGACTTCCTTTACTTGTTAATATATTTTTCAAGCTTTGCCAAGAGAACCCCCACCGTAGTTTTTACTTACATAATGAAAGAGTAAGACCCCAATCAAAACAGCCTTACTCAAAAACCTTTCAAACGCTTAATCTTAAAAGGAGTTTCAACTTATGGTACAAGATTTTTTAACTGATGTCAAACAAAAAAATACTTTAAATGATGAATATTATGATTTTAATAATACTGTAGAACCATTAGAGCAATTTGATGTAGAAGAAATAAAAAGACAACTATTATTAAACATAAGATCATGCCTTTCTTATTTATTCCCAAGGGGAACTTTTCATGGAGATGAATTCCGAATAGGTGATGTGCATGGTAACAAAGGACAAAGCCTCAGAGTAGCATTAACTGGTGGAAAAGCCGGACTCTGGCAGGATTTTGCAACTGGGCAGAAAGGTGATGTTCTTGATATTTGGGCAGGTGCACAGGGAAAAGATACAAAGAGAGACTTTTGTGAAGTGATGGCCTCTATAAGTGAATGTCTTGGATATAACAAGAAATGCGCAAAGGCTGACGAAGACTTCGAGAAATTTATTACCCACAGTTGGAATTATTATGATGAAAATGGTCAGGTCATTGTAAAAATTTATCGTTCTGATCCTCCTAAAGGAAAAAAGCAATATAAGCCTTTTGATGTTAAACAATCTCGGTATGGTGCGCCAAAAGTAAGACCTCTCTATAACATACCAAGTATTTTAAAGTCTGATAAAGTTGTTCTGGTTGAAGGGGAAAAATGTGCAGAAGCGCTGATAGAACAAGGTATCACAGCAACAACAGCAATGTCTGGAGCAAACGCACCAATTGATAAAACAGACTGGTCACCACTTAAAGGTAAGCATATTATCATTTGGCCAGATAATGATGAAGCAGGTAATAAATACGCAAAAAATGCTGAAAAAAAGCTTTTAGAGATCGGAGTTGCATCACTTGCTGTGCTTGAAATTCCTCGAGGTAAGCCTGAGAAATGGGATGCTGCTGATTGTGTAGAGGAAGGTATAGATGTCAAAGAGTTTTTAGCTTCAACTCCGTTGCTTACTATTGATACTCCAGCTACTGATACTTCAAATATGAAAAGTTTAGAAAGATCCACAAAACAGCCACTTAACATTTTAGATTGGAGTGCAGAGCGCTTTGTAGGTCCGGTACCAGAGCAAAAGTTTCTTGTTGAAGGTCTATTTCCTTTAGGTGTTACTTCAATAATAGCAGCAATGGGAGATACAGGCAAAGGTATGCTTCTTCTTGACCTAGCGCTTAAGGTTGCAAGTGATAAGGATCAGATGTGTGGCTTTGGTTCACTTGTTACTGAACATGGATCAGTAGTGATTTTTTCAGCAGAAGATGATGCAAGTGAGATACACCGCCGCTTAGAACGACTCGACCCTAAGTGTGAAAGGTTGAAACATAAAGATAAATTATTTATTGTACCACTGCCAAACGTCAGAGGATCACTTACAATACTCAGAAATGTTCGTGGTAAAATCGTCGAAGTTTCTCCTGAATTCGAATCCGTAATGAAACAGCTCGAGGAAATTAAAGATCTGAAATTGATAGTATTTGATCCACTTGCTTCATTTATCCATGCAGATATAAATGCTGATCCTGCTGTAGGGGATTATCTAATGTGCTTATTATCTGATTTAGCATGTAGTACTGGAGCTTCGATAATTACTGCTCATCACATGAGAAAGCCAAAAGGAGAAAAACCAATATTAACTGCTGAACAAGCACGCGATGCAATTAGAGGTACCTCTGCTCTTGTTAATGGTGTTAGATGCTCATACGCTTTTTGGCCAATAGAAAATACAGCTAGGCTAGAAATCTTTAAGGCAGTAGGAGAAACACCAAGACAGAATGCTTTGTTTCATGGGGCAGTTGTGAAGGCCAATGGTTTAGCTGATCGCACTGTAAGAACTTACCTAAGAAATCAGGAAACAGGGCTACTAGAAGATATAACAATACAACTAACAGTTAAAAATGCTAGTGAAAAAGACCTTAAAATATGTCTTACTGATGCAATTACACGATCTGCTGTTGCAGGACACCCATTTACTCACACAGGAAGCACAGGAGTATATAAACAACGGCATAGGCTACCTGAGATTTTCCACAGTATGGGAAGAGATCGACTAGAGCGTATAGTTCAGGAACTTTTACAAGCAAAGCAGTTAGTTAAAGGAATGTCTACAGGTGCAAAAGAGGATAAGTGGCTTGACATTCCAACTGGACCATTTGCTTGTGGTATAGGAAAGTTCACTCTTGGAGCTGAAGATTTTAGCTATAGGCAAAATTTAATGTTAGGATAAGTCTTTCTTTATGGGTGGCTCTTTAAATATTTTAGAGTTGCCCTATTTTCTCTATTCAATCTACCATCTACTCAATCTAACTTCGGAGCCACAACCCTATTATAAGTTATGATTTCAATTAAAAAGGGATAAGACATCAAATGGTTGAATTATATTCCTGATTCCTTGGTTACTAAATAAGTAATGAGAAACTAGGAAGCTAAAGATCGCTTGAATCCTAACCTTTTGCCCTCTATTCCTAAAAGTGTTCCTAGTTATTATGTGTCTGAAGTCAGCCAGTATAGCGGATTCTGCGTTCCTAAAACCCTTATATATTATATATATATAATAGTAATAAATAATAATAGATAATATAAAATAATAGTAAAATACAAATAAAGTACAATAACTTAAACAGCAAAAAGAAAGAAGTCCAGAAAGGCTGCCACAAAATATTATTAAGATATTTACATTTAATGAAAAATACAATTAGTGCGTTTTTAAAAGGCTCTTACTCTCATCTTTTTTTTATGCTGATAAAACTCAAATAAACGTTGGTCTGCTAATGCGGTTTTAAAACGATTCTACGACTTCAGGGTACAATTATACCACCAAGACCTAAGTTGCTCATGTAAGGTAGCTTAAAAATCGATTATGAGGCATTTCTAAATTATTTTTTATCTCAAATTTTTATTTATTACAAAAAACCCTAAAGCTAGTCTATCATGTTTTTTTGTTGGTTGCAAAGAAAATTTTTCAAAAAAGATTGAACAACTTGTGGTGATACCAATTCCCACTATATAAAGAACAGATAGACAATAATGGGAAAGAAGTGATACTAAAGTAGATAAAATAGAGAGGTATAAATGGCATTAAGGTCAAAACTATTAGACGAAAAAGTTGTAAATTTGGCGAAAGAAATGTTAAAAAAGGTCAGAAATAACGCATATGTTTCAAAAAAGTTACAAGCGGTGATAGCAGGAAAAGAAAGTAGTATAAGCGCTGTGGCAAGAATATGTAAAATTTCAAGGACTGCTTTGACTGAATGGATAAAGCATCTAAAATTTGGTAGAGTAGAAAGATTATTTTCCCCGTCTCAGCGGCGAAGAAAAAGCAAATTAAACAAAAATCAACGTGAGCAAATTGAAATATGGGTAGAAAGAAATCCAAATATTACTATTAAGGAAGTGCAAATAAAAATCTCAGAGGAATTTGGCCTAAACATTAGCAAATCAACAGTGCACCGTGAGATACAAAGGATGAAGTTTTCTTACATAACACCGAGGCCAATTCACCATAAACAAGATAAAAACAAGCAAGAAGAGTTTAAAAAATACTTCAATAAAATAGTCAATTCCCACCCTGAAAAGGAGGTATTTTTTTGATGAATCACGATTTGGAACTCATTCAAAAATCGGACACGGATGGTTTAAAAAAGGGGTCAGAACACAGGTTAAAATGAAAATTGGTAGACAAAATTTCTATATCTACAGTGCGGTAAATCCAAGAAGTGGTAAGAAAATTAGCCTACTTGCTCCATATGTAAACACTGATTGTATGAATATATTTCTGGAGCAGATGTCGAAAGATTTAGGCACGAAAGAAGCCTTTCTTGTAATGGATTGTGCAAGTTGGCATAGATCAAAAAGTTTGAAAATTCAGGAAAACATTACCATCATATACTTGCCTCCTTATTCACCGGAACTGAATCCTGTTGAAAGGTTGTGGCAATATATCAAATACAATACTTTACGCAATAGTATCTACGATACCATAGGTTTACTTGAAGATGTTTTGTGTAATTTTATTGTCAATATTTCCAGTACTACTATTAAACGAGTTTGTAATGTTTCTTATTTGTTCGGTCAGTAATGGATTTTGGTATGAGTATAAGGGTTTAATGGAGACTATATGAGAATACAACAACTTTTATTGCAAACCTCTGAGCAATTGATTGCAAAACTCTCAGTAATGAAATCAGCAAATTGTAGATGAAGCTAAAGGAAAAAAGTTACTGCCATAGAAGAAGAAACAGAAGCTACAGAACTCTTAACCCGCTTAATAGTTCAAAATGGAGACAAAGATCTAAATTTATTTATTTACGTCTCCAATTTTATCGCGTATAATGAAGACAAAGATTCATGTTTTCACTATTTATTGGCAGATAGGGCTTTCTAAAGGGTGGGTCACCCCCCTTGAAATTAAAATAAAAGCAAGATGTCAAACATAGATAGCTCAACTACAAGCTGGTTTTTGTTGTAGTTATTTTCTCACTTTCTTTACTTGCTTTAATTAATTCATCAAAGTCAGATTCATGTAATTTATCTTGTATAACTCTATACTTTTCGTATTCTCCTTCAGCTAGAGCTTTTGCAACTTCAGCACTAACTTTACCAGCATCTTTAAGCACTTCATAATCATTGAACAATAGAAATGCATCCAACTTTTCAACCCAATTCTGCATTTTCATTAGCCGATGCTTTCTTGCTTGAAGTTCCGCATAATCTAGATACATCGAAACAATATGATTTAGTTCACTCAACTCTTTTTCAGTCAAATAGTTTTTTGCAGTACTCACATCACTCTTATGAATTTTGTTGCCAGAACCATCTTTCCATGTAGTTAGCCCCATATGTGGCTTTTCGTGATCAACTCGAGAACATATCAACTCTGCTGCAGTTAAACCATAAATTGCCCAATATAATTTATTTTGTACTTTTGCGTAAAATTGTCTTGTTATATCCGAATGTGGATCATAATCTGCAGAGCATTCAGCATAAATATCTGTAATCTTCTGGTAAAATCTACGTTCGGATGCTCGTATTTCCCTGATTTTTTCAAGTAATTCATTGAAGTAATCTTTGCCAAACTTTGGGCCGTTTTTTAGCCGTTCACTATTCAATGCAAATCCTTTGATGATAAAATCCCTCAAAACTTTTGTAGCCCATACTCTGAAAGATGTAGCCTTTTTAGAATTAACTCGATAACCAACAGCTATGATTGTATCTACATTATAAAATTGCGTCGGGTAATTTTTACCATCTGCAGCAGTTACCTCAAAAGTGGAAACAACTTCTTTTTCTTGTAATTCACCAGATTCAAATATGTTCTTTATATGCTTACTAATAGCCGGCAGTTGCACATCAAATAATTCAGCCATCCTTTTTTGCGTAAGCCAAAGATTTTCATCTCTGCATAAAACTTCAATTTCTATATTTCCACCTGGGGTAGTATAAAATACAATCTTATTCTCATCCATTATCTATCTCCTATAACTTACAAACAAACCATTAATGAAGTTTAAGGAATTTAACCAATTAATTGTCTTTACTGCAACCAAATTCTTTAAAACGTCTTTAGAGAGCTATTATAACTTATTAATGAGCTAGATAGAGGGGGATATATGTTTTATCAAAAATCCATTTGAACTCTTCTCAGCTCCAGTAAACAGTTATTTCCAAAATGGAAACAACTCAAATAGTAAGATGTCTAGGAGTTCCGTTTAGCGGATTCTTAAAGCTCTTTAATTTCTGAGCTACATTCAAATTATTTTAACTTTTTTTCAGAAAATCCCGGAAAAAGTAGCAAGAAATCCGGTATATATATTATAGAAGGGCATTGAGTGTAGATGTGCTTCAAACACAAAAGTCGGCAAACGAACAGAGTAGAAAAGATTGAAGAAAGCAAAAGAAACGAGATAGGTTTTTGGTGAGTTGCGTAATTGAGAATTTATATTTTCAAATTTCTTTAAATAAGACAAAAACTGTATTTTAAAGCTAGATGTGACTTTAGGGTAAAATATACTACTTTTACTTCTCGTCAACACAGTTAACGAACTACCACAGTAAAAGGGTTAATACGGTAACCATAATCTCTACGCGATGATCCAGGCCAACCAACTGTTTGAATCACATCATTACGTTCGATGTTTAGTCCTAATTTTTTAGCTAAGGTGGTTTTTATTGTTCTTTGGATTGTGTTTAGTGGTTTTCTGATGTGATGTTCTGGATCTGCTTCTGGATCAAGATTTAGGCGCTTTTCTATTTCAGTTATGCGAAGCAACATGTGTTTTTCAGGAGGTAATTCTTTTTTACAATCATTCAAAAATTGTTCAAATAATACGCGCAAAACTTTCATACATGCTACAGCTTTCTTATTTAGAATCTCTATATTGTTTACGTAAAGTGAGCCCTCTATCAATTGCAACTTTAGTAATTCCTTCTCTTTAGGAGGTTCAATTAGATTAAGTGCAGTATGTAAGATTTGCATTGAAGTATTTGGTATGAACTCTAGTACTCCTCTTTGTGCTGCTTCTTGGAATACTTCAATTAAAGTCTTATGCTGAAAGAAAAGGTCAACCATTTTTACTGTGGGCAAATCAAGAGGTATGTTTGATGGATTTTTTCTTAGTATTATTAATACAGTTGGATTAGCTTTAAGCTTATCTATCGTTAAGAATGTTGGATTGGTGCAAAAATCAAGTATGATTAAACTTACAATCTTACCTTGTCCACCAACATGATAAACTCCACTTTCCACTTTTTGCCACATAAAATTTGTATCACTTAGCTGACCTTCAAACCAATTCATAAATTTCTCTGGGTTTAAATATGCAGATAAGCGGTGAAATCTTTGCTTCTTGTAGGTATTAGGTAAAATATCACGGTTACAATTTTCACAAATTATATTATCGCATGCTTCGTTAAAGTCCTCATCAATGAAAATCTCATTGTTACAGTATGGATCAACTATATTTGGCCAATCTAATTTATCTTGTCTACGAGAGCAGATAATGTAAGACCTCTCTTGCATCTTAATTAATTCAAGATCTGACAAATACCTTGCTGCTTTGATGTAATTTTGATTTGGATTAACCCAAGAGCTGCCAGAATTAAGAAGATCAGAGATTTGCTCTTGGCAAGATTGTAAGACCATAAAATTGTTTTATGTATGCTTTAAAATCCTCTCTTTCCCTTTTATTCAGAGGATGTTCAGAGTAGTAAATTGCTATATACTCATCACTTCGCTTGAAAAATAAGCCTATCTTTTTGCCTTGAAATATTACTTTAATCGACTCTATCAATGGCACTATGTCTCCTACAAATGGCTTTAAAACATGCAATTCCGGTGCAATAGGATCATATGGAGCAACAGTCAAAGTGATATTAGTATAGCTGTAATTGAAACGATTTGACTGAAACTTTAACTCAAAAACACGAATATTTGAATCAGATTCATTAATACAAGTTTCTATAAATTTATGCACCTGTTCCGCAAAGTTTTTATCCTGCACATCTACAAAAATACATTCGCAGCCAAAGTAACAACTTGCAATGCTATTTGCTATTTCTATAGCTTGATCGATATTTCTAGCACCAAGATCTACCTGAGTGCCATTTAGTAGAAAATCCAAAATCATCCACTCTGCCTTATGGCCATGAATAACTTTGTTTGAATTTAACAACAAATCTATATCGCTAGCTTTTCGTATTAACACATATAAACGATTCTGATGATAGAAGAAACCTTGTAGTTGATTCTCGAAACTGTCATTTCTCTTAATGTTATCTTCTTTCAGTATTTGTTGTATGATTTCCTCTGAGATAAAGTCCTTAAATGGAGTACTTGGTCGTCTTGGTATTTTTTGTAAGGCAAAAGACATGAAACTCTTTCTTTGTATTTTTTCAAAGTGATAGACAGACTTTAAAAGATTGTAATCTGCATGAAACAGTAGAAACAGCAAAGACTTCTTATCATATTTATTATTATTTTTTACAAGGTAGGATTTCATGAGTTCCGTAGTTAATGCAGATCTTGCAATTTCACTGACAGTAACTTCTAGTTTTGCACGGTCAAAACAGGTAATCAAGTAGTAATACCAATTCCCACTATATAAAGAACAGATAGACAATAATGGGAAAGAAGTGATACTAAAGTAGATAAAATAGAGAGGTATAAATGGCATTAAGGTCAAAACTATTAGACGAAAAAGTTGTAAATTTGGCGAAAGAAATGTTAAAAAAGGTCAGAAATAACGCATATGTTTCAAAAAAGTTACAAGCGGTGATAGCAGGAAAAGAAAGTAGTATAAGCGCTGTGGCAAGAATATGTAAAATTTCAAGGACTGCTTTGACTGAATGGATAAAGCATCTAAAATTTGGTAGAGTAGAAAGATTATTTTCCCCGTCTCAGCGGCGAAGAAAAAGCAAATTAAACAAAAATCAACGTGAGCAAATTGAAATATGGGTAGAAAGAAATCCAAATATTACTATTAAGGAAGTGCAAATAAAAATCTCAGAGGAATTTGGCCTAAACATTAGCAAATCAACAGTGCACCGTGAGATACAAAGGATGAAGTTTTCTTACATAACACCGAGGCCAATTCACCATAAACAAGATAAAAACAAGCAAGAAGAGTTTAAAAAATACTTCAATAAAATAGTCAATTCCCACCCTGAAAAGGAGGTATTTTTTTGATGAATCACGATTTGGAACTCATTCAAAAATCGGACACGGATGGTTTAAAAAAGGGGTCAGAACACAGGTTAAAATGAAAATTGGTAGACAAAATTTCTATATCTACAGTGCGGTAAATCCAAGAAGTGGTAAGAAAATTAGCCTACTTGCTCCATATGTAAACACTGATTGTATGAATATATTTCTGGAGCAGATGTCGAAAGATTTAGGCACGAAAGAAGCCTTTCTTGTAATGGATTGTGCAAGTTGGCATAGATCAAAAAGTTTGAAAATTCAGGAAAACATTACCATCATATACTTGCCTCCTTATTCACCGGAACTGAATCCTGTTGAAAGGTTGTGGCAATATATCAAATACAATACTTTACGCAATAGTATCTACGATACCATAGGTTTACTTGAAGATGTTTTGTGTAATTTTATTGTCAATATTTCCAGTACTACTATTAAACGAGTTTGTAATGTTTCTTATTTGTTCGGTCAGTAATGGATTTTGGTATAAGTAACGAGAGAATCGGAATAATTAGCAATCACTTTACGTTTGTATTGTACAGATGTATTATCGTAACTTTCGTCATCAAAGAGTTGAGCATTTAATTTATCTTTAAAGGAGTTTTGAAAAATAATATTTAATTGCTTACCAGAAAGTGAATCTATCCAAGACTGACGTATTTTTGTATTGTGAAAACGATCAAGCAAATGGTTAACAGGGACTTCTAAATCATCTTCCCAAAATTTACGATTTGGATAAATGTTCATAAGAAACTAACCACAGCATAATAGACTATTTAAATAGTTAAGATAGAAATCTGAAAGCCTTGACCAATAATTATGCAAGGGCTGTTTACTGATTTTTAACCAAGTTTTTTCTAAAAAGTTTGCTTAAGAAGAAGATTTTTTGGACAAAAATTTTTCAAATCCTGAATATATATTATATAGCACTCTAGCGAAACAAATTCTGAATATAAATGTCAATCCTAACACTGGACCTTGGCAAGCAAACGGGCTGGGCAATTCTAACAGATGGAATAATTGAAAGTGGAAGCAAAGGCTTTCATGGTAGTCGTTTTAGCGGAGGTGGCATGTGCTTCTTGAATTTTCGTAATTGGCTTAACTCTTTGGAGCATAAGTTCGCTGCGGTTTATTTTGAAGAAGTAAGAAGACATCTAGGAACAGATGCAGCGCATTGCTATGGCGGTTTTCTCGCAGTTCTGTCTGCTTGGTGTGAAGAGAACAATATTCCCTACCAAGGTGTTAATGTTAAAACTATAAAACGCTTTATAGCAGGCAAAGGCAATGCAAGTAAGAGTGAAGTTATTGAAGCGATACGTGAAAAAAGTTTTTCACCTAGAGATGATAATGAGGCCGATGCTTTGGCATTAATGTTCTATATTAGTAAAGATATTAATAAGACGAAAAATCCATAAAAGTGGGTCCTTTCGGCCATACTGGCGGGTTTGGTGGGTTTGACCCCAGGCCTTCTTTAGCGTCAGATATATTTTGAATATTAACTTTTTAATTATTAAGATATGAATTTAGCAATCCACTACTATCCTGTTGAAAACCTAGTTGAATATGAGCGTAATCCACGTAAGAATGATGACGTAGTAAATAGAATGTGTGCTTCAATCAGGGAATTCGGTTTTCGTATACCAATAGTTGCAAAAAGCGATGGAACTGTGGTTGATGGTCATTTAAGACTTAAAGCAGCAAGAAAACTTGGTATGGAGAGTATTCCAGTTGTTTTAAGTGATAATTTAAATGAACCACAAACCAAAGCTTTTCGATTACTGGCAAATCAATCAGCTAATTGGGCAAAGTGGGATGATGAGCTTTTAAAAGTAGAAATTCAAGAGTTAGAAGATTTACAGTTTGATCTTAAAATGACTGGATTTGAATTAGAAAAAGTTCAACATTTCCTTGATGATTTAGATAGTGAAAAAGAAGATCTTTCTGACTTAGCTGTTGATGACAAAAAGGTAACAAAACCAGGTGATCTTTGGATTTTAGGTGATCATAGAATCTATTGTGGTGATAGCTCTGTAGTTGAATCATTTAAAGCAGTACTGGGCGATAAAATGGCAGACATTACTATTTGTGATCCTCCATATAACGTTGATTATGGTAGCAGTCAAGAAAGAGAAGATAAAAAAATATTAAATGATAATCAAGGTGAAAAGTATGAGCTTTTTCTCTACGACATCTGTTCCCATATTTTAGCATATACGAAAGGTGCAATTTACATCTGCATATCATCATCAGAGTTTTCAACGTTGCAAAAAGCATTTGAGGAGGCAGGAGGAAAATGGTCAACATTTATCATTTGGGCGAAGAATCACTTTACGCTAGGAAGATCAGATTATCAAAGACAATACGAAGCAATGCTCTATGGATGGAAAAGCGGTAATAAACGTGAGTGGCATGGGGGTAGAAATCAAAGTGATCTGTGGTTTTATGATAAGCCAACACATAACTCATTACATCCAACAATGAAGCCAGTAGAGCTAATGGAGAGAGCAATAGTAAACAGCAGCAGATCAGGAGACATAGTTCTTGATCCATTTAGCGGCTCTGGAAGTACACTGATTGCATGTGAGAGAACAGGAAGAATTTGCAGAACAATAGAGCTAGATTCAAAATTTGTAGATGTAACGATAAAACGTTGGCAAGTGTACACAGGTAGGGAAGCAATTCTTTCTGGTACTGGTAAAACTTTTTCAGAGATTCAAGAAGAAAAACAGTAAGAAAAAAGCGGAAAAGATAACACAAACAGAAATTTAGTAAGCCTTGGTAGTTGTAATATTAATTTACTGGTATATACCGTATTTTAATGAGTTTAGCGTAACAAATAACTTTGGATTAAGTGTGATGCACTCAATGAATCAAGCAAAGACGTCAGCTGGAGTAGTAACGTCGCAAACAAGTAATGAAACATCGTTTTCTGAAGAAGTAGAAAATAATGTTTCAGATTCTACACTATCTGTTAAGAAGAGAATTGAATTGTTTGAAAAAGGTACGAAGCAAACACCTATTATTAAGGAGAAACATATGAAGCAAACTTGTGGTAGTCACGATCTGAAGCAGTGCAACACTGAATACAAGGCAGCTTTTTCGAATGTGATTAGAAATGGTAGTGATAGCAGTATTACACTAGAAATGGACGAGGCAGGTGCTGATCAATTTGATGCACTTTCATCATTAGATGAGGGTGAAGACATAGAGGACGAATTTAATGCAGTTTGTGAGGCAAATAGAATAGGATATAACGGTGGATATTATCCTGATCAGTTTAATGTGGCATTCAGTACATCTTCCAACTGCCAAACATATGACACAATAGATGTGCATGAAGAGGATAGAAAATCAGGGGATAAGCCAAAGTCATCACCTAAAATCGTACAGCAGGACAATAGTAGGAGTGTGGCTCCACCTTCACCTAGAACAGCAAAAAATCATGTGTCAAATGTTATACAGTCTATTGCACCATCAAAATCATCATTAGAAGTAAAATCATATAACGAGGAAAATATAGAGGAACTAGTTAATGCTGATCCTATTTATTCAGAAATAAACGAAGAACTAGCTAATGGCGAGCCTATTTATTCAAAAATAAACCAAGATACAAAATCTCCAAAAAAGGTTTTAGAAGGGAATGATAGTGGAATAAGTGGTAATAGCTTTGGAGTACAAAGATCAGATCTACAGAAACTGAAAGATAACTCAATATCTGATAGAGAGGGAGCATCAGAAAGGTCATCTATTGACACACTTAGTGATATATCTTCAAATATTTTGCTACATGAAAGTGATCAAACAAATAGTGGAGGAGTGAATTCAGAAACTCCATTAATTAAAAAAGAAAAGAAAACAAATAGAATTTTGCCAAGAATAAAATATACAGTGCAGCAGAAGGAATTTATAATTTTCGGTATAGCTGCTGTTGCACTTAGCGTTTCTGCAGCTTTGGTATATTTACAGAATAAAGCACAATTAATTGCATTTTTTGCAAACAGTACCATCTATGTGACTATACCAATTCTAGCTGTTGCACTATTGGTTGCAATTAGTCCGATATTTTGTGGAATAAAGCAATTTAGAGATATTGAAGAGTGTCAAGTAGGGAGAAAGAATGCGAATGAAACTTTGAATCAGGTGCTAAAGTATCAACCAAAAGATAAAGTAATAAAATCAGTCAAACTGGAATACAGCAATGGTACTCATTCGCATTTTACACTTAACGCTTGGGAGGGTAAGAACAACTTCATTAATATTGACGACAAAGTCATTAGTAGAAGAAATAAAGTAGAATCAGTAATCAAAGATAGGCCATTATTTACAGCATTATTAAGCAGTTTGGTTGCTGCAAATATAGTATTGCCTTTATTACTGTATGTAGAAGGTGGTATTAATAGTGTACAGAAGTTTTACCAGAACGCTTTGATTAATAACGTAGGGTTATCACTACTTATAGGCTCGAGTATACTTGCACTATCAGTGATATTCCTTGGAGTACATTACTACAGAAAAACAAATTGCACAAATCTTGTATATTGTGAGGAAAGAATTGAACCAGAAAAAGTTAATGGAAAGTTCATTGAGGAAATAAAGGAAGCAAGGACAAAAGTGCTTGAAGAAAACCATAGTAAAGATGCCAAATGCAGCAGTTTAACGCTAGAGCAAGTAGTGGTTGAATCTCATAACTACAAAGATGCAATTTATAGTATTAGTTGAAAATGGCCAAATTTCACTATGTAAAAAGAAAGCAGCTATAAACCGGAGTACTTCGCTCTATATTAGTAAAATATCTCTAAGACGCCGGCAAGTATAAACAGGTAGGAAATTGCTGATACTGGCAAAACCTTTTCAGAGATTCAAGAAGAAAATTCGTAGAAACAAGAGAGAGGAGAAAAAAAAGTGAAAATCACACAAACAGAATGGGCAAGAGAGATAGGAGTATCAAAGCAATATGTCTGTTATTTAGTAAAAAAAGGAATAGTTGAGTTGGAGGATGGTTTGATCAATAGAGAACAAGCAAATGAAGCGGTGGCAGCAATAAGAGATCCAAGTCAGCCACTTAGGAGGAAAAATCCAGAAAACGAAAATACAAGTAACCTTTCCACGATGTTGCTAAAAACTAGAATAAAAAATGAAATGGAACGAGGTAAACTTCTTGAGGCAAAGGCAAAAGCTGAGATTGGTGAACTTGTAGCAGTAGAGGAAGTAAAGCGCGAAGCATTTAATGTAGCAAGAGTTATACGTAATAATTTGCTTAATATTCCGAATAGAGTTTCAGCATTGCTTGCATCACTGAGTGACACTGAAAAGATTCATGGAACATTGACTGAGGAAATTACAAACTCACTTGAAGAGTTATCTAATATTAAATTTTAAATAATGGCTGATAACTTAAGTTTGGAGTTAATAAAGTGTCTCATTAATCAACCTGGATTAGATGTTAATGTCAGAGGATTAAATGGAAAAACCCCACTACATTGCGCTATAGAGTTTGATGAATTAAGTATGGTGGATCTGCTACTCACAAAAAAGAATATCAATCCTTTTGTAGAAGATAATGATGGTAAAACATCTCTTGATTACGCCAAAGAAGGGAAAAAAGCAGAGATATTACAAGCGCTAATTAATAACAAATACGGGTCAGAACAAGATAGTTTACTTCATTTAGCTGCAATGATAGGTGAAATTAATGCAGTGAGATATTTGATCAGAAAAGGTATTGACGTTAATGCACGAAATGCTTTGCATCATACGCCATTACATCTAGCGGCAGGCATAGGACATGCAGAAGTTGTAAAGATTTTGATAAGAGAAGGAAATGCTGAAATCGAGGTTTTTGATGCACGAAATCAGACACCGATGCACTATGCAGTTAACAACAAAAAATTGGAGATAGTAAAGTTATTACTGGAGCTAGGAGCAGATGTAAATAGCGCACGTGTAGGACAAAACTCGATGAAATTGTCACCTGTTCATATAGCTGTAAGTAATACTAATTACGATGAAAGAGACTTATGTCTTGATATTCTCAAATGCTTAATAAGGGAGCCTAATGCTCAAGTCAATTTGCAAGACTACGAAAATAAAACACCACTACACTATGCTGAAAGACTTAAAACAATAGAAGTTTTACTAACGCGAGAAGATATAGACCCTCTGGTAAAAGACGATAGCGGTAAAACACCATTTGATTACGCTAAACCTGAGATAAAGAAGGCTTTGATGAGTAATAAATACGGTTCTGAAAAGAATAGTCTACTCCATTTAGCTGCACAAAGAGGAGAAATTGAGCTTGTAGAGTCTATCTTAAAAGA
This sequence comes from Wolbachia endosymbiont (group B) of Hofmannophila pseudospretella, assembly GCF_964028515.1. NCBI lineage: Bacteria > Pseudomonadati > Pseudomonadota > Alphaproteobacteria > Rickettsiales > Anaplasmataceae > Wolbachia > Wolbachia endosymbiont (group B) of Hofmannophila pseudospretella. The sequence goes on along the minus strand of NZ_OZ034788.1, from coordinate 123,177 downwards.
AGAAATTGATATTGATATTTCAAATAATAAGAGTCTATCACCGATTTACCTTGCTGCAGAAAAAGGGCATTTACATGTAGTAAAGTTATTGCTGAAAAAAGGAGCAAATTATACACCTGTTCTGCACTTAGCAATCAAGTTAAATAATTTAGAATTGCTAAAAACTTTATTTAAAGAAAAGAGCATCAAATTACCAGACGAGATAGGCAGATCTGTACCAATTTATTATAGGTGTATAGAGCATAGAGATGCAAAAGTGAGAAAATACAATAGTGTGATCTGTGTTTTTACCTCAGTAAGTGCAGTAGCAATAGCGGTATGTATAGGGTTAACAGCAACAACAATAAGCAGTGTGATCATTTTTGCAACAATAACAGGGATATTTGCTCTTGCTGTAGCAATAATGGTAAGCGAGATGAGCAAAAGATATATAGAAAACGAATTTCAGAAAAAGATGTTTATGGAATTGGAGGAGTGTGGAGGAATAAACTCTACTGTTAACAATATTGAGATAGAACCAATTATGAGTAGATGCAGACAATGATATACGCTAGAGCTTTTTCTGAAGGTTTAAAACCAGATTCGTCGCTTAAAGTATCAGAGTGGGCGAATGAGTATCGAGTTTTAGCGCCAACTGCAGCATCAGAGCCAGGAAAATGGAGAACAGAGAGAACGCCATACCTTAAAGAAATCATGGATTCACTTTCTCCGTCTTCACCTGCTGAAAAAGTAGTATTCATGAAAGGAGCGCAGATTGGAGGAACAGAAGCAGGAAATAATTGGATAGGCTATATTATAGATCAGACTCCTGGTCCAATGTTAGTTGTGCAGCCAACAGTTGAAATGGGAAAGCGTTGGTCAAAAGGAAGATTTGCGCCGTTAATAGAGAGTACGCCATGTTTAAAGAGTAAAGTAAAAGACCCAAGATCAAGAGACTCAGGCAATACTGTGCAGAGTAAGGAATTTCCAGGTGGAATAGTAGTAATAACCGGAGCAAATAGCAGTGTAGCACTGAGATCTATGCCAGTAAAATATCTCTTTCTTGATGAAATAGATGCCTACCCAGGAGATTCAGGAGGAGAAGGAGATCCAGTTTTACTCAGCATAGCCCGAACTAATACGTTTGCACGACGAAAGATTTTTTTAGTATCAACACCAACAATTCATGGAATAAGCAGAATTGAGAAAGAATTTGAAGCAACAGATAAGAGATATTTTTTTGTTCCCTGTCCGCATTGTAATTACTATCAAGTTCTAAAATGGTCACAAATAAAATGGGAAAACAATGACTCAAGAACAGCACATTATGTCTGCACTGAATGTAGCGGCAAAATAGAAAATCATCAAAAGACAGAGATGCTTGAGCGTGGAGAATGGAGGCCTACTAATAGAGTAAAAGGTGAGAAAAAAGGATTTCATCTTTCAAGTCTTTATAGTCCAGTAGGCTGGTATAGCTGGACTCAAGCAGTAGAAGATTTTCTTCATGCAAAAGAAAGTGAACAATTACTAAAAGTATGGATAAATACTACGCTTGGAGAAACCTGGGTAGACAAAGGAGAAGTACCAGATTGGAAGCAATTATTTAACAGGAGAGAATTTTTTCCCGTAGGCACAGTACCTAGGAGAGAAGTGGTACTTACTGCAGGAGTAGATGTCCAAAAAGATCGTCTAGAGGTGGAAGTTGTAGCATGGGGAAAAAGCCGTGAAAGTTGGTCAATAGACTACCGAGTATTTGAAGGAGATACAGGAGGAGGAGAAGTATGGGGAAAACTCTCTGAGCTCTTAAATCATCATTTTATCGGTGAAAATGGGCTTGAATATATGATAAGCATGATGGCGGTTGATGCAGGGTATGCAACGCAGGAAGTTTACAACTGGGTAAGAGGTCATCAGGGCTCTGGAAGAGTAATGGCAGTAAAAGGTGTAAATAAAGCACTAGTGCCGCTGAGTAGCCCAAGTAGAGTTGATATAACAGTTGGTGGTCAAAAGCTGAAAAGAGGAATAAAGCTCTGGCCAGTAGGAGTATCGATATTAAAGTCAGAGCTTTTTCAATTACTTAATATTTCAAAAGGAGAAGAAGGAAAAGCTCTACCTGGATATTGTCATTTTCCCGAGTATGCACCTGATACCAATTCCCACTATATAAAGAACAGATAGACAATAATGGGAAAGAAGTGATACTAAAGTAGATAAAATAGAGAGGTATAAATGGCATTAAGGTCAAAACTATTAGACGAAAAAGTTGTAAATTTGGCGAAAGAAATGTTAAAAAAGGTCAGAAATAACGCATATGTTTCAAAAAAGTTACAAGCGGTGATAGCAGGAAAAGAAAGTAGTATAAGCGCTGTGGCAAGAATATGTAAAATTTCAAGGACTGCTTTGACTGAATGGATAAAGCATCTAAAATTTGGTAGAGTAGAAAGATTATTTTCCCCGTCTCAGCGGCGAAGAAAAAGCAAATTAAACAAAAATCAACGTGAGCAAATTGAAATATGGGTAGAAAGAAATCCAAATATTACTATTAAGGAAGTGCAAATAAAAATCTCAGAGGAATTTGGCCTAAACATTAGCAAATCAACAGTGCACCGTGAGATACAAAGGATGAAGTTTTCTTACATAACACCGAGGCCAATTCACCATAAACAAGATAAAAACAAGCAAGAAGAGTTTAAAAAATACTTCAATAAAATAGTCAATTCCCACCCTGAAAAGGAGGTATTTTTTTGATGAATCACGATTTGGAACTCATTCAAAAATCGGACACGGATGGTTTAAAAAAGGGGTCAGAACACAGGTTAAAATGAAAATTGGTAGACAAAATTTCTATATCTACAGTGCGGTAAATCCAAGAAGTGGTAAGAAAATTAGCCTACTTGCTCCATATGTAAACACTGATTGTATGAATATATTTCTGGAGCAGATGTCGAAAGATTTAGGCACGAAAGAAGCCTTTCTTGTAATGGATTGTGCAAGTTGGCATAGATCAAAAAGTTTGAAAATTCAGGAAAACATTACCATCATATACTTGCCTCCTTATTCACCGGAACTGAATCCTGTTGAAAGGTTGTGGCAATATATCAAATACAATACTTTACGCAATAGTATCTACGATACCATAGGTTTACTTGAAGATGTTTTGTGTAATTTTATTGTCAATATTTCCAGTACTACTATTAAACGAGTTTGTAATGTTTCTTATTTGTTCGGTCAGTAATGGATTTTGGTATGAGTATTTTAAGCAGCTAACGGCAGAGCAATTAGTCAGCAAGGTAGTAAAAGGATACACCAAACAGGAGTGGCAAAAGGTAAGAGAAAGAAATGAAGTATTAGACTGTAGGATTTATGCAAGAGCAGCATCGATAGCACTGGGAATAGACAGATGGCCAGAGAGTAAGTGGAATAGTTTGAGTGGAAAAATGGAAAGTAAAAAGCCTAAAAAAGTGAGACAAAGTAAATGGTTGAATGAGAAGTAAAATGTACAATCAGGAATATTTAAGTCAAGTCGAAGAAGCGATAAAAAAACTGCAAAACGGAGAGCGAGTAGTATCAATTGCATATGGTGACCATGTGGTGAGATATGCTGAAGTTCAGATAAATGACCTGCTGAATCTACGGCAACGTATTAAGGCTGAACTGAAAGTTGCAGGTGTGAGACCGAAGAGAAGAATTGTGATTGCGACAAGTAAGGGAATTGACAAAATTGTGTAAAAATGTTATAGTTTAAAATTGGTATTTTCTAGTTAAAATATGGATCAAAGTCAAGAAAGGCTTAATGTTAATGTAAATTTTGAGGGGGAATTTGCTCACTACCTTATAGAAATGGCAAAAGTTCAAAATAGAACTATAGAAGAGGTTGTAAAGGACCTAGTGGAAGAAGAAATTGAAGCAAGTAAATTATCTGAAGAAGATGATGAAATAGATGAAGTAGATATAAAGTTGGCTAAGCTTTCTCTTGAGCGTGATGCTAGAGGTGATGAAGAAATTAGAAGTGAGGATGTAGATTGGAATAGAATATTATCTGCAAAAACAGTCTAAAGGTGGAGATACAAGCTGAGATACGATATTATCTATTCAAAAAAAGTTCTTGAGGAAGACTTTCTTGCATTACCACCAACGATAAGATCTAGAGTGAGAAGAGCTGTAGATAGTCGTCTTGCAACCAACCCTAAAGCAATAGGTAAAGCATTACCGCATGAATTCAAAGGGTATTTTAGGATACGAGTAAGTGATTATCGTGTAATTTATAGGATAAATTACTCAAAACACACAGTAACTATTACTGCAATGGGACATCGGAAGGACATTTATGAACGCAGCCCAGAATAAGCGTTGGTATTTGTGCAAGAGCCTCATGCATAATTTATAAAGTGTTAACAGCCAGACTCTCCAGCAGCTTGCTGTAATTTTTTAATGTCAAATTGCGCAACAAACTGCTGCATAATCAAAGAGGCAAAATGCTATTAAAATCGTTCAAACAACTATTTAGTAAGCCAAAAATCAAAAGCTCAGCGTGGGATGCAGCAGGCTCAGGAAGAAGATTTTTTCACTTTCAACCAGAGTTAGGAAGTATAAACAATTTGCTGTCTCAAAGCCTTGAAACTTTACGTAGTAGATCACGTGATATGGTGAGAAAAAATCCATATGCAGCAAATATTATTGATACAATAGTAAGTAACTCTATTGGAACAGGAATAAAACCACAATCAAAAGCAAAGAATGCAGAATTTCGAAAGAAAGTGCAAGAATTATGGCTAAAATGGACAGATGAAGCAGATAGCTGTGGAATAAGTGATTTTTATGGATTACAAGCTCTGGTATGTAGGAGCATGATAGAAGGTGGAGAGTGTTTTGTACGCCTCCGACATCGTAAACTCGAAGATGGATTTTCTGTACCATTGCAACTTCAAGTATTGGAATCAGAGCATTTGGACAATAAGAGCAATCAAACACTAGCCAATGGTAATGTAATAAGAAACGGGATTGAGTTCAATAGACTTGGGCAAAGAGAAGCATATTACTTATTTAGAGAACACCCTGGTGAAAGTACGTTTGGAGAATCAGTGAGAGTACCAGCAAACGATGTTTTACATATATATAGACCACTAAGACCTGGGCAAATTAGAGGAGAGCCATGGCTTTCTAATATACTGCTGAAGCTTTATGAGCTTGATCAATATGATGATGCAGAGCTGGTGAGAAAGAAAACTGCAGCAATGTTTGCTGGATTTATTACAAGACTCGATCCAGAAGCAAATATCATGGGAGAAGGTGAAGCAAGTGAGCAAGGAGTAGCATTATCTGGCCTAGAACCTGGAACAATGCAGCTTTTAGACCCAGGAGAAGATATAAAATTTTCAGAGCCGTCTGATGTTGGAGGAAGTTATGAAGCATTCATGAGACAGCAACTGAGGGCAATAGCGATTGGTACAGGGATAACATATGAGCAGTTAACAGGAGATTTAACAGGCGTTAATTATTCATCAATCAGAGCTGGATTAATAGAGTTTCGTCGTAGATGTGCTATGCTGCAACACAACATTATGGTATTTCAATTTTGCAGACCAGTATGGAATAGATGGCTAGAATTAGCGTTAGTATCTGGAAAACTTTCTATAGCTAAAGATTTAACAAGTGAGTCATTGAAAGAAGTAAAATGGATACCACAAGGGTTTGATTGGGTTGATCCTTTAAAAGACCAGCAAGCACAACAAATGGCAGTAAGAAATGGCTTTAAAAGTCGATCAGAAGTAGTATCAGAAATGGGTTACGACGTAGAAGAAATTGATCAAGAAATAGCAGAAGATCAAAAGCGAGCAAATAGTCTCAATTTAATATTTGATTCTGATGTTGGGGGAAACAATGTTTCTAAGTAGACCATTAATGCTTGAAGCAAAAAGTTTTGAACTACTATCGCTTCATAGTCAAAAACAACCTATCTTTAAAAACGTAAAACACTATGTAAAGAACAATATAGAAAAGACAGCAATAATACCAATACATGGCATTTTAACTAAAAAACCAGAAGCTTTTGATGATTTTCTAGGTATGACATCGTACGAGAAGATACAAGAGGAAATAGAAGAAGCTTTAGAGGATGAAAAAGTGGAAATAATTCTTTTGGATATAGATAGTCCAGGAGGAGAGGTCAATGGAGTGTTTGACCTGGCTGATTTTATTTACGAATCAAGAGCAAAAAAGAGAATTGTGGCATTAGCAAATGATGATGCTTACTCTGCTGCATATGCTATAGCGTCAAGTGCTGAAAAGGTATTTGTGAGCAGAACTTCAGGAGTAGGAAGCATAGGGGTAATAGCAAGTCATATAGATCAAAGTGGATTTAATGAAAAATGTGGAATAAAATATACCACAGTATTTGCAGGAAGTAGAAAAAATGATTTAAATCCACATGAGCCAATGACGTCTGAAAGTCTGGAAAGCTTACAAAAAGAAGTAGACTGACTATATGAAATGTTTGTGCAGCTAATAGCGAGGAACAGAGGTCTTTCAATTGAAAAGATTCGATCAACGGAGGCAGGGCTATATTTTGGCGAGAGAGCAATAGAAATAGGCCTTGCAGACGGAATGACAATTCTTTCATCTATTAATAAAAACAGGAGTATTACTATGAATGAACAAACTACAAATGACCTAGAAACTGATAATTTAACCAAGTATCGTACTGAAGTTCTTGAATTAATACGTTTATGTAATTTATCGAAGATGCCAGAAAAGATAGGAGAATTTATTGAGCAAAGTGTAAGTGTTGAGCAAGCTAGGGAAGTTTTAATGGAATTACTTGCAGAGAGAACAAAGAAGACAGAGATACTGAGTGCAATACCACAGAATTCAGGAGAAGATTTGATGATACAAGTAGCTAAAGCTAGAGCACAATCAAGTATTTAAGTTTTTTTATAACCGCCGCGTACAACAATTATAAACATGGCGGTAAAACTAAAGGGGAAAATAAATGAGGAAATTTTATGAGTTGTATAAGCGAACAAAATAATCTTGGTGACCTATTAAAGTATGAGGTGTCAAGTCTATATTCAAGAGATCAGATAACAGTAGCAAAGGGACAAAATCTTAAACTTGGTACAGTAGTGGCTCTCGATAAAGATAACATGATTAAGATAATAAATCCAACTGCCACAGATGGTACACAAACAGCAATAGGTGCAATAGTAAGTGATGTAAATGCGACAGAAAATGCCAAAGCAGTAATTATTACTCGTGGTGCAATACTAGCAGATCATGCAGTGGTGTGGCCAGCAAATATCACTGAAGAGCAAAAAAATGCAGCAATAAAGCAACTTGAAGGACGAGGGATCATTATCCGTAAAGCAGTCTAAGGCTATATTAAACAATAAAAAACACAAAGGGGGAAAATAAAAAATGCAAAATCCATTTACAAACACAGCATTTAGCATGACGGCACTAACAAATGCGATAAATATATTGCCGATAAATTATGGACGAATTGAAAATTTAAATTTGTTTCCAAGTAGATCAGTAAGATTTAGACATATTACCATAGAAGAACACAACGGAGTATTAAGTTTATTACCAACACAAATACCAGGAGCACCAGCAACAGTAGGAAAAAGAGGAAAAAGAAAAGTAAGAACATTTACGATTCCACATATTCCTCACGATGATGTAGTGTTACCAGAGGAAGTACAGGGAATAAGAGCATTTGGGTCGGAAAGTGAACTGAAAGCGCTGGCAGATGTAATAACTGACCATTTGCAGCTAATGAGAAATAAACATGCAATAACGTTGGAGCATTTGCGTATGGGAGCGCTGAAGGGAATAATTTTAGATGCTGATGGGTCGGAATTATTAAATCTGTACAACGAATTTGAAATAACACCAAAAGTAGTAAATTTTGCCCTTGGAACAGCAACAACTGATGTAAAGCGTAAGTGCTTGGAGGTATTGCGACATATTGAGGATAACTTAAGTGGTGAATATATGACGGGAATTCATGCACTGGTAAGCCCTGAGTTTTTTGATGCACTAACTTCGCATAGTAAAGTGAAAGAGGCATATGAAAGATGGCAAGAAGGAGCAGCACTTCGAAATGATATGAGGTCAGGATTTACGTTCTGTGGAATAACATTTGAGGAATATAGAGGGCAGGCAACTGATCCTGAGGGAAATGTGAGAAGGTTTATAGAAAGGGAAAGTGGAAACTGTTTTCCAGTAGGAACAGCGAGCACATTTACAACATATTTTGCACCAGCAGACTTTAATGAGACAGTGAATACTCTCGGACAGCCACTATATGCAAAACAAGAGCCAAGGAGATTTGATAGAGGAACTGATTTACATACGCAGTCGAATCCATTGCCAATGTGCCACAGACCAGGAACATTAGTAAAAGTCGTTGCAGCATAACAATACTGGTAGAGTAACTACAAGTTGGTGAGGTACAAGAGGACTCTACTAGTATATAACTTATTAGCATACTTATGAAAGAATGCAAGAGAATATTAAGAGATTACTAAAAGATTGTTTTGCCCATTTAGGAGAAGTAGCTTTGTATAAGTCGAAAAATAAGGCGTACATGGTACAAGTACTAAAGCAACAGCCAGATAAATTATACGAGATTGGTGAAGGACAATTTGTGGGAGAGATGCTTTTTCTTGAGGTAAGCATTTTTGATATACTGAGGCCAATTGTAGGAGATATTTTTGTTATAGGTGATTGCAAATACAAAATACACACACCACCACTTAGAGATAAATCTGGAATGGTCTGGCGAATCGAAGCGTATGGGGTGTAAAATGTCTGTGCATATAGAAGTTGAGGTAATAGAAAGTGTAAATGCTAAAAGAAAAAAAATAGAATTAGCAATAGTAAGAGCGTTAAACAGAACAGCACTATGGCTAAAATTGAAGACAGCAAAAGAAATTAGTGAGGAAAAGAAAAGTTTGATAAGAAAGAGATTAAGAATTTTTAAGGCGAAAACTAGCAGATTAGAAGTGTTAATTAGAGCAAATCTCTATGACATTAGAGCATCGACAATTGGTAAAATACAAAAAACAAGAAGAGGATCGAAAGTAGGAAAGCATGAGTTTATAGGAGGATTTGCAGCAGTTATGCCAAAAGGAAATAGCGGTATGTTTAAACGTGAAGGAAGAGCAGCATTGCCAATAAAGGAAATTAAGTTGCCACTAGAACCAGAGGCTTCAAGGATAATAGGGAATTTTGTTAATTATGAGAGTGAGAGAGAGTTTGAGAAATACTTTAAGCATGAGCTAAACTATATTTTAAAGGTATGACAAAGTTCTGGAAAGATTTACATCAAGCAATTTGCAGCACACTGAAGGAAGAAATACCGTCTATACAGACATGTGAAATTTATCCATCGATAAGAAAAGAATTATTAGCGCCAGCGGTGTTTGTAGAATTAGCAAGTTTAGAACCAGGTAAAGATGCAGGTACTGAGGAATTAGCCATGAAAGCAAGATTTGAAGCACGAATTGTGATTGATAGCACAATAGAAAATGCAGCTATTATTGTTAGATCATTAGCTAGCGAAGTTGCGAAAGTAGTAAATAAAAATACTTGGAATGTGAAAAATGTTTCACCAGGAGAATTTATATCTGCGGAAATTGACGGATTTAGACCAGAATTAGATGCATATTTAGTGTGGATGGTTGATTGGAGTCATCAGCTTCATTTAGGTAAATCAGTATGGGAAGAGGGGAAAATTAAGCCACATAAAATAGAAGTGGGAGAAATGCATGTTGGAAAATAATTTTGCCATTGCAGAGTTACAGAGAAAAGTAGCGAATATGATTCGTATAGGAGTTGTAAAAGAAATAGATTATGAAAAAGCAAAAGTAAGAGTGAAAATAGGAGAATTTTTAACAGATTGGTTGCCATGGATAACAAGCAAAGCAGGAGAAGATAGAGATTGGTCTCCGCCAGATATCGATGAACAAGTTGTGGTATTTTCTCCTCTTGGTGAACTATCATTAGGGGTGGTGTTAGCAGGAATATATCAGGAAAAATACCATGCACCAGAGAATAAAAAAGAAATAAATAGTGTAAAATTTCAAGATGGGACGAAGTTTACATATGATAAGGAAAAACATCATTTAGAGATTGAAGTAGTGGACAAAATAACACTGAAGGCTGGGGGATCAAGTATAGAAATGACAAAAAGTGGAATAAAACTGAAAGCAGAAAGGATCGACTTAAATTGAACAAAGGAATAGTGAGGTTAGGAGACTACTGTGGAGAAGCTATACCACATTTCTGCATTAGCGGAAGTAATAATGTTTTTGTAAACGGTAAGTCAATATGTAGACAAGGAGACAGTTTTAGTGAAGGAAAAGTAATGATTCAAGGATCAAAAACAGTGTTTGCAAATGGTCTTGGTATAGGAAGAGTAGAAGATATAGTTTCATGTGGGTTTAAAGTAATTAGAGGGAGTTCTGATGTTTTTACAGAGCCAGTATGAAGGGAATGAGCAAAGAAACAGGTAAAGAACTAGAGGGTTTAGAACACTTAAAGCAATCAATAATTGATATACTGACCACTCCTGTTAACAGTAGGATCATGAGAAGGGATTATGGGTCGAGATTATTTGAGTTAGTGGATAAGCCAATAAATAGAGATTTAACTTTGGAAATCTATGCAGCAACAGCAGAAGCACTGGAAAAATGGGAAAAGAGATTTAAGTTAGAAAAAGTAAAGATTGCTGAAGCTAAAGAAGGAAAAATGACTCTTGTGCTTGAAGGTATGTATCTTTCAGAAGGCAAATTCATAGGTATTAGTGGAATAGTTGTTTAGAAATGCAGACATCTAATATTATTGAAAAACTAAGCTATGAGGAAATCTTTTCCAGAATGAAGGAGGAGTTAGTGTGTAGAGATGAAACCTTTTCAGCGTTAGTAGAATCCGATCCAGCGATAAAGATTCTGGAGGTAGCAGCCTGGCGAGAACTTTTGCTCAGACAAAGGATGAACGAAGCAGTAAAGAGTAATTTACTGAAATTTGCAAGGGGAGAAGATCTTGATAATTTGGCTGAATTTTATGGAGTAGAGAGAGAAAAAGAAGAAGAGGATGAAAGATTTAGAAAGAGGGTAAAAGCAAAAATAGCAGGTTGGTCAACAGGAGGAAGTAAGGAATATTATAAATATCATGCACTGTCAGCAGATAGTAGAGTAAAAGATGCACTAGTAGAATCACCTATACCAGGGAAAGTACAGATCTCGATTTTATCAACACAATTATCCACACTGCCAGAAGAGCTACTTGAAGTTGTAATACCAAAATCCATTACTGACCGAACAAATAAGAAACATTACAAACTCGTTTAATAGTAGTACTGGAAATATTGACAATAAAATTACACAAAACATCTTCAAGTAAACCTATGGTATCGTAGATACTATTGCGTAAAGTATTGTATTTGATATATTGCCACAACCTTTCAACAGGATTCAGTTCCGGTGAATAAGGAGGCAAGTATATGATGGTAATGTTTTCCTGAATTTTCAAACTTTTTGATCTATGCCAACTTGCACAATCCATTACAAGAAAGGCTTCTTTCGTGCCTAAATCTTTCGACATCTGCTCCAGAAATATATTCATACAATCAGTGTTTACATATGGAGCAAGTAGGCTAATTTTCTTACCACTTCTTGGATTTACCGCACTGTAGATATAGAAATTTTGTCTACCAATTTTCATTTTAACCTGTGTTCTGACCCCTTTTTTAAACCATCCGTGTCCGATTTTTGAATGAGTTCCAAATCGTGATTCATCAAAAAAATACCTCCTTTTCAGGGTGGGAATTGACTATTTTATTGAAGTATTTTTTAAACTCTTCTTGCTTGTTTTTATCTTGTTTATGGTGAATTGGCCTCGGTGTTATGTAAGAAAACTTCATCCTTTGTATCTCACGGTGCACTGTTGATTTGCTAATGTTTAGGCCAAATTCCTCTGAGATTTTTATTTGCACTTCCTTAATAGTAATATTTGGATTTCTTTCTACCCATATTTCAATTTGCTCACGTTGATTTTTGTTTAATTTGCTTTTTCTTCGCCGCTGAGACGGGGAAAATAATCTTTCTACTCTACCAAATTTTAGATGCTTTATCCATTCAGTCAAAGCAGTCCTTGAAATTTTACATATTCTTGCCACAGCGCTTATACTACTTTCTTTTCCTGCTATCACCGCTTGTAACTTTTTTGAAACATATGCGTTATTTCTGACCTTTTTTAACATTTCTTTCGCCAAATTTACAACTTTTTCGTCTAATAGTTTTGACCTTAATGCCATTTATACCTCTCTATTTTATCTACTTTAGTATCACTTCTTTCCCATTATTGTCTATCTGTTCTTTATATAGTGGGAATTGGTATAAATATAAGAAATTTATCTGACGCTAGAAAAGCTAATTTTGTGAGGTATGAAATGAGTTTTAGCAAGAGTAAGTTTTTTAAAGAAGTATCAAGTAACGGGTTTAAAAACATTAATAAAAGAAATGAAGAAGGAGAGACGATCTTGCATCAAGCAGTAGAAATCTCTGATTACAAAACAGTGAGATTATTAATAAAAAAAGGGGCAGAGGTTAATGCAAGAGATAAAAATGGTTATACGCCACTACACTGTGCAGTATTTGCGAAAAGCTTAGAAAATGTAAAAGTGCTGCTAAGGTCGGGAGCAGAAGTAAATGCCACTCAATATGTCACTGGATGTACGCCACTCCACTCTGCATGCAAAATAGGAGGAGTTGAAATAATAAAAGAGCTAGTAAAAGCAGGAGCTGAGGTTAATCAACTGAATAAATATGGTGCAACGCCAATGTATTACATCTGGGAAAGTGAAAAGTATCGTCTATGTGATAGCAAAGAGAGTGAAAAGGCAAGTAAATTTTTAAGAGAAAAAGGTGGAGTAACAAAAAGTAGAGAACTGACCTGCTATGGAATAGAGAGGCTAGTGGGAGAAATAGCAGACATGTTGAATGGGAGTTATTTACCAGAGTTAAAAATAATAGAGATAGAAGAAATAAGGAAGAGAGACAAATCGCTAATAAAGAAAGAATGTCAAAATTTAGCAAGCAAAATAATGAACCAAGTGAACGAAATGATAGATGAGGTAGCGAAAAGGAATGCTTAAAAGAGGGATTTAAATTTAAAGAAAAGGTGAGGTGGATTATGTTAAAGCTTGGCAAATTTAATAAGTCAGCAAAAGAATTATTAGAGAACTCATTTAAAAGTATTTATGCAAGAGACGAAAAGGAAAGAACAGCTCTGCATTATGCAGTAGAAGCAAAAACAGTGAAGTTATTAGTCGAAAAAGGAGCGAATGTGAATGCAGCAGATGCAAGAGGATATACAGCACTGCACCTAGCGGTAACGGAGAAACGTCTAGAAATCGTGAGGGAATTGATAAAATCAGGAGCAGATGTAAATGCTGAGGAATATGGAAATAAATGCATACCTCTACACCTTGCGTGCATGGTAGGTGAAAAAGAAATAGTGGAGGAGCTAGTGAAAGCTGGAGGAGAAATAGAGCAAGCGGATAAATTTGGAATGACAGCGATGGATTATGCGAAAAATAGCAAAAAGATAACCGAGGTATTAAAGAAAGAAACAGACAGAATTGAAAAGTTATTTATGAAAGGCTAAAAATATGGAGGAAGAAATAGAAAAGAAAGTAATGAATTTAGAGAAAAAACCTTTGGGTGAACTGAGAAAAATATGGAAGAAGGTATATGGGGAAGAGGCGCCTAGATACTCAAAGAAATATCTGATACCGAGATTAGCTTATAGAATGCAGGAGGAAGCGTATGGAAAAATGTCAAGAAAAGGAGCAAAAAGACTAGAGTATCTAGCAGATCGACTAGAGAAGGGAAAAAGAATAAGTAGTGACAAACTTCCAGTAGCAGGAACAGAGCTAATATTAGAGAGAGGAGAAGAGATGCATGCGGTAATGGTAACAGATAAGGGTTTAATCTACAGAGAAGAATTTTTTACGTCATTGTCAGCAGTAGCCGGAAAAATAATGGGAATGAGTTACAATGGGCCGCTTCTATTTGGAATGAGAGATAAGGAGAAAGAATGCTGAAAGAGGTAAGATGTGCGATATATACTAGGAAGTCAAATGAAGATGGTCTAGAACAAAAATTTAATAGTCTTGATGCGCAACGTGTAGCATGTGAAAAATACATAAAGAGCAGAGAGAGTTGGGTAGCATTGGCAAAAAGGTACGATGATGGAGGTTTCTCAGGAAAGAATTTAGAAAGACCAGCGATAAAGGAGTTGTTTGAAGATGTAAAAAAAGGAGAAGTAGATTGTGTAGTAGTATATACGCTAGACAGGTTATCAAGGGAAACAAAAGATAGTATAGAAGTGACATCATTTTTTAGAAGGCATAGAGTAAATTTTATAGCAGTAACGCAGATATTTGATAATAATACGCCAATGGGAAAGTTTGTACAAACGGTATTGTCAGGAGCAGCACAGCTAGAAAGAGAAATGATCGTAGAAAGGGTAAAAAATAAAATAGCAACATCAAAGGAGCAGGGATTGTGGATGGGGGGAACTTTGCCGCTTGGATATGATGTAAAAGATAAAGAATTAATAATAAATGAAAAAGAAGCAAGGACAGTGAAGCATATATTTGAAAGATATTTGGAGCTAAAATCAATGGCAGAATTGGCAAGGGAGTTAAATAGAGAAGGTTATAGAACAAAATCAGATATCTTTAAAAAAGCAACGGTGAGAAGAATAATAACAAATCCGATATATATGGGAAAGATAAGACATTATGAGAAAGAGTATGAGGGAAAGCATGAAGCAATAATAAAAGAGGAAAAATGGCAAAAAGCGCAGGAATTGATAAAGAATCAACCATATAGAAAGGCGAAATACGAGGAAGCATTGCTAAAGGGAATAATTAAGGTGCAAGAGCTGTAATGCAAATATGACGCTGACGTACGCAAAAAAAGAGAATAAAAGGTATAGATATTACGTATGCAATAATCATTTAAGGGGAAAAAGTTGTGAATCAGAAAACCGAAATGTAATAGCAGGAGAAGTAGAAAAAGAAGTAATGAAGAGAGCTGAGCGCCTGTATGAAAATTGGGAAGAAAAAGTGGAAGAGTGGAAAAATTTAAGCTTTGGAAAACAGAAAGAAGCAGTGAAAAAGTTAATAAAAGCAGTATTGGTGAGAGAGGATGGAATAGAGGTGTATTCTGAATCGGAGGAAAAATTTATATCAATAAAGAAGAAAGGAAATAAATGCACAGTAGTAGAGCCAGAGGGGAAAACAAACAATGCATTACTGAAAGCAGTGGTAAGAGCCCATCTGTGGAAACGGCAACTAGAAGAGAGAAAATACGAAAGTGTGAAAGAGCTGAGTGCCAAAATTAATATAGGTACAAGACGTATACAGCAAATTTTGAGATTGAACTATTTAGCACCAAAGATTAAAGAAGACATAGTAAATGGGAGGCAGCCAAGGAGTTTGAAGTTAGCTAACTTGAGGGAAATACCGATGCTGTGGAGTGAGCAATTGGAGAAATTCTACGGTCTTGATTTATAAAAGCAACAGAAAAGGGCCATGCCAAAAGATGTTGAGATTGATATAGAAAAGTAAATCAATGTTACAGAATCAATTATATGAAAATATCAATATAAACAATGAAGATTCTAGCATACTGGATGCAACAGTGGTAGAAAATGATCCAAAATCTATAAATTATAGAAGTTTATATTTAAATAATAATCTTTAACTTTTTTGGCAAATTAATCTACCTAGAAACTTCTCTCCTAGGATCAGAAGTCCTTCTTAACTCTTCACGTTCTGTCCATTTGTTGTTAGACTCGCTTATTACTTCAGGACGAATTAATCCACCAGATCTAGCAAAAACACCTCGGTCTATGGCTTCAATAACTGATAAACCTCCCAATAAGCAATTTTGCCCTATTTTTTCATAATTTTCTATTCCTTCATTGCAATCTTCTATTTCATCGAGTAGAAGTAGGCCTTCTTCACTCACCTCTACTTTTATCCAATTTTCATTTTTCTCATCAGGATATAACCTAACTTCTAATTCTCCTAAACTAGTATAGAAAGTTAATACTATACTGCTACCTTCTGTAAGATCTGTGTAATTCCTTATGCCATCTTCAATTTTAATTTCTACTTCACTTTTACCGATTTTTACTATATTTCTTCCACACTTTACATCTCCATCGGTTAGACCTAAATCCCTTACCCCATCTGTTATCTTTATAATGTCTATTTTACTATCTTTAGAATATTCTAAGTAAAAAACGGAGTTGTCTACTCTTGCATCTTTTAGCTCGCTATTGGTTGCACTTTTTGCGATTTCAATAAATTTATGAGAATTGCTAATATAATCTCTATAAGCTTTTTTTAGGTTAGTTTTATGCTCTTTAAATTCTGATGTCAGTGTGTTAGCATCAACTGTATTACCAAACACTGCCCCTTTTGATACTAATTGACATATTATACTACTAGCAACTTTAGGATTTTTTTCCAACTCACTGATTTTTTTCATCACATAATCGGTAAAAGTGTACTCATTACCTGAAAAGAAATCTTGTGAAAGAGAATAGTTTAATCGTACACCAGACTTTATAGCATCGTTTACAATCTTTTCAAGTTCAACCATGTTTTGAGCATAAAATACCTTATCAAAAAAAGACTTATGCAGCTCTTCCTTCTGCTGTAAAGTTAATTTAACAAGTAGAGTGCTGATCTGTTCTTTCTTTTTGCTAGGATAATCAATATTTACACGATAATCTAATGCTCCCATCTTTAGCAAGATCTTTTTTGCTTCTTTCATACCATCTTCATTGTCCCAACAACCATCAAGATGTGAAAACAATTCTGATTCACCTCTTGCGTTACGAATGTTCAGTACCACTTTTAAATCTAAGTCTCCTTCATGCTTACTTAAAAACTTCTTTAAATTTTTAGTGTAGTCTAAATCAAATCTATCTAAGTTATACAATTCTCTCATCAACTCTTTCTGTTTATCAGTTAAAAAGAACACTTCAATGTCGTAGCGATGATTATTAACTGCTATTTGTTGCGGAGTTCTTCCTTTTCTATCTACTATACTAGGGTTAGCACCTTTAGAGAGAAGAGAGTCTATGCTATATCCATACCCTATAGCAACAGCAAGGTGTAATGGTGTCTTTCCTGCATTATTCTTTATATTAGGATCTGAACCTGCATCTAAAAGTAGATCTATAGCACGATTTCCTAGGGGACAGACCTCATCAATCTTTGCTCCTGCAATCGCATGTAGTACTGTTGACTCAGATGTTCCTCTTTTGAGATTAAGAATTACTTTTAAATCTTTATTATTTTTATTATCATGTAAAAACTTCTTAAGAGATTCAGTATTATCAAATGAGCTATAGTAAGAAGTTAAACATTCTAGGGTTTTGAATAACTCTTCATTTAATTTCTTTTGATTTGGAGTGAGATCATACTCAAGAGCAGACCAAATACAAACCTGTTCTCTTAGTGCAAGTTTGCTATCTATTAAAGATGATGGTTCATTATAGTTTCTAACTGATGGTAAATCTCCTGAGTACCACATATCATTCATCAGTTCATTTAATAAATGCTCTTTAGATGATAAATGTTCTATAATGGATTCATATTCAAAATCAGATGGTTCTGGTTTGGATTTTGGTTTTAGTAGATTGATGATAGATTTTACTATTCCGTTAGATTCACCCATACTTACCCCTTAAGCTAAGATACATAATATATTGTATGCAATATGTAACATTAAATCAACAACCATAATCTTTTTACTACTTATGTTGTTAAGCTTTTGTTAAGTTTTTATGGTGAGTAACAATGGAGTATGTAGATAGGTTAAAAGTTGCTTATGACTCCAAATTTGAGCTAATTTTACTATAAATTAACATGGTTAAGACCTATATTTGATATCACTACTATAAGAGCATGATGGATTATGCTTTAAAGGAGTGCAAAAACTGCTGAAGCTTATACAGTAACCTGCGGAGCCACTTCAGCAGAATAAACAAACACATGCCAGTATTAGTAGAGAATTATTTATAAGTCAACTAACTTTTTCAAAAATATTTTAGCAAGAACATCAGTGTTGTGAAAAAAAGTTCAAAACCTTCCAGCCTTGGTAACTATTTACACAATACATACTTTTAGCTCTTAGCTATCTAAGGAATTCACTGGAGATTGATTACTATAAATGTAATTCATATTATGCTTAGTAATAAATGTATCGGAAAACGAACTTTTAACAGCACTCCATGTACTCGTATCAGGATCATTTTGTTTTCCTTCTATAACTTTGTCACAAAACTTCTCGACAGCATAACCTACTTAAGATGACTATTTCTTAAGACTAGATCACTGATTAACTGCTCGAGATAGACCTGCTTGTTGAACATAAGGTTGTTGGAGACTACCTGGCTGTTGACCAAAAGCAACCACAGAGCTATGTCTTACATCTACCTCTACAAACTCATTACCAATTTTTATAAGGGAACCTTCATCTGTTGCACCTTTATTAAAAACAGCATATATCAGTTTCACTTTGCCAGCATCAGTAATTACCTTATACGCTTCACCTTCTTTATATCTTTTCAACTGGTCCTTAGCATCTTTTTCTTTTTTATCCAATTCTCCTTTCTTAGCAAATTTTAGCTCTATTCCAACTGGGGGGTATTCTTTTTTTTGATCAGTAGCATTTATAACCAACATAACATCCAACTTCTCTCCACCACCTATTTGAAATTCAGTAATAACTTTTATATTATCTTCTCCGTAGCTACTAAATAAACCATGCAATACAGCTTGAAATGTAGCCTCATTGCTTATTAATGATTTGAAAGGATGTAGTATATGAGAAATTTCTTCAAATAGTTTTTTGTAATCATCATATTTACCAGATTCTATAGCTTTGCTCAAAGCTGCTTTAAATTTTTTATTTTCCACAATTCGAGTAAAATTACCTTGTAAAATTTCTTTACCTCTTTTGTATTTGTCCAATGAGTCATACGTATTTACTGTAATTCCCTTATTCTTATTACAGTACTGATCAAATGGATTCTTATTACTAGGTGTACTGTATAAGTTACAGGTTATTTCTTGTATCTTTATGTCATTGACGTTTTGAATTCCCCTAATATTTTCAATAGGAATTCCTTTATTATCTGGCACTCTCAATGCAAATTCATTTTTTTCATTTATGTTGAGTATAAGCACCTTCTTACCTAAAGTTAGCACTATAGTTGTAACACAATCCTCAATACTTTCTTTTGCTGCTTCTGGGCGTTTCTGTGATCCAGTAACCATTTTATCATTTTGATCATAAATAAAAATATGTTTACCTAACTTTTCACGCTTAATAATATTAGAAATAAGTACTAGCTGACCTAAGATCATTCTGCTGACATAATTAATATTATCACTTCCACCATTGCTCCAAACAATTCCATAGTAAAGATACTCTAGCTGTGTTCTTATCACCTCAGCATTCGCTGCTTCAGTGCCAAGTAACTTTTCTATTACAGAATTACCTTTTCTGTTCAAGAATTGCTGTGCAAAAAGTAAATATTTAGGATGGTGGTTCATTTCAAAATTTAACCCTACACAAACTGCTTTATTAGCTGTAGTAACCATTCTAATGGAGTTGAAAAAGTAGCCTTTAACATAATCTTGCGCTTGCTCTATTGCTTTTTGTGCTGTACTCTTTTCATCTGTTTTTGCTTTAAGCTCAATAATCATGGGAATAGAGCTTAGCGACTTATCAGAACCACGTACAAGTAAAATAATGTCTGCATAACCTTTTCCAGCAAATAATTCGAGATAAAGTTTTAGGTGAAAACGATATTTAAAATTCATTAAGAATCCCGCTAAAAAGCCATGGTAACTTGATTCTTTACCTTCAAATTGTTTTTTAACTCCTTTATCACCTTTATATTCATTGTAGACATCAGTAATATATTTCAGCACTTTTTCAGTTGTATTCATTACCTGCTCATGGCTTTTATTTGCTAACCCTCCAATTAAATCTTTTAAGTTTTCTTTTTTGCTTTTTATTAAAGTAAATTTTTTTGCCTGTTCTGAATCATAAGGACCTACTTTAGGATTTTCCGTCACGTCACAAGCAACCTTTCTTTCCTTTTCAATTGTTATACTATATATAGTTTCTCTGAGATTTTCATATCTTGAATGTATATTTGCCAATTCTTCTGGATCAAATTTTGGTTTATGATTCTTTTTATCGGATACTGCAATATAGATTAATTTTTCACTTATTGCCTTAGAATCTTCAGTTAATACAGCTAGCTTTAAAGTACCATGATCATCAAAACGAAAGTGAATTTCCTTAACCTTAACATCTTCAAAGTCAGCAAGATCTGAATCCAACAAAGTGGCAAAAGCGCCAAAGAAGAAACTAGGGAAAAAGCCTTCCTTTCCAACTGAGTGTAAGAAAGAAGGAGACTGATCAATAAATGACTGAAACCTTTTTTGAAAATCTAAAAACTCTTCCCTTGATGTATTTTCTATCAATAGAAGCTGCACCAATTCAAGTGGCTTTGTAATATTTGGCATATAATCTCCTATTTGCTATGGCTTGAAGATTTTACGTTATACGGGGTATCAGTCAGGCTAAAACTTGATTGTGGTAAACCAGATGGTTCACCAGCCCCATCATTACCTTGAACAACTGGATCCTCTTTTTTGTGCTTAAAGGACTTATCTAGTTCAGAAAAGAGCTGTTCTATCAGCTGTTGATCTTGAGTAAATTGCTCTTCACCAATTCCATGCACTGCACTCATTCTATTTATTAAAGAATCCTGCATTTCTTTAACTTGTGTATGTTCAACACACTCCAATATTCCTGATATTTCCTTCTTTCTATTTTCATTACTTGGACTTTCCTTTCTTAATTCTGCTATTAAATTCGTTACCATTACAATAAAAGAGTAGTCCTTAAATACAGACTTTCTACACTCTTCAAAATTTTTATGTTTCCAAGCATACATAATAGTTTCTCTAGTTTGCTCAGCTAAATCTGAATTTAGAAGCATCTTTTTTGATAATGATGATAGGATAACCCCATACTGCTCGAACGAAAGACCATTAGATTCAAGTAAGTTAAATAAATTCTTAAAAGAGTCAAAGCAGTATTCATCGATCAGTTCACTTAATACTGCACAATAAGTATTTTCCTTATAATCTCTATTTAGTAATTTTTTCTTTTGTTCATCATCCATTTTAGACAGGCAAAACTCTATGGTTTCTACTTCTTTGTAACCCTTTACTGCAGATAAAGCTGCTTCAATTAACAAATTATTTTTATCTTGACTAGAAATACTGGAATCATTGTGCAATTTATTATAGAAGAACTCTATACCTTCTTCCCAGTTTTTATTAGAATTTATCTGTATGGATTTTTGCAAACCTTCAACTGATTTATATTCGTTTAGTTTTCCAATCTGCTTATCAATAAGAAAAGACCAGAAAGCTTCTATAGGGCTAGTTTCTTCGATATTTTCCAATAATTCTCTTCTCAGATCATCATCAGATCCATCCTCTTCAAAGGCACTTCTCTTAAATCTCATAAATACTTGTTCAAACAATCCAGGAATCTTATCTTCTAGACAATATTTACATGCCAAGTAATATCTATCTGCAAGATCAAGCGGATTTTCTTTTCCATTTTTATTTTTTTCTTCAGTTAGCCTTTCACCAACAGCTTTATTTTTTAATTTTATTCCATCCCAACAAGAATTATCAGAGAATATATCAGAGAAAAATTTTAATTTTCCCTCATCAAAATCTTCAATTAATTGAATATAAACCCTTAGCCATCTTTCTACTCTAAGGTGTTTTCTCGCTTTAACTTGATTATCGTCGCCTTTAATAGCACCTTTTAATATATCAAGTATTTTATTGTAATTGTGATCCAAACCAGATTCCATACCCGCAACTCCATTTTGTATTTTAATATAAACTTTAGTCTAGTAAATTATCGTTGCCAAGCCAATCTTTTTCTCCAAACCTTACCACTGCACAAGAGGAAATTTCTTGAGAGCCAAGTATGATATTTTCATTCTAATAATTAATTGTAAAACACTTTTACTTACGGAAAAATAGACCTTGCTGTAACTAAAGAAATTCCTATTTTAGTGCCACAAAAATTTGAATTATTGACTCTTCCTAAGATTGCAAAAAGGGTCGTATATTTGTGAGAACAAGCCGCGTAAAAATAAGGTTATAAAAATAGAAGATTTAAATTATTTTAATAAGCTTAGGTAAAACAGTTCGTATGTAGATATGGATCAAATGGGCTAATATGGCTAGTTTTAGCGTATAATGAAATCACTATATTAAAAAGTTCGTATGTATTGAGTGGTAGACCATGCCATCCCAAAACAAACTCTTCTCTCACTAGCTGGTTTTTAGTGATGGAGATGGTTATATTATTTAATTCATTAGCGATGTATAATATTAAATTAATAGTAATTCGTTTAACAATTAAGGATTAAGATAAACTTATAAAAAACAGAATTTAAAAGTGAACAAAAGACTGTATATTAAGCCTATTAAGAGCCTTTTTCCCAAAACTACTCCAAGCTAAAAAATTTCCTAAAATAGTGATTGAAAAGTTTTAAAAGTGATATAATCTTCTAGAGTTATTACTTTGTATTACGTGAGAGGGGTTAAATTTAGATTAGAAGAAAATTTCTCTAATACCTCTTTCATTTAGCTGTGACTATAAGTGTTTAGTTAATAATGAGTGTATCAAGGGTTTATATAGTGATTTTGTTGTATCAAAAATAGTAGAACGGTATTATGTAAGAGCTATGGAAAGTGTCAATTTACAGGAAAGAGTTAAATTTGCGAAAGCCTTGACTAGTGAAGGCAATGAAGGTCGTCTCTTAGAGCCTGTTCATAATCTTTTCAGAAGCAAAGCAGCGAAAGCAAGAACGACCATTTGCAGGCTAGTGTTGAGTTTCCGCTCGCAATTTTTCCACAATCGCCTACATTTTTGCAACCAAGCAAAAGATCTCTCAACAACCCATCTTTTCGGCAATACGACAAAGGTGTGTAATTCGTTTCGCTTTATTACTTCAACGGTAGCGCCAATAGTTGCTTTTATTTGTGTTGCAAAATTTTCTCCTGTGTAGCCAGCATCAACTAGTATATTTTTAACTTCAGATAGGTTTTCTTTAGCATTTTTAACCATTCTCACAGCGCTACTACGATCAGTTATTTCTGCCGTTGTTATATAAATTGCGTGGGGTAAACCTTGTGTATCTACCGCAATATGGCGTTTTATTCCTGAAACCTTTTTGCCTGCATCATAGCCTTTTTCTTCAGCAGTATCTGCATTTTTTACGCTTTGTGCATCAATTATGCAGAAGCTGGTTTTTTCTTTCCGACCATTGTTTTGTCGGACCACGCCAACTATTTTTTTTTAATACCAGCTCCAGAACACTTTCTTTATTTGCATCTGCTTTTTCACTCCACTTCTTAAAATAGTCGTAACAATTCCGCCATTTTGGAAACTCTTTTGGTAACATTCTCCACTGGCAGCCACTTTTTAAGACGTATAACACTCCACAAAATACATGATATAAATCAAGTGTTCTTGGCTTTGTCCTCTTCCTGCAAGACTCCAGATCTGCTACAATAATCTCAAACTTTTCTCGACTTATATCACTTGGATATAAACTTCGCATATCCTACTTTATATACTTTATCCTCTCATTCTATCCCTTTTTTGAGATCACGTACAGGCTCTAAGAGATATTAGTTCTATAAGCTATGAAATAGGACAAAAAATAGAAAATAGCAGGTTAATGCGAGGGCATACTCAAATAGAATTAGCAAGTAAAATAGGTTTAACATATCAAGAGGTGGACAGCTATGAGAGTGGCTATAGCGCTATTCCAATTGAAGTATTATATACGATAGCAAAAGAACTATCGGTTAGTGCTATAGATCTGCTACCTGAACTAGTAGTAGTAAGAGAGTATGAAGATGAAGACGAAGAAATACTCTATCTAACGAAAATATACGAGAATCAAAAGTTAGGCAAAATAGTACCTTCATTAGTCAGGTTTGTTCATATTAGCGAGAAAATCAATCAAGAGGAGGCAAGATTAGAAGTAGCAAAAAATCTAGTTAAAGAAGGAGTTTCAGTTGACATAATTTCCCAAGCAACCGGCTTATCTATTTACGAGTATGATAATACAGAGAAAGAAGTCTGCACTGATTCTATATACTACAGAGTAGGGCAAAGAATAAGAGAATGGAGATTGATAAAAAGGTATACTCAGAAAGATTTAGCAAACAAAGTTGGTTTAACACTCAAGGAAATACACGACTATGAAAGAGGGTATACTGCTATAACATTTGATAAATTATATGAAATATCAGATGCATTATCAGTGAATATTAAAGTTCTGCTACCTAAAACAAGAGAAAGCAAAAAGCTATTGAGTTTAATGGATGAGTACGGAGAACAAGAATCATTAGTCAAATCTCTATCTGAAAATATGAAAAGTGGCAAGGAAAAAGTTAAAAAAACAGAAAGGATCAAGGTTGCAAAAAATCTAGTGAAGGCGGGTGTTTCTACTGATGTTATTTTGCGAGCAAGTGGCCTAACTGTTGATGAGTTAGGTGAGTGTGAAAATTGAATTGTGTTTAAGATATAAGTAAAAGTAGTCAATATATTAACCATTCTAAATCCTTGTTTAGCTGACTCAACTGAAGCATTTTCATAAAGTTTTGCTGCTAATTCGTGTTGTTTGATAAACTTCAAATTTAATGCTTTTAAAATTGATGCTGAAAACACATATTGCTAATGCTAGCAGAGGAGCTAGTTGGCACAGCCGTCAGTACTCCCGATTACTTTTCCTGATAATATGATAGTATTCGCAAGTATTATCATATATTACAAAAAAATCAGTTAGCATTTCTGTTTATTAAAATTATGCAATAAAGCTGCATTTTATATAACACTTCTCAAATTATTTCTACTAAATATTTATGAATATGGTTAAACAGTAGATAGAAGAAACCTTTTCTATTATTGATCTTTTGTACAGTAAAGTTATCTCATAAAATATTAAATTTGGAGTTTTATGGATCACAGACTAAGAGCTTATTTGCTTGGAGTTACCTGGTTTATACTCAGTTTACTTAGTAGTGTAGTTAATGATACTATATCAAAGTGTCTCGGTTTACACCTTCAAAGTTTTGAGATAATCTTTTTCCGTTTTTTATTTAGCACTATTACTCTTATACCTTTTATATTTTACTATGGAATAGGAGTTTGTAAAACAAGTCGAATATCTATTCAAATAACTAGAGGTGCATTGTTGTTTTGTGGAATGACCTTATGGACCTATGGGTTGACTATTTGCCCAATAGTAACTGCAACAATTATAGGTTTCTCAATACCATTATTTGTTATGCTTCTTGCAATTCCTTTTCTGGAAGAAAATATAATTTGGCAAAGATGGGTAGTAGCTGTCATTGGTTTTATTGGTATTGCTATTACTACTAAAGCTTATAGCGAGAACTTTAATCCTAAAATTCTTATTTTTATTGTATCCGCATTAATCTTCGCTACACTAGATGTACTTAATAAGAAGCTTGTAATGAAGGAGACAATAGTAAGTATATTATTTTACTCAGCTCTAACAACAACAATTTTTTCCACTCCATCTTTGTTATTTTATTGGCATATGCCTTCCTTGTCAGAATTAATATTACTGCTGATTTTGGGAATAAGTTCAAACCTAATTCTGTTCTTCATGTTAAAAGCTTTTGCTCTTACTGATGCTACTGCACTTGCACCGTATAGATACATAGAGCTAATAATTTCTGCAATAGTAACATACGTTATATTTAATGAATTACCTGATAAAAGTGCTTTATATGGTACTTTGATATTAATACCATCAACCTTATTTATAGCTTATTCGGAAGGTAAGGCAATTAAGAAAAATAGTGTAATACTTTTGGGTAGTAACAAATAAAGATATAAGCAGGGAACTCTTGTCTTGCTAACAGATTTTATATCTAAGATAATCTTCAAAGTTATTCCCTTCTCCACCTAATGCTTAAGCTTAAAACACCAGATGCTTTTTTCAAGATACAAGATAATCTCTAACTTTTGGACGTCTAACGGTAAGTTCTGAGACAGAAATTCCATCAACTGTTATTGGGTTATTAAGTGTTATAGCTTGCATACTTCTCCTGAAAAAGTTAATTAAATAAAAGTCCATATCGGCTTTTACATAACTAATTTTTTTTATTACAGTTTTTGTGTTTGATTGAAGAGGCAACCTAATATAAAAGTTGTAGTAGGGGTTATTTCCTTTCCACTTGGATTAATTCTTGAACTTCATCGACAGAAAGACCTGTACATTTGACAATAGTGTTAACATCAACATTATTAGTCAGCATCGCTTTTGCAACTTCAATCTTTCCTTCAATCTTTCCTTTCTCTTCACCAATTTTGATTCCTTCCTCTTTAGCATCATCAAGTTTTTGAGCAAGGACAGCCTTTTCATCAAGAATACGCTTTATCTCTCCTTCATATGCTAAAAACTCCTTTTCTGACCAGTTAAACCTATTTAGCTCTTCATACGCTTTTTTGATTATTACGTCACTTCCTGTTATCCTTTCCAATTCTTCTTCACTTGTTTCATCAGCGTACTTAAAAAAATACACCCACTTCTCAACTATATTTGAAAGTTGATCTTCTTTGGTTTTGGGAAATTTAGGCAATTCAATAAATACAAAATAAAAATCTTTTAGATCATGTTCATTAGTATCTTCATCGCGAATAGTGTGCTTTGATTTATACTCGGACTTATCAGGAAATAAAATACAATCTGCTATAGCAATAAAGATAATTTCCTTAAGGTTATGGTATTGATCACCTTTATCTGCTTGTCTTGAATAGGCTTTAGCAGCGTAATATTGGGCACGTTTTTCAAAGCCTTTGGTTTTAGCAACCTGCATCTCAATTATCCATTGTACTCCTGTAGAATCTCTACATAGCACATCAACAATACTTTGCTTTTTAGATGCGATATCAGGGTCTTGAATAGTACTTAAAAACTCTATATCCTGTATTGCATTTTTGCCAGTAAAGCTCAAGATATCATTGAGGAAGTGAATGAGAATGTCTTTATTCTTTTCAGTACCAAAGATACGGCGAAATGCTATATCATTTTTAGGGTCAAGAAATTTAGATAAAGCCATAGCAAAAATGTCTAAAAAACATTAACAATTATACAGTATTATCAGTAATTTTTCAATAAAGAAGTGAAAAGGCATCTGTCTATTCCATTAAATCCCTAGAATCGTTTGTAACAAGGCCATCTGATCAACACCATTTATCTTTCTAATCATATTTTCAGCATCGATTTCTATCAGCTCATTACCGCCTATAGTAAGTTTATAGTAATGGGCAGCTACAGTACATTTCAGCGTTGCTTTTTCAGCAGGTTTCCAGCTACCAAAGTCAAATTCTTTGAATATTCCCCTGAGATTGATTACTACAGCTTCAATATCGTTACTACCACTCCCTTGCATTCCACCACGGAGCGTCAAAGCTACTGAATTTCCATTTATCAACCCAAATAGCCGAAAGAGCTCTGTATCATATTCAGAAAAAGTGAAATCTGCTTCAAGCTTTTCCATGCCCATATCAATATTTATTGGAATATCCATACCACCAGCTCTGTACTCTTCGGTTTTTATGGTAAGCTTCGGCAAGGTTATTTCATCTATTTTTCCTGCATAACCACGACCATCTACAAATACGTTAAAATTTCTCAGTATTTTGGGTAACACTTCGCTTTCTCCTAACTTATTACACTATTATTTACAAGATGGGATCTGAATATTATTTGCTCAGCTGGATATGGCGGTGTAAACTCAAAATCAAAAGACACTTTTCCGCTTGCAATATTTGCCGGTGTATTGAGTTCGGGAGTTGCATAACATTTTCCACTGATAATTGCTCCTTGCGCTTTTAAACTTGCAAGGTAAGAATTCACCCCCTCAATCACATCATCTATATAAGTTTTAGTGATATTGCGATCAACTGCCCATAAATGAGCCCTAAGTAAACTATCGTTAATTAAATCTGCAGTTCTTCTCACTGATAAAAAAGCCCATTTTGAGTCATTTGAACATGTTCTATTGCCCCAAAGCCTATAGCCATTTTGATGAATTATCGTTGTTACTTCATTTTCATTTAAGTGGTTTGCTCTGCAATTTGCATAACCTAAGCTAAAATCAATAGGCCTGCTTGTGCCAACAATACCATTTATCTCTTTATTTGAAGGTGAATGCCAGAAGCCTTGTTCGCTGTCTATTTTAGCTATTAAACCAGCTACAAATGGACTCGATGGCAAGATTTTTTCTTTTCCTTCAATAAATACCTTAACCCAAGGGTCAACTACGTAAACTCTTGAGCTGCCTACACTTTTTCTCCATTTTATTGCTTCTTCATCATTAGTATTTGGTCCATCTGCAACAATAATTGCTCTTAATTTTTCTGCTATGGAAATTAAAGCACTCACTACTGGATTTACTCCATCTATTTCAGGTAACTGATGAGTAAACTGAGGTGCAATTAATATTCTTGGAGCAATATGAACTATGCTTTCACTACTGAGGAATGCCTCTATCCCTTGATACTCTCCAGTCTCTTTATCAACACCGCCAATTATATTTTGGATAGTTTCACTTTCTTTGAGCTTTGAATCGCTGTTTTCACTTTCTTTAACTCGAATAACTACTACTGTTGCACCAATCTGGGAAAATATTCCGTTTGTTGCAGAAGGTAAACTGCCACTCTTTCCAAGTCTTGCTGCTTCTTTTAAGCTTCCTGCAATTAACACTGGTTTATTTAGCGGAAACTTTTGCTCATCAGCTTCAGGTGCAGTACCAATTACACCTATCACTGATGATTTAGCTGTACGTACTGTCTTTGCTCCTGAGGTTACCTCAATAACATTTACGCCATGTAAAAATTCTTCGGCCATTTCTTTTTCCCCTTTTCAACTTTCTTGCATTTTTTGTTTACAATCATCTAGCAAAGTTTGCAGCTCTTCCTTACTTTTAGCTTCACCGATTTCCCTTTCAGCTATATCCACCAATTCTTCGCACTTGATTATTGCTTTTTTCGCTCTTTTTGCTTTTTCCTGAATTATTCTTGCCATTTCTACTACTGAAATTCCTCGGACTTTTGCTAATGGCTCTATAATTTCTGCATCTTTTTTGTCTAGAGATTCTGGTGCTGCTAAAATGTTCTCTGCGGCTTTTGCTTGTATTTCGTACGACTTAGACTTCTGATGAGAATATCCTGCGTATTGGTGAGTATAGTTATCATAATAAGCATGAAGATTAGAAAGTGCAGAAAACTTCGCATTTTGTAGTAACTCCAATTCAATATCTTCTTGATTCCGCTGAGCAATTTTGCCTCCTTCTGTTAAACAATAGCTTTTTTGCCAATCAAAATCTTCTGGCGCTTCATACCAATCATTTCCAGTTGGCTTACTTTCAAGCGTTGTTGTTTCTACTTGTTTGTTATGTTCAAATCTAATATAAATTGGCATTGGTTTTCTCCGTTTTTAATTCCAAATTTTATGAGTGGCATCTAATCCTGGGCATTGCCAAGCTCTTAGCGTTCTCTCTACGTCCACCTCAAGTCCTGTGGTGAGAAAATTGCTACGTATGTTATAAATTCCCCACTGAATAAATTGACCATAGGTGTACACATCACCTGAAAACGCACCTTCACTAACTTTTGTTCTGGAATATAGATAAGATGATGTATAAAGTAATGTTGCAACTGTTTTTCCTGCTGGAATCTCCACATTACCAGATCCGGCTAACTTGCTATCAGAACTCGTGTATTGGTAAACATTTTTCCATACTATTTTTGAAATACTTGATTTATTAGAATTAGTGTTATCAGGAGTTCCCACAAATAATCCTGCTCCCCCATACTCCGTACTCGAATACGATGATCCAACAAATTCCATTGTCTTATTTATGTTCACATTGGTTGTATTTTTTACAAATACTACTCCAAGTGCAGCATACGGGTAATAGTATATTTGATCATAACTACCAGAAAAACTGTTTGTGTATAACTCTCCGTAAATAAATGTTCCCTTGCTTCCCTCTATAAAACTTAGTTGTCTTGGCCGATAAAAACTAACGTAATCTGTATTGTACGTATGGCTACCTGCTAGTAGTTGTAACATATAGTCAGTTTTTGTTATATCACTACTCCACTTTCCAAGCTCTGTCGTAAAAGTTCCGTGGCCAAAATAATTATTTTTTCTGCCAAGTACACCAAATAAGAAAGGTAATGACCCTGGTTCAACCATGTTGCGATTTCTTATTTCATTTATAAGAGACACTTTTAACTGTTCATCCCGAGTTTTTACCTCATTAGAGATGTTTTCAATTCGAATTTCTATTTCTCCTATAATTGATGAGCCAGATGGTACATTATTAACAGCACGAAAATCTTCTACTAAACCTTTAAGACCATCTTTATGATCATTGCCAACACTGTTTATTGCTGCAATATTGGCATTCTTTCTCGTATCAAGTAGCGATATATGTGAATCTGATGATGCTTTTAAAGTGTTTAAGGAATTATCCCTAAGCTTGTTAATTTCATTGACAGAATCTGTTTTCGCTTCAGTTATTGCAGATATTGAATTTTCCTTATTGCTATTTATGTCACTTAAGTGCGTCCTTGCAGCGCTCAAGAGTTCTTTTAACTTACCATCAGTCATCTGTACAATTTCAGAAACTGCACTTTTGTCGACTATTGATTCCAATGCTTTAGCAAGATATGCCAGCTGATCTGGCGTACTATTTGCTGCTAAATCCTTAAGTCTCTTTTGTAGTGTATCAATTATTTCTTTTACTTTAGTCATTTGCGCAATATCAGAAATAGCTTTTTTACCTATCATCGATTCTAATGATTTAGCAAGGTACGCTAATTGATCAGGTGTGCTATTTGCTGCTAAATCTTTAATTCTTTGATGCAATGCATCTATGGCTTCGTTAGCAATGGTCATTCCAAAAATTCAAAAAAGTCTCAAAATTCAGTCGTTCAAATGCTTTTTTAAGCTTATTGTGCTCATTCTCTCTTTTAGCGATATCTTCATCTATTTTCTTAATTGTAGTACGGATACGAACAACATCTTGAACTGCAATATTTTCTGGATGAGGTAATGGATACTCTCTGCTTGTTTTATCATTTGGCATTTTTTTTATGTTATAATAATCCGCAAGTTTTTTACCTTTGGCCGATAGATAACCGTACCACTCAAAACTAATTTTACTCTAGTCTCACTAGCATTAAAATTTGATAGCACATGAGTTCTCTCCACCCAATTTTCTCCAATTGGTTTTCCTGATGTTAAATTTACTAATTGCCAATCATTGTTGCTTTTTTGCACATATGCTTTAACATCTGCAGTGCCAGGTATTAGTGCATCATAGGTAATTGTTATCTTAGTGTTAGCTCCTGCTGTAATGCTCCTAGTTACATAATCTCCTTTTTCCCCTATATTACCCATAACTAGCTGTAACCCAGGATATAGCACTGGACTTTTCTCTCGCCCTCCTTTTAGGCTTGCCTTTACTGTTAGCTCTCCAGATAATCTTTCACGCAGTGCAAGTGGCAAATTATCAGACAAAAAGTTCTCTTTTCCCTCTTCATCTGTTAAGATAAATTCTACATTGGTATCAAATGCTACTTTTTCGACGTTCGTCAAAACAATTAAATCTGATACGTTATTTGCAGTAACTTTGCCCAGATCAATAATGTGAGAATTTTCAGTGAACTTTGCAGCTAGTAATCGAAACGTAAGGTCAAAGTTTTGATGTGGAGTCCAGGTACTTGCATTGCTTGATGAAAGTAATACTCCTACTTGATAAGGCTGACTTGTTACCCACCTGCTATTTACTGCATCATATTTGCCAAGTTCTGCTATTTTGACTGCAGTACCCGAATCATCAGTAAGCAGTACTATTGCATACTCCTCTCCTGCATGGCAAAACACTGGCGACCACTCTATACGTGTTGCTGTGCCATCTACTTTTATATCTTTCGGCTCAATATAACTTTCAGCAATGACAGTCTGCGAGGGCATTCCCACTGCTGTTTCTCTAATCTGCACAACAACACGTTTTTTGCCGCTATTTGTGAACCATAAGTTTAGGCCTCCTATGTGTCTGCTTTCATTTAGTGTAAATGTCTGGGCTAAAGGATCAATTCTTCTTGCTGCAATAACTCTTCTTCTTTCTTCTATGGTAATTGTTTTTTTACCAGTATAAGTTGCTTCTCCATAACTGCCTTTATCACCGAAGAACTGCACTAACTTAGTCCCAGAAGGAATGTTTCTTGGTACAGTAAATCTTCCTTTTATTTTTCCTCTGTTATCAGCAATAAATGTTGCGATCATGTTTTTCTTTCAAATATTTTCTATGCTTGAGGTTGAATAAAAATTCCATCAAACTTTAATTCCTTAAGCTTTTCACCTGACTCAAAACCTTCAATTTCAAAATTCTGTACTGCTTCTCTCATAAATTCAGTTTCGTATGTTCTGCTTGACAATAGCTCTGTGGTTTCCGTAATATTAAAAACTCTTGTTACTGGACTTTTCCAATTTGTGGTAGCCTCGGTCCAGTGATCAATGTTTTTATTTAGAGTAACTTTTGCGGTTACTTTATCAAAAGCTTGATATGGATTAATTTTTTCACTTTTAGTCTGTAAAAGCTGTTCCAATACTGGCTCAAGTTCATACGGTAAAAGATAAGGTTTTGTGCTCTTTTCAACATCAATAATTTCTACGTCTATTGGTAAAATTAGTTCCTTATTTACTATTGCTGCAGATTGCAAAATTCCTTGATCACGCATATCATCATCAAAAAACGAATCAACAAATACTCCTTTTTTGGTGGTAGGTTCTCTTGAATTTGCATCACTGCGTAGACGTTCCTGTGCAACAAGAGCATAAAGATCATTTATTCCTTTTTTCATTGCTTCAAGCTCATTCATCGGTACAGCATGAATAGCATTATTAACCACTTTCACTTTTTCGCCTTCTTTCCATGTCTGATGAATATAGCAGAGCAAAAGTTGTCCAGAGGGAGCTTTAGGCATCGATGGTCGCCAAGGGTGAGCTATGCCTTTTATCCTTCTTATTGCGCCTTTTGCATCTATAGTAATTAAATCAAAGCGTGGCATTTTCCAGGTGTAATCAATCAGAACCAAGCTGTTATCAACTGCGCCTTTTACTTTGCATCCCTGTTCACTTATATCTTCAGGGCTTACATGAGTACGACAGCGGTAAGTTATTTGATAACTGCTTCCAGGAGCTGGTTCTTTACCTGGTAATGACCAATCAACGTTTCCTGCGGTTAGTTTATAATCTACACTATTTTCATAAATAACATTACCTTGTTTAATTTGAATAATTTCAAGTACCGCAGAGTCAGGTATTGGATCAACAGCTCCTGAGTATGAACCATGAGTAACGGTAATGGTTTTCTGAACAGTTATATCTACTTTTTTAATTTCACTTATTGGAAAATCATTAACTTTAAGTTCCATTACTCTTTGGCTATTTGGCTGAAAAGTATGTGGTTCTGATTCAACTAATTTTATATCAGGATCTTCATCAAAGGAAACACGAATACTATGAGGTAACTCAATTTCATAACCATCAACATGAGCTTTTCCCTCATTAATCACGAATATTTCTCCACCTTTTTCGTCCCTTTGCAAAAACATTACTTCAAGGCCATTTACTACGTAGGAACCATTTGCTTCTTTGTCATAACGAGCAAGAGCTGTAGTTACTATATTTGCTTGTGGAGGTGGTGAATGTTCTATCAATACTCCATTTTCAATGTTATAGATTGGATAAAACTCCCCTTCAGAAAAACGTGGAGAAAGACCTTCTGCTTGATAACCCCAAATGGTGGAAACTTTAAGCCTTGCTGCCCCTACTTCTTGATAATTACGTGTACCAACAGCAGGATCACGAAGATTTTCATCCTCAAGTTCTGTAATCGTAGATTCTACATAATAAACACCTATGCGAACTGTGGTACTCAGTGGAATAACAAACTCTTCTTTTTCAACTTTTCTAACTGCACCGCGCAGATAGATTTTTCCTCCTTCAAGTGTAACTTTTTCCCCATCTATGATGCAATTGCTTCCTGTTATAACATCACCATCACGAAATATTGCATCGCCTATGCCTTTAAGCTTAGAGAGAGCATACTCCTGAGTCTCGTTTAATTCTGCAGATTGCAAACCTCTTCCAGCAAGAAACAAGCTTTTTTCGTATTCTTTGTCAGGATTAAAGCGATTATAATAGCTATTTAAGGTCATCTTTTTTCTCTTTTTCTAAAATGTCACTACAAACGAAAAAGTTTCCCGAGTTGCTGCAGTTCTGATAAGTGGTACGGTGTGTTCTAAAACTAATAAAATTCCAGGATTTTCCACGTCTTTTGGTTCAAAATATCTCTGTCCTTCAGGTAATTCTTCTTTTATTTTAGTACCAACCATAACCCCTAATTCCCTTATTACTTGATTTGCTGCGTCCGTGAAATCGAAAGTAAATTTAAGGTACAAGTTATTAGTTGGTACATTTAAGGGCCTAAACCTTCCAGAAGGAGTTATAAGTTCGCCATTTTCATCACCTGTGCAGAATAGCACTTCATCCGCAGTACGTCTGCCAAGTTCATTCAAGAGCTTTATAGAATTTATAGGTTCAGGTGGTGTGCTTTCAGTATACTGCACAGTAACTTTATCACTTACTGGAATAGAGCTATTTTCTGTGCGCTGAATAACACCAGCACTGCTATCAACTGTATAGTCAACACTTGACTGATACACTGTTTGCCCTGTAAAAACTCTTACATCTTTAATAGTGTGGTGATCTAGAGCTATTTCACCCTCAACAAAAACTTTTTCGATCTGATGGCTACTTTCCCAATTTGCATCACCACTTCCCCAGGCAAGATGTAGAGACTGCTCTTTTATACTTGCTGCTCTTCCTGACTGTGTGAGTATTGACATGTTTGCCTCCCTTATTATATATATACCGGATTTCTCACAGATTTTTCCGGGAAAAATGAAAATTTTTTTTGAAGTACATTTTTATGCTTAAACATTCTTTTATCTTAAAAAACTAGAACTACTTTTTTCTTTCGAGAATACCGAGACAATGCTTTTTGACATATTGAAAATCAAAGCTCACAAACAGTTTCAAAAGATTCAGAATTTAACCATTTTATCGCTTCTTCTTTCAGCTTTACGTTTTTTCCTACTGCATCTTTCATAGCCCTCTCAATGACAGCAGTCCATAGCTTTTCTTCGTCGTACCTCAAAATGGGATCCAGTCAATCTCAGCATTCTCCGGGGTAATAACCGTAGCAATCTTGTTTTTTTCTCCATATCGATCAGCTTCAACACCGACTTTTGCAGTAAACTCTAATCCGTTAAAATCAGCTATAGAGTTGATTTTTCTAGCAATAACTGCTTTTTCTGAAGTGTCATTTGAATGAATGTTCCGTGCTGACTCTAAAATACTTCTAAGCATAGAACGTCCAGATTCTCCCCAAGTATCTTCTCCTTCAACGCTTGCTTTGCCACTTTTAATACCAATTACTTGAAAAATCTTGCGTTTTGCGTATGGACCTTCAGTAACAATAAATTCAGCGTTTAAATAGATGCTGCCGGTAGCATAGCTTTTAGTGAACCAATTTTCATAACCTCCAGGCTTTATTGCCATTTTTACCTTGACTATTGTACCTTTTGGTATTAAATTACCTTGTAATTTTGCAGTATTAAAATCAGTTAAAAAATCTGATAACATATTGTCCTCCTATAAATTAAGTGAAAAAAAGAATCAACTCCATTGGTCTACAAGTTTCCAACGACCATTTATCTTATCGACAAGCTTGCTTGCCACACGTTCACCATTTCGCAGCTCAAACACTATTTGACGGGTAGTGCTTTCTTCATCATGAGCAAACATCACCATGCCAGTGCTATAAAATCCACGTAAAGATCCAGCACCGCTTAGGCCTTGAAATGGATCTTCTTCCAGCATCTTTTTGGACAGTTTTTTTGTGTGGTGAGTGAGTATTATGCCCGAATCTGGATTGATAACATTTCTCAGTCTTTCAAGCGTTTTTTGCAAAAAGAATAGCATAGCGCTGTTGTCATTTTCATTACCATATTCACTTGAGTTGAAGATGTTGCGAAGAGGATCGACGGCGATAATATCAGGTTTGAAACGCTCTTTGACAACATTTTTAATTTCATCTATTTCTTCACTGGTAAAAGATAATTGCACTCTTGGCGTGATAATTAAGTTATTGGCAGCTATATTCAGAAGTTCCTCATCAAGCTGAAGTTGTTGCAACCGTTCTTTCATGTAGTCATATTCGATTTCAGTTTGCAGATAGAAAATTTTCATAGGTTTGCTTGGAGTCATACCCAAAAATGAAACTCCAGCAGCCACGTGGACAAGCCATGAAATTAGAAAATCACTCTTGCCAATCTTAGGTGGGCCACCCAGTACCAATAGACCTCTTTTAGTTAGAATCCTTGGTGCGATTATATCTTCTGGTATTGGCGATTGATCATCCAAGTATTCTTTTACACTGAAAAAGGGAATTTTTTGACCGATATTGAAAAAGCTTTGTTCCATAATAATTTCTCCAATTTTTAATTAAACAGCAAAGTTTTGGCTTTAATTTTCGCAAGTAATTTACCTAAATGCGGTTCTTCAACCATATCAAGGCAGCCACTTCGATCTTTAGCAGGGTATCCCCAAGTATTAATAGTCTGACAGACAAATGAACGTTTCTCTGTTCCATCATCTTTCTTGATTCCAACCATGCTGATTACCTCATCAACTATCCCTGGAATCTCACTAGCAGTTTTAGCTCCTTCACATTGAGGTAGCCAAGTTGGACGATTGCAGTCATCGAGATATTGACCTAATGTGCCAACTATTATGATGTCTTTATCTCTGATATGTTGAAACTGATTGAGCCAAGCCATCATCTCTTGAGCAAGCAACCCATAAGCAGCTCTTTTATCTTCTCTTCCTGATCTATCTGAAAAAGCTTCAGGTTGCATCCTCGCCCATAATAGACATAAACGTGAAGCAACGGTTATACTATCCACAAAGATGCATCGGTATTTAGAAAACTCAGAGAAAAAATCTTTGTACTTACCAGATACATGTTCATAGTGCTTTTGACTATATGCTTGATCAGATTTTAGTGCAGGGTTTGGCCCACCAATAAGACAAGCAATATCTCTGGCCTCATTCCAAGTGCGAATACTGATTGAATCTCCTTGCCAATCTTGAACAGCAAGAAGTCCTGCTTCAAAATCAAGACAAAGTGTTGGTTCATTTATGGTCTTTAAGAGACTAGTTTTACCTATACCATAAGGACCAAAGATTACTATCTTTACACCTGTGACCATTTTTGTCCTTTCTTTGCTGTTTATTATTTTCATATTTTCCCCCTATAGTTAGAAATCTCGTTTTAGGTATGTTTTTAGGTGGGAAAACTCTTTGCGTAATTTGTTAATTGTGTCGTAGAGAGTTGATTTTGGTATACCAGTCCTTCTGGAAATTTCACAAATGCTGTGATCTTCTGCCAATAGTTTACATATTTTTCTTAACTCTCGAGGTAACTTTGCAATTGCCTCATTTACATCAATCCGTACCGCGGAGCTATATTCAAGACTTTCATCACTCTCTTCGTGTAAAGTTTCATCAACAAAATTAATGGTACGTTTTTTACATAGTTCTTTTTCTTTTAAATTAAGAGCACGGCATTTAACGTACTGTTTTATAAAATGCCCTTCAAGTTCATTAAGGCCAGGTAAACAGTCAAGTAAAAGATCTTGCTCAACATCTTCAATGTCTTTACAAGCAAAAGCTTTTCCTCTCTTCAGAAGTTTAGCATAGTGTCGTATGTGTTTAACAACTTTTGGGTTAATGCCAACATAGGAATTTTTAGAATGCATATTTTGTCCCTCTAGTTAAGAAATGATTGAAATATTAATGATTTAATTGTGATAAACCCAAGTATTTGGATTTTCTACAGGAATTACGCTGCCATAGTGTGGTGACTTGTAGTGTGTGGGTAGCAATCTGTGATAGACTGTAACCTTTTTGTTCTTCTCTGGATCAAATATTTTTTGCCCAAATTCCATACCTTCAACGCAAAGTACTCCGTATTTGTTTCTTGCAGCGTTTTTGCCTTCCTTGTTGAATTTAACGTAGCCTTTGGTAGCAAGGACATCGAGACGATCACGTATAGAATGTGTACTGCCAAGACCTTCTTTATTTTCAAATGCCTGACAAAACTGATTAATTGTATAAGCATGACCCTTACGTCCTTCTGCACATATTAAGTCCAAGATGATGTCATATCTACGAGAACGTTCGGCATCTAGTTTTTCACCATAATCTTTATTCACTAGCCTATGTGACTCTGGATCAATCTCATACCAATGGTCATTAACTTTATCAACGCATTTTGGTGAAATGGAATGACCGTTACGTAACTCAAATATCAATTGACGATTGCTGTTTTTCTCATCCGGCCTAAACATGACCATCCCAGTAGTATAAAATCCCCTCAGACTACTTGCGCCACTAAAGCTTTGAAATGGATCTTCTTCCAATAACTTCTTTGGCATTTTTTTTGTATGATGCACTAAAATTACTCCAGCATCTGGATTGATTAGAGAACGCAGTTTTTCAACTCTCTCCTGGAGAAAGAAAATCATGGCATTATTATCATTTTCACTACCATGTTCATCAGCATCAAAAATGTTACGTAATGGATCAATGGCAATGACGTCAACTGTACTTGGATCAAAGATCTTTTCTGCTTCAGTGACAATGTCTTTAATGCCGTCTTCATTTAAAAGCAGCCTTGTTTGTGGTGTAATAGCTAAATTACAGGAAACTAATTTACGAACCTCTGGATCAAGTTTAAGTTGTTTCATGCGCTCACACATGTAGAAATAACCAACCTCTGTTTGAAGATAAAGAATTCGTAAAGGTTTAGTAGGTGACATGCTAAGAAATGATTTTCCTGCAGCCATATATGTAAGCCATGAGATGAGAAAATCGCTTTTACCAACCTTCGGAGCTCCACCAAATACTAAAAGACCACCTGGAGTTAAAACTCTTGGCTCAATAATATCACCTGGTCCAGAAGATTTCTCGTTTAAGTATTGATCTGCAAGAAAGAAGGTAACGTTTTTTCTACATGGTATGCGAACAGTTGTAGCTAAAAACTTTTCAACATCTATCCCTTCTTGAATACAATCAGCAGCATCCCAAGTTTTTGGTTTATCTTGAGGAATCTTAAGCGTGACAAGTGATGCAACACCAAGTTCTAAAAGTTTCTTTTCAGCGTTTTTGGCATATTTATTGCCTGCTTCATCATTGTCTGGCCAAATGATAATATGTTTACCTTTTAGTAAAGTCCAATCTGTTTTCTCAATAGGTGCATTTGCCCCAAACATCGTTGTTGTTGCCGTTATGCCTTTATTTATTAAACTTTCAGCACATTTTTCACCTTCAACGAAAACAATTTTGTCAGATTTAATTATACCTGGAATATTATATAAAGGTCTTGGGTTTGGTGCAGTACTACTTGAGTTTTTTACATCAAAACAGCTATATCGTTTTCTTCCTGCAGCATCATAATAACGATAAATTTTAGCTATTACTTGGTTGTTTTCATCGTGGTAATCCCAATGTATTTCTGATTGATTTAAGTATTCCAACTGATTTGGTTGAAATGTTGAACGGCCAAGCCATTTTTCTATATCTTCTATGGTATCAAGAAACTTCGTCTTGCCAGTAACATCCCGCCAGAGATCAAAGATGTCACCACCATCACTCGTAGCAAAATCAACCCATAATCCGGCTCTTTCTCCTCTTGTTTCTACTACTAAACTTTTCCCTTTATCTCCCCTAATATTACCAACATAGAACTTACCTCCGTGGAAAGTACCATTTGGTAATAAGTAGGATAAAGATGATTCTATTCTTGAGAGTAGTTCTGCTTTTACTTCTGCTGCTCTTTCAAATAAAGCTTGCTTGTCATGCATATTGTTTTCTCCTGTTAAAATAAGCTATGTTTGTTGACAAAATGTCTTTTTTTCTGTTACATAGCTCATGATGATGTTCTTAAAGGTTTGGTAATTTAAAATACAGTCATAAGTGGGTAGAGAGATGTCTCTGTACCTTTTACTATAGTAATACCGGATTTCTCACATGTTTTTCCGGAAGAGAGGAGAAATTTTTTTTCAAGCGTAAGTTGACACTGTCCATATTTACCCCAAATATTTACAATTCAGAAGACCAGGCTGCTAGGTCTTACTATAGTAAGTTCAACAAAATTACAAAAACTGGTCACTTTTTAGAAAATTTTGCACAACTCCGTTCTCTTATCTTTCATATGCCCCTGTAGTATATATATACGTTCAATTTCAAATTCGTCCGAAAAACTACAAAAATATATAGGCAACACTAAAAAAGTTCTCTTCTGTAGAGGTAAATGGTGATATTGAAAATTTAACTCTGCTCTCAACTTACACTCCTCAAAAAAATTACAAAATTTAATTTCATTTTAACTTTAAACAAAAAAGCCGCCTATAAGTTGCATCTGCATTATGTTGCAAAATATACTACACTTTGCTTATGAGAATAACCAAATAAGCCATCCTTTTTTCTCCTCCATAACAGATATATACTAGAAATGGTGCGACCTGAAAGTCTTCGGTCATATTGTTTAAAAGGAGAGGAATTCATTCAGAAAGAAACTGAAAGGATTCTAAAACTTATTAAACCAGATGTTTTGCCGTCTGAGTCTACGCATCAGTGCGAATCGGGCAACCGGTTGGTGCCAAGCGATGCGGACAATGAACCTCCTCTTGAAAAAGAAGATGCTCAATCGTGAGAGGGGCATAAACTGCAAGCATCATGTGGTTGGAGGGCTAGGCTAGTGGTATGGTGAACGTAAGTGAAGCTTTATAAGTACCGATACGATGAAAGAGCTAAAGATGCTGATAAGCTCTGACCAAAAGGTAATGTGGATAAGTTACATTTTTTCATTTCTAGATGTACGCAAATAATAACTCCACCGGTATAGAGAAGCCACCTAACCCACTATTGTATGACTGGAGAAACAGGGTAAGCCTGTATTTTCGCCTACATGGCAAGCAAACCGCAAGGAATGCTGATGGAAGTGCAGGTAAAGGAGAATGGAGAAAGCGAATGCCATTTTGTAACGAAATGGATAGAATTTGTAACATTAATTCGCGTGAAAACGAGCAGACTTCCGTTTGGTCCCTCGTGACAAGAAACTTTGTTAACCACTTAAGGTAGGAAAGCAGATGATTACAAGTAAACCTGTAAGTGCATCTACCAAAAGCTTTGAAGCATGGAAGCAGTTGCCATGGAAGAAATGCCAGAAAGTTATTGTGAGGCTACAAAGACGTATTGTTAAGGCTGTCCAAGAAGGAAGATGGGGTAAGGTAAAAACTTTACAACATCTTCTCACACGCTCTTTTAGCGGAAAAGCTTTGGCTGTTAAGAGAGTAACTGAAAACCAAGGAAAAAACACAGCGGGTGTAGATCGTCAACTATGGTCAACTTGCAATGCTAAATTTCAAGGAATAAAGCAGTTAAAGCAAAGAGGATATAAACCTTCTCCGCTAAAACGGATTTATATCAGTAAATCTAATGGCAAAAGAAGACCTCTTGGAATACCCACGATAAAAGATAGAGCCATGCAAGCATTATATCTGTTTGCTCTGGAACCGATAGCTGAAACGATCAGTGATCGTCACTCCTATGGCTTTAGACCTAAAAGATCCTGTGCAGATGCTACAGTAGCTTGTCATTTGTTACTGGCAAGTCGTAATCAACTACAATGGATACTTGAAGGTGATATCAAAGGATGCTTTGACAACATTAATCATGAATGGCTTATGAAGCATATTCCTATGGAGAAAAAAATTCTGCATAGTTGGTTAAAAGCTGGCTTCCTAGAATCAAAAACTCTGTATCCCACAACTGCAGGTACCCCGCAAGGTGGTATAATTTCTCCAATACTAGCCAATTTAGCCTTAAACGGACTTGAAAAGTTATTGGAAAGTCGATTTGGTAAACTCGGCAGTAGAAAAAGAAACAAAATCAGAAGTGGAGTGAATGTAATCAGATACGCAGACGACTTTATTATTTCAGGTTTCACACATGAAGTACTGGAAAAGGAAGTTAAGCCTTTAGTATCATCTTTTCTTCATGAGCGAGGTTTAATTCTGTCAGAAGAGAAGACAAAGATTACATCTATCACAACAGGGTTTGACTTTCTTGGTTGTAATGTACGTAGATATAATAAGAAGTTAATTATTAAACCTTCGAAAGAAAGTATTAAAAGACTTCTTAATAAAGCACGTACATTGATAAAAGCAAATATAGCGAACACTCAGGCTATAGTAATTAAGTCACTCAACTCTCTACTGAGAGGATGGGGAAATTACTATCACCATGTGTGTGCTAAAAAAGCGTTTAGAAAGATCGACAATGAAATTTGGCATAGTTTATGGAAATGGGCAAAGAAAA
The DNA here is from genome assembly GCF_964028515.1 of Wolbachia endosymbiont (group B) of Hofmannophila pseudospretella. Classification (NCBI taxonomy): domain Bacteria; kingdom Pseudomonadati; phylum Pseudomonadota; class Alphaproteobacteria; order Rickettsiales; family Anaplasmataceae; genus Wolbachia; species Wolbachia endosymbiont (group B) of Hofmannophila pseudospretella. The sequence goes on along the minus strand of NZ_OZ034788.1, from coordinate 80,415 downwards.
GACATCCTCGTAAAGGATTACGTTGGATAAAGAATCGTTACTTCAAAGTAATGGGTCAACGCCAATGGGTTTTTGCTGCACCCCTATGCAAGAACAAACCAAAAGAGATACGGTATTTAAGACTGCTTAAGCTGATTGATATACCTATCAGACGACATGTTAAAATCAGAGCGGATGCAAATCCCCTTGACTTAAAATGGAAAAAGTATTTTGATGAGAGAGTGAAACGAACAAGAATGTTAGCAAGCTCTTTCTCAAGAGAAGGTTCTCTACTGTTGGTGTCACCATTAAGAATGATGTTTCCTGAGGAATCATGAAGGACAAGCCGGTTCTAGAAAAGAAGAACTTAGATAAGGGGCTCAAGCGTAGTGTTGGGAAACCTGCATGCTGCGTTTCTAAGGGAGGGGGTAGTAGTAATACTGCTTCCTTACCTGACCAGTCCGAAATATGATTTGCTCTAAAATTTTTTTCATTACGATTTTTCTATTAAACTTTAATAGAGCTTAACGTGTTTACAATATACCCAGGTGAGAGATTTTCCATCTATAAGAAGTAGCCACAAAATGCTGCATTAGTAAAACTATTAATAATAATTGTTTGTGAATTAAGTGCTTTAGATTCGGGATTACATAGATTTTTGGCAGTTTAAGCCATTTTAGATTGGAAAATGAAATCTCATTAAGCTGAGAAGTGGGCTACTGTAGAGGAGTTTAACATAATTTAAGGTTACAAGTCAAGCAAACTACTATAATATCATAAAAGGCTGCTCCTTGGCTGATTTTGAGTGTTTCTTAGTTTAGAGGAAAAACCTATTATTATAAATAATAAAAATAAGGTATATAATAATACCCTATTTATATTTTTCATTCTTATTTATTCTTTAACCCTTGTAGATAGCTCTCTAAAAAAAGATCTGAGACAGGAAACGTTAAATTCTTTTTAAAAAATTTTCTTTACAAGGCATGAAAATCGTGTTAAACTTACATGTAAGTTTCTTTCGTGATAGTAAGACTACTGAAAATACCTTTTAGTTGAGTTTAGAGTTGTTTTATAAGCGATCTTTAATCAGGTGGCTACTGCTTTACTTAAAAATTGTAGCTAGCTTTAAAACGTAGGTTTTCTCCTTATAGTTATTAAATTTCTGTTTTGCTTATAATATAAATGTCCTAACAATTAAATTACAATATGTATTCCGTTCAAGATTTCAGCCAATTTGGGAGTATTCCAGAAAAAGAGGATATGATTTGTTTGATAGGGGTTCTTTGGATATAGGTGAAAGAATGTACCTAAAATTACAGAAATGGATCATTTTTTTCTATTGAGCTTTTTCTGCATCTAAAACCTATGTACCGCTTAATAGTTCAGAATGGAGACAAAGATCTAAATTTATTTATTTACGTCTCCAATTTTATCTAGTATAACGGAGACAAAGATTTATATTTTGTGTTTTATGTCTCCATTATTTATTGGTAGAAAAACTGAGTTAAAACAACTACTGGAGCTTACAGAAAAAAATACTGCATCTTTTGTAGTAGTCAAAGGAAGGCGTCGTATAGGAAAAAGTCGTTTAATTCAAGAGTTTGGTAAGTATTTTGAACAATATTACTCCTTTATAGGTTTGCCACCAGAAAAGCATACTACAATGTCCTACCAACTTAATGAATTTTCTAGACAAGTTGCTAGACAATTTAATACATCTTTTGCTAGGTATGATGACTGGAGCGATTTACTATGGGCAGTTGGTGAACGTCTACTATCAGGAAAAACATTATTGCTGTTTGATGAAATTTCTTGGATGGGCTCAAAAGATCCAACCTTTTTAGGCAAAATAAAAAATTTTTGGGATACGCAGCTAAAAAATAATAACAAGCTAATTTTCGTTGTTTGTGGATCAGCTTCATCATGGATCGAGAAAAATATACTTAGTAGTACTGGTTTCGTAGGGAGAATATCGTTAACTTTAACACTCGGAGAATTATCACTTTCTGATTGCAATGAATTTTGGCCAAAAAATATTTCAGCATATGAAAAGTTCAAGGTGCTTGCAGTAACTGGCGGAATTCCAAAGTATTTAGAAGAGGTAAATTTTAAGCATAGCGCTGAAGAAAATATTAAAAGGCTTTGTTTTAGAAAAGGTGGGTTTTTAGTTGAAGAATTTAATCAAATATTCTCAGATTTATTCATGCGAAAAACGGCTTTTTATAAGCAAATAGTCAGAGCTCTTTCTACTGGAGCTAAAGAACAAGAAGAAATTTGTGCTACTTTAAATATCGTAAGACATGGACGCATTTCTGAGTATCTACATGAGCTTGAGCTTGCTGGTTTTATTGCAAAAGATCATACTTGGAGTATAAAAACTGGTACTGATTCACGACTCAGGAGATACAGACTTCAAGATAATTATTTAAGGTTTTATCTAAAATATATCGAAAAAGATCTAGGGAAAATTAGTCGTGACACCTATTCTATAGGGTTCTTACCAGAGTGGTATACAATTATTGGGCTTCAATTTGAAAATTTGGTGCTGAACAATAGAAAGAGCATACATAATATCTTAGGGATTGATGGAATAATAAGCGAGAATCCATTTTTTCAGAAAAGAACACGTAATAGTGCAGGTTGTCAAATTGATTATATGATTCAAACGAAGTTTAACACTCTCTACATTTGCGAAATCAAATTTTCAAAAGATAAAATTGGTCATTCAATAATACAAGAGGTACAAAAGAAAATAGATGCACTAAATCGTCCAAAAGGCTTTTCATGTCGTCCAGTCCTTATCCACGTTAATGATGTAAGTGATGATGTTATAGATAGTGATTACTTTTCACACATAATTGATTTTGGAAAATTATTAAATTGTAAGTAATGGTTTTTCTGACTTAAAAATAGTGTCTTTTTAGTTTTTATGTTTATTCTTAACTTATAGAGGTTGCTTATGACTGATACTTTAACTTTAAAAGAGGGAGATATTGAAACTACTGCTTTTGATAATAGCAATTTTACTAGAGTATTACACGATGGAGAATGGTGGTACGTAATAACAGAAGTAATAGCTTTTCTGACAGGTAGTAAGAACCCATCTGACTATCTAAAAAAGATAAAAAGCAGAGATATAGGGCTCTCTGAAGGATGGGGACAATTTGTCACCCCCCTTGAAATTAAAACAAAAGGTGGTAAACAGAATGTTAATTGTACAAATGTTGAGGGGTTATTTCGTATTTTGCAGTCTATTCCTTCCAAAAGAGTTGAACAATTTAAACGCTGGCTTGCAAAAGTTGGATATGAAAGGCTATAAGAATATGAAAACCCTGAACTTGCACTCAAACGAATCTATGCCGATTATGCTGCAAAAGGGTACCCTCAGGAATGGATACAAAAGAGAATAGAGTCGATAGCTGTCAGAAATCAACTAACAAAAGAATGGGGTAACAGAAATATATCTGACCACAATAATAAGCATATTGAAGGTAGAGAATACGCAATATTGACAGACGTAATTTCTGAGGGAACGTTTGGAGTAAAAACAAAGCACCATAAGGAAATAAAAGGCTTGAGGAAACAACCACTAAGAGACCATATGACACCAATTGAATTAATTTTTAACATGCTAGGAGAACAGGCTACCATTGATGAAATAAAAGATAAAGATGCACAGGGCTATAATAAAAATTTAGAGGCGGCAAAGGAAGGAGGTAAGAACGCAGGCACAGCAAGAGAGGCATTCGAAAAAGCTAGAGGTGTGAAAGTCGTTTCTTCAGATAACTTTTTAAAGAGGATTAAAGATTAAAGTTCTCATACCAAAATCCATTACTGACCGAACAAATAAGAAACATTACAAACTCGTTTAATAGTAGTACTGGAAATATTGACAATAAAATTACACAAAACATCTTCAAGTAAACCTATGGTATCGTAGATACTATTGCGTAAAGTATTGTATTTGATATATTGCCACAACCTTTCAACAGGATTCAGTTCCGGTGAATAAGGAGGCAAGTATATGATGGTAATGTTTTCCTGAATTTTCAAACTTTTTGATCTATGCCAACTTGCACAATCCATTACAAGAAAGGCTTCTTTCGTGCCTAAATCTTTCGACATCTGCTCCAGAAATATATTCATACAATCAGTGTTTACATATGGAGCAAGTAGGCTAATTTTCTTACCACTTCTTGGATTTACCGCACTGTAGATATAGAAATTTTGTCTACCAATTTTCATTTTAACCTGTGTTCTGACCCCTTTTTTAAACCATCCGTGTCCGATTTTTGAATGAGTTCCAAATCGTGATTCATCAAAAAAATACCTCCTTTTCAGGGTGGGAATTGACTATTTTATTGAAGTATTTTTTAAACTCTTCTTGCTTGTTTTTATCTTGTTTATGGTGAATTGGCCTCGGTGTTATGTAAGAAAACTTCATCCTTTGTATCTCACGGTGCACTGTTGATTTGCTAATGTTTAGGCCAAATTCCTCTGAGATTTTTATTTGCACTTCCTTAATAGTAATATTTGGATTTCTTTCTACCCATATTTCAATTTGCTCACGTTGATTTTTGTTTAATTTGCTTTTTCTTCGCCGCTGAGACGGGGAAAATAATCTTTCTACTCTACCAAATTTTAGATGCTTTATCCATTCAGTCAAAGCAGTCCTTGAAATTTTACATATTCTTGCCACAGCGCTTATACTACTTTCTTTTCCTGCTATCACCGCTTGTAACTTTTTTGAAACATATGCGTTATTTCTGACCTTTTTTAACATTTCTTTCGCCAAATTTACAACTTTTTCGTCTAATAGTTTTGACCTTAATGCCATTTATACCTCTCTATTTTATCTACTTTAGTATCACTTCTTTCCCATTATTGTCTATCTGTTCTTTATATAGTGGGAATTGGTATAACCATAAAACGTTGGCAAATATACACAGGTAGGAAGGCAATTCTTTCTGGTACTGACAAAACTTTTGCACAAATTCAAGAAGAAAAACAGCAATAAAGGGGCAAAAAAAGTGGAAAAGATCACACAAACGGAATGGGCAAAAGAACTAGGAGTTTCAAAGCAATATGTCTGTTATTTAGTAAAAAAAGGAATAGTTGAGTTGGAGGATGGTTTGATCAATAGAGAGCAAGCAAATGAAGCGGTAGCAGCAATAAGAGATCCAAGTCAGCCACTGAGGAGGAAAAATCCAGAAAACGAAAATACAAGTAACCTTTCCACAATGTTGCTTAAAACTCGAATAAAAAATGAAATGGAACGAGGTAAACTACTTGAGGCGAAAGCTAAGGCTGAGATAGGAGAACTTGTAGCAGTAGAGGAAGTAAAGCGCGATGCATTTAACGTAGCAAGAGTTGTCCGTAATAATTTGCTTAATATTCCAAATAGAGTTTCAGCACTACTTGCATCACTGAGTGACACTGAAAAGATTCATATGGCGCTAACTGAAGAGATTACAAACTCATTACAAGAATTATCTAATATTAAGTTTTAAATAATGTCTGCTAACTTAAGTTTAGAATTAATAAAGTGTCTCATTAATCAGCAAGGAGTGGATGTAAATGTTAGAGGATTAAATGGAAAGACACCGCTACATTATGCAGTAGAAATTAACGAGCTTAGTATGGTTGCACTCTTACTGAACAGAAAAAATATTAATCCACTAATCACTGATGATGATGGTAAAAGTGCGCTCTCTTGTGCAAGAGAAGAAATATTACAAGCGCTAATTAATAATAAATACGGATCAGAGGAAGATAGTTTGCTTTACTTAGCTGCGATGTTGAATGAAGCAAATGCTGTAAGGTTTTTACTCAACAAAGGGGTTAATGTTAATGAGCAGAATGCTTTACTACATACACCGTTACACTTAGCGGCAGGAGCTGGGCATGAACAAATAGTAGAAATTTTAATTAGAGAAGGAAATGCGGACAAAGATGTTCTTGATGCGAGAAATCATGCAGCAATTCATTATGCAGTAAACAACAAGAAGCTAGGAGTAGTAAAATTACTTTCAAATCTTGGTGCGAATGTTAATGTAGTTGGCAGCGGCAGAAATGCAATGAAATTATCTTCTTTGCACGTAGCTATAAGTAGTAGTAATTACGACGAAAGGGACTTATGTTTAGATATTGTAAGATGCTTAATAAATGTTCCTAATGCTGGGGTTAACTTACAAGATTATGAAAATAAAACGCCACTACATTATGCTGAAAGGCTGAAAACAATAGAAGTTTTACTAACGCGAGAAGATATAGATCCTTTAATTAAGGATGATAATGGCAAGACACCATTTTGTTATGCAAAAGAAGCAAATAGATTAGATATAGTAAAGATTTTAGCAAGTAATAGATACGGAGCTGATAAAAACAGTTTGCTTCATTTAGCTGCCAGAAAAGGATATGAAGACCTAATAGACGGTATTCTTGGTGAAGGAGTTGAAATAGATGCTGTAGATGAGAGTGGAAAAACGGGAATTTATGTTGCTGTAAAGCATGGTCACTTTAACGTAGTAAAGTTGTTGCTAAAGAGAGGAGCAGATGCCACGGATGTTTTTCAGTATGCAATAATAACGAACAACGCAAAATTAATAAAATTACTGAGCAAAGAGAAGGAAATAGTGTTATTTGGAAGACAGAAGAACTTTCCAACATTTCATTTATTGAGCAATAAATATTTTGAAGAAAGGAAAATAGCAGACAAAAAAATAAAGAAATATATCAATATCGTCTGTGTTTCTATAACAGTATGTGCAATAGTGATAGTGGGAATTTACCCTAACATTATAGCTGCGGTAATGGTGGGAATAGTTGCGCTCATAGCTGCAATAGCAATGAGTAATTTAACTCAGAAGTACATAGAAGAAGCACTTGAAAAGAAAATGTTTATTGAACTCGAAAGTGAGAAAACAAGTGAGTGCAGTTCTATTTTAAGTGATGTTGAGGTATCATCTAATGATGGTGAAGAGCTAGCGATATGATATATGCTACATCTTTTTCTGAAGGTTTAAAGCCAGATCCACTACTTAAAGTGTCAGAGTGGGCGAATGAGTATCGAGTTTTAGCGCCAACTGCAGCATCAGAGCCAGGTAAATGGAGAACAGAAAGAACTCCTTATTTAAAAGAAATCATGGATTCACTTTCTCCGTCCTCACCAGCAGAAAAAGTAGTATTCATGAAAGGAGCGCAGATTGGAGGAACAGAAGCTGGTAACAATTGGATAGGCTATATTATAGATCAGACTCCTGGTCCAATGTTAGTTGTGCAGCCAACAGTTGAAATGGGAAAGCGTTGGTCAAAAGGAAGATTTGCGCCGTTAATAGAGAGTATGCCATGTTTAAAGAGTAAAGTAAAAGACCCAAGGTCAAGAGACTCAGGCAATACTGTACAAAGTAAGGAATTTCCAGGTGGAATAGTAGTAATAACCGGAGCAAATAGCAGTGTAGGACTTCGTTCTATGCCAGTAAAATATCTCTTTCTTGATGAGATAGATGCATATCCAGGAGATTCAGGAGGAGAAGGAGATCCAGTTTTACTCAGCATAGCTCGTACCAATACATTTGCACGGCGAAAGATTTTTTTAGTATCAACACCAACGATTCATGGAATAAGCAGAATTGAGAAGGAATTTGAAGCAACAGATAAGAGATATTTTTTTGTACCATGTCCGCATTGTAATTACTATCAAGTTCTAAAATGGTCACAAATAAAATGGGAAAACAACGACTCAAGAACAGCACATTATGTCTGCACTGAATGTAGCGGCAAAATAGAAAATCATCAAAAGACAGAGATGCTTGAGCGTGGAGAATGGAGAGCTACAGAGGCAAAAGAAGGGGAGAAAAAAGGATTTCATCTTTCAAGTCTTTATAGCCCAGTTGGTTGGTATAGTTGGCAACAAGCAGTAGAAGATTTTCTTCATGCAAAAGAAAGTGAACAATTACTAAAAGTATGGATAAATACTACGCTTGGAGAAACTTGGGTAGATAAAGGAGAAGTACCTGATTGGAAGCAATTATTTAACAGGAGAGAATTTTTTCAGATTGGCACAGTACCAAGGAGAGAAGTGGTACTTACTGCAGGAGTAGATGTCCAAAAAGATCGTCTAGAGGTGGAAGTTGTAGCATGGGGAAAAAGCCGTGAAAGTTGGTCAATAGACTACCGAGTATTTGAAGGAGATACAGGAGGTGGAGAAGTATGGGGAAAACTTTCGGAGCTTCTGAGTCATCATTTTATCGGTGAAAATGGGCTTGAATATATGATAAGCATGATGGCAGTAGATGCTGGATATGCAACGCAAGAAGTATACAACTGGGTAAGAGGTCATCAAGGATCTGGAAGAGTAATGGCAGTTAAAGGTGTAAATAAAGCCCTAGTGCCACTTAGCAGCCCAAGTAGAGTTGATATAACAGTTGGTGGTCAAAAGCTAAAAAGAGGAATAAAGCTCTGGCCAGTAGGAGTATCGATATTAAAGTCAGAGCTTTTTCAGCTACTTAATATTTTAAAAGAAGAAGAGAAAGTGCCAGCAGGATATTGTCATTTTCCTGAGTATGCACCCGAATATTTTAAGCAGTTAACGGCAGAGCAATTAGTCAGTAAGGTAGTAAAAGGATACACCAAACAGGAGTGGCAAAAGGTAAGAGAAAGAAATGAAGTGCTAGACTGCCGAATTTACGCAAGAGCAGCATCTATTGCGCTTGGAATCGATCGTTGGCCAGAGAGTAAATGGAATAGTTTAAGTGAAAAGCCAGAAAGCAAAAAACCTAAAAAAGTGAGACAAAGCAAATGGTTGAATGAGAAGTAAGATGTACAGCGAAGAGTATTTAATTCAAGTCGAAGAAGCGATAAAGAAACTACAAAACGGAGAGCGAGTAGTATCAATTGCATATGGTGACCATGTGGTGAGATATGCTGAAGTTCAGACAAATGACTTGCTGAATTTACGGCAACGTATTAAGGCTGAACTGAAAGTTGCAGGTATGAAGCCTAAACGAAAGATTATTTTTGCAACAAATAAAGGAGTTATATGAGGGAAAATTTTCTGAGAAAAGTTGTAAAAGAGGAATATTCTGAATTTTTAGAGCAATTAAAAACTTTCATAAAACTATGGGACAATAGAGAGAGTTCAGTAAATGGAATAATAGATTTGTCACATTGGCAAGAAAATGTGGATTTTGAGTTAGCTAAAGAGAGTGGTATAGTTGGAGTAATTCATAAGGCAACGCAAGGAACAGAGTACATAGATTCAAAATACAAAGAAAGAAGAAAAGAAGCTGAAGACTTGGGTCTATTATGGGGTTCATATCATTTCGGTGTAGGGGAAGATGGAAAGGATCAGGCAAATCACTTTTTGAATACAGTGGGTAAAGCTAAAAATACAATTGTTGCTCTTGATATTGAAGAGAACGAAAGTGGAAAAAATATAGAACCAAGACAAGCAGAAGATTTTATTAAAAAAGTTCAAGAAGAAACAGGGCGTTCACCTTTAGTGTATGGAGGTGCTAAATTTTTGAAAGATTTTGCCACACCAATTTTGACTAAATGTCCATTATGGATAGCAAGATATGGAGATCAACCTGTTTTACCGCAAGGCTGGAATAAGTGGATTTTATGGCAATACACCGACGGTAAAAATGGTCCAGAGCCACATGAAGTAAGTGGAATCGGAAAATGTGACAGAAATAAATTTAACGGCACATTAAAAGAATTAAGAGAATTTTGGTTAGTATGATGCTGAAAAATTTCAAACAACTATTTAGCAAGCCAAAAATCAAAAGTTCAGCATGGGATGCAGCAGGGTCAGGAAGAAGATTTTTTCACTTTCAACCAGAGTTAGGAAGTATAAACAATTTGCTGTCTCAAAGCCTTGAAACTTTACGTAGTAGATCACGTGATATGGTGAGAAAAAATCCATATGCAGCAAATATTATTGATACAATAGTAAGTAACTCTATTGGAACAGGAATAAAGCCGCAATCAAAAGCAAAGAATGCAGAATTTAGAAAGAAAGTGCAAGAATTATGGCTAAAATGGACAGATGAAGCAGATAGTAACGGAGTAAGTGATTTTTATGGTCTGCAGGCTCTAGTATGCAGAAGTATGATAGAGGGAGGAGAATGTTTTGTACGTTTAAGAACGAGAAAGCTGGAAGATAGATTTTCTGTACCATTACAACTGCAAGTACTTGAGTCTGAACATTTAGATAATAAAACAAATCAAACTTTAGGAAATGGTAATGTAATAAGAAACGGGATTGAGTTTAACAAGCTTGGGCAAAGAGAAGCATATTACCTATTTAAAGAACACCCTGGTGAAGGTTCGTTTGGTGAATCAGTGAGAGTGCCAGCAAATGATGTTTTACATATTTATAGACCATTAAGACCTGGGCAAATCAGAGGGGAGCCTTGGCTTTCTAATATACTGCTGAAGCTTTATGAGCTTGATCAATATGATGATGCAGAGCTGGTGAGAAAGAAAACTGCAGCAATGTTTGCTGGATTTATTACGAGACTCGATCCAGAAGCAAATATCATGGGAGAAGGTGAAGCAAGTGAGCAAGGAGTAGCACTATCTGGCCTGGAACCTGGAACAATGCAGCTTTTAGACCCAGGAGAAGATATAAAATTTTCAGAGCCGTCAGATGTTGGAGGAAGTTATGAAGCGTTTATGAGACAGCAGCTAAGGGCAATAGCAATAGGTACAGGGATAACATATGAACAGCTAACAGGAGATTTAACCGGTGTTAATTATTCATCCATTCGAGCAGGGCTGATAGAGTTTCGTCGTCGATGCGCTATGCTGCAACATAACATTATAGTATTCCAATTTTGCAGACCAGTATGGAGTAGATGGCTAGAATTAGCAGTGCTTTGTGGAGAACTGAGTATAGATGAAAAAGTAGTAAAAGCAGCGAAAGAAGAAGTAAAATGGATACCACAGGGATTTGATTGGGTAGATCCACTGAAAGACCAGCAAGCACAGCAAATGGCAGTAAGGAATGGATTTAAGAGTCGATCGGAAGTAGTATCAGAAATGGGTTATGATGTAGAAGAAATTGACCAAGAAATAGCAGAAGATCAAAAGCGTGCTAATTCTTTTGGACTTTGTTTCGATTGTGACGTTAATGTGCCATAAAATACAATAAGGGGAAGAAGGTGATGTGGATAAATAAACCAATAATGGTAGAGAGAAGAAGCTTTGAACTACTATCATTATATAACAGCAAACAACCTATCTTTAAGAACTTAAAGCATTTTCATATAAACCCAAAAGGAATAGCAATAATACGTATTTATGGAGTTTTGACAAAAAAAACAGAAGCTTTTGATCATATTTTAGACATGACTTCATATGAAAATATTCATGAAGAGATAGAGAGCGCTTTAGAAGATAAAAGCATAGAGACGATTCTACTTGACATAGACAGTCCAGGAGGGGAAGTAAACGGTGTCTTTGACCTAGCTGATTTTATTTATGAATCAAGAGCAAAAAAGAGGATAATAGCGATAGCAAATGATGATGCATACTCTGCTGCATATGCTATAGCTTCAAGCGCTGAAAAGATTTTTCTCACCCGCACTTCAGGGGTTGGGAGTATAGGAGTAATAGCAAGTCATATAGATCAAAGTAGATTTGATGAAAAGCAAGGTATTAAGTACACCACAATCTTTGCTGGTAGTCGAAAGAATGATTTAAACCCACATGAGCCAATGACGTCTGAAAGTCTGGAAAGCTTACAAAAAGAAGTAGACCGACTATATGAAATGTTTGTGCAGCTAATAGCACGTAATCGAAACCTTTCTATAGAAGCAATCAAATCAACGGAAGCAGGGCTATATTTTGGGGAGAAAGCAGTAGAAATAGATCTTGCAGATGGAGTTACAACATTTTTTGAATTTATCAATAATCATAGGAGTGTTAGTATGACAACTAATGAGTTAACTGAGGAAGGCTACGAGAACTGTCGTAGAGAAATTTTAGAGATAATAAGATTATGTAATGTATCAAAGATGCCAGAAAAGATAGGAGAATTTATAGAGCAAGGCGTAAGTATTGAGCAAGCCAGGGAGGTTTTAATGGAATTACTTGCAGAGAGAACGAAAAAGACAGAGATACTGAGTGCAATACCGCAGAATTCAGGAGAAGAGTTGATGACGGAGGTAGCAAGGACTAGAGCGCAATCAAGTATTTAAGTTTTTTTATAACCGCCGCGTACAACAATTACAAACATGGCGGTAAAACTAAAGGGGAAAATAAATGAGGAAATTTTATGAGTTGTATAATCGAACAAAATAATCTAGGTGACTTATTAAAGTATGAGGCATCAAGTCTATATTCAAGAGACCAAATAACGGTAGCCAAGGGACAAAATCTTAAACTTGGTACAGTTGTTGGTAGTGATAAGGATAACATGATTAAGATAATAAATCCAACTGCAACAGATGGTACACAAACAGCAATAGGTGCGATAGTAAGTGATGTAAATGCGACAGAAAATGCCAAAGCAGTAATCATTACACGTATAGCAATGCTAGCAGATCATGCAATTGTGTGGCCAGCAAATATCACTGAAGAGCAGAAAAATGCAGCAATAAAGCAACTTGAAGCACGAGGGATCATTATCCGCAAGGGAGCTTAAAAAAACTATTAAAAATACAAAAGGGGGAAAAGAAAAAATGCAAAATCCATTTACAAATACAGCATTTAGCATGACGGCACTAACAAATGCGATGAATATATTGCCGATAAATTATGGACGTGTTGAAAATTTAAATTTGTTTCCAAGTAGGTCAGTAAGATTTAGACATATTACGATAGAAGAACACAACGGAGTGTTAAGTTTACTACCAACGCAAGTACCCGGAGCACCAGCAACAGTAGGAAAAAGAGGAAAAAGAAAGGTAAGAACATTTACGATTCCGCACATTCCGCATGATGATGTAGTGCTGCCAGAAGAAGTACAAGGAATAAGGGCATTTGGATCAGAGAGTGAACTTAAAGCGCTGGCAGATGTAATAACCGATCATTTGCAATTGATGAGGAACAAACATGCAATAACATTAGAGCATTTGCGAATGGGAGCGCTCAAAGGAATAATTTTAGATGCTGATGGGTCAGAATTATTAAATCTGTACAACGAATTTGAAATCACACCGAAAGTAGTAAATTTTGCCCTTGGAACAGCAACAACTGACGTAAAACGTAAGTGTCTGGAAGTACTCCGGCACATAGAAGATAATCTAAGTGGTGAATATATGACTGGAATTCATGCCTTGGTAAGCCCTGAGTTTTTTGATGCATTAACTTCTCATGCTAAAGTAAAAGAAGCATATGAAAGATGGCAAGAAGGAGCAGCACTTCGAAATGATATGAGGTCAGGATTTACGTTCTGTGGCATAACATTTGAGGAATATAGAGGGCAAGCAACTGACCCTGAAGGAACAGTAAGAAGATTTATTGAGAAAGATACAGGGCACTGTTTTCCAGTAGGAACAGCGAGCACATTTACAACATATTTTGCACCAGCAGATTTTAATGAAACAGTAAATACACTAGGACAGCCACTATATGCAAAACAAGAGCCAAGGAGATTTGATAGAGGAACTGATTTACATACGCAGTCGAATCCATTGCCAATGTGCCACAGACCAGGAACATTAGTAAAAGTCGTTGCAGCATAACAATACTGGTAGAGTAACTACAAGTTGGTGAGGTACAAGAGGACTCTACTAGTATATAACTTATTAGCATACTTATGAAAGAATGCAAGAGAATATTAAGAGATTACTAAAAGATTGTTTTGCCCATTTAGGAGAAGTAGCTTTGTATAAGTCGAAAAATAAGGCGTACATGGTACAAGTACTAAAGCAACAGCCAGATAAATTATACGAGATTGGTGAAGGACAATTTGTGGGAGAGATGCTTTTTCTTGAGGTAAGCATTTTTGATATACTGAGGCCAATTGTAGGAGATATTTTTGTTATAGGTGATTGCAAATACAAAATACACACACCACCACTTAGAGATAAATCTGGAATGGTCTGGCGAATCGAAGCGTATGGGGTGTAAAATGTCTGTGCATATAGAAGTTGAGGTAATAGAAAGTGTAAATGCTAAAAGAAAAAAAATAGAATTAGCAATAGTAAGAGCGTTAAACAGAACAGCACTATGGCTAAAATTGAAGACAGCAAAAGAAATTAGTGAGGAAAAGAAAAGTTTGATAAGAAAGAGATTAAGAATTTTTAAGGCGAAAACTAGCAGATTAGAAGTGTTAATTAGAGCAAATCTCTATGACATTAGAGCATCGACAATTGGTAAAATACAAAAAACAAGAAGAGGATCGAAAGTAGGAAAGCATGAGTTTATAGGAGGATTTGCAGCAGTTATGCCAAAAGGAAATAGCGGTATGTTTAAACGTGAAGGAAGAGCAGCATTGCCAATAAAGGAAATTAAGTTGCCACTAGAACCAGAGGCTTCAAGGATAATAGGGAATTTTGTTAATTATGAGAGTGAGAGAGAGTTTGAGAAATACTTTAAGCATGAGCTAAACTATATTTTAAAGGTATGACAAAGTTCTGGAAAGATTTACATCAAGCAATTTGCAGCACACTGAAGGAAGAAATACCGTCTATACAGACATGTGAAATTTATCCATCGATAAGAAAAGAATTATTAGCGCCAGCGTTATTTGTAGAGCTTGTGAGTTTAGAATCGGGAAAAGATCCAGGAACAGAAGAATTAGCACTGAAAGCAAGATTTGAAGCACGAATTGTGATTGATAGCACAATAGAAAATGCAGCTACTATTGTCAGAACATTAGCTGCTGAGGTGGCAAAAGTTGTAAACAAAAATACATGGAATATAAAAAATGTTTCACCAGGAGAATTTATCTCTGCAGAAATTGACGGATTTAGACCCGAATTAGATGCATATTTGGTGTGGATGGTTGATTGGAGTCATCAGCTTCATTTAGGTAAATCTATATGGACAGAAAATAAGATTAAGCCACATACGATTATAATAGAAGAAAATGTTAGAGAGTAATTTTGCTATTTCAGAGCTGCAAAGAAAGTTAGCAAACATTGTACGAATAGGAGTTGTAAAAGAAGTAGATTATGAGAAAGCAAAAGTAAGAGTGAAGATAGGAGAACTTTTAACAGATTTTCTTCCATGGATAACTTCTAGAGCAGGAGAGGAAAGAAGCTGGCTACCACCAAGCATAAATGAACAGGTAGTAATATTGTCACCATTGGGAGAGTTATCATTAGGAGTAGTACTTCCTGGAATATATCAACAAAAGTACTCTGCACCAGAAAATAAAAAAGAGGTGAGTAGCTTAACATTTCAAGATGGAACAAAGTTGTCATACGATAAAGATAAACATCATTTAGAGATTGAAGTAGTAGACAAAATAACACTGAAAGTTGGGGGATCAAGTATAGAAATGACAAAAAGTGGAATAAAGCTGAAAGCAGAAAGGATCGACTTAAATTGAACAAAGGAATAGTGAGGTTAGGAGACTACTGTGGAGAAGCTATACCACATTTCTGCATTAGCGGAAGTAATAATGTTTTTGTAAACGGTAAATCAATATGTAGACAAGGAGACAGTTTTAGTGAAGGAAGAGCATTAACTGAAGGATCAAAAACAGTGTTTGCAAATGGTCTTGGTATAGGAAGAGTAGGAGATATAGTTTCATGTGGTTTTAAAGTAATAAAAGGCAGTGAAAGCGTTTTTGCAAAATAGAAATGAAGGGTATGGATGCTAAAACAGGAAAAGCGTTAGAAGGAATAGAGCACTTAAAGCAATCGATAATTGATATACTGACCACTCCAGTAAACAGTAGAATAATGAGGAAAGATTATGGCTCAAGATTATTTGAATTGGTGGATAAGCCAATAAATAGAGATTTAACACTTGAGATATATGCAGCAACTGCAGAAGCTTTGGAAAAATGGGAGAGAAGGTTTAAATTAGAGAAAGTGAAGATAACAGAAGTAAAAGAAGGGAGAGTAACATTGAATTTAGAAGGTGTCTATCTTTCAGAAGGTAAGTTCATAAATATTAATGGAGTAGTTGTTTAAAAATGCAGCAGCCAAATATTATCGAACCACTGAACTTTGAAGAGATTTTTGCTCGGGTGAAGGAAGAGTTAGTGAAGTGTGATGAAAGTTTTACAGCATTAGTAGAAAGTGACCCAGCGATGAAGGTATTAGAAGTAGCAGCATGGAGGGAATTGTTACTAAGACAAAGAATAAATGAAGCAGTAAAGAGCAATTTACTTAAATTTGCGACAGGAGAAGATCTTGATAATTTAGCTGAGTTTTACGGAGTGGAGAGGCAGAAAGAAGAAGATGACGAACGATTTAGAAAGAGGGTAAAAGCAAAAATAAAAGGCTGGAGCACATGTGGGAGCAAGGAGTATTATAGGTATTATGCACTGTCAGCAGATAGTAGAGTAAAAGATGCATTAGTAGAATCACCTATACCAGGGAAAGTACAGATCTCGATTTTATCAACACAAACTGGCATAGCATTAGAAGAGCTACTTGAAATTGTAAGAAAGCAAGTTACTAGAGATGATATAAGGGTTTTAACCGATACAGTAACAGTAATTGGCTGCAATATTATGGAAATAGATATCCACAGCAGAATCAGCACGAATTATATAATATCAGAGGAAGAAATCAAGAAGCAGTTTATTGAGAAATTTGAATTAGCAAAAAGATTAGGGTGGAGTGTAACAAGATCTTGGATAATAGCGAATCTATTTGTAGATGGTGTAAAAAATGTGGAATTAATAGAGCCAAAAGAGGATGTTGTGGTGCTAGGTAATGAGTGTGCTGCTTTAAGAAACTTAGAGATTGAGTTGAATTAATGTTATTGCCACCAAATGCAACAAAACAGGAAAAAGCGCTAGTAGATGCAACAGATTATAAGGTTGATCTGAGCTGTATCAGAGGATTTAAGTTTAGTCTTAAAGAAGAAACATTGCCGTGGATAATAGAAGAATATGGTTTAGAAGAGATATTGCGCTGGGTAAAAGATAAAAGAAGGGCGATAGTAGAAGGAGTAAAATTTCAAAGACTGAGAGGAACACCTGCATCACTTAAAATAGCACTAAAGTGGGCAAATATAGAAGATATTACAATTATCGAAGAACCACCTGGTAAACACTTCTTTGAATTACAAATAGGAATAAAAGATGTTCCAAATGACTTTTTTGTAGATGCAGTAGTAGAACTTGCAAAACTATCATTACCAGCAAGATCAAGGCTAATGAGGATTTTTAATGACTACTATAACGTTGATAGGTTTATATTAGATGAAAGTATATTCGGCAGCTTATTATCAGACTATTCAGGTAGAAAAGTTGAAAAAGATGGACCAGTGTTATCGTTTGGAAGAATAAATTTTTTCAGTTCTAGAGGTCCGTTAGTAGAGATTGTAGACAACTATTTAAGAGAGCATTATGAACAAACATTTAGTAATGACATATATCGATTAGATGTAGCAGTACTTGGAGAAACAGAGCCTCACACAAGAGATTACAAAGGCATTTATGAAAGAAGTCATCAGTGGTATAACTTAAAAGCCCTGTATCCTCTAACTCAAAGCTTATTACCATCGATTAAATTTGCTAAAGCGCAGATAGTATTATCGGACAGTTGGGATTTAGGAGACATAAATACGTGCTTTCCAGTTAGTAGCGTAGAAGAAAGAGGAAATAAATTTGTATTGGGAAGCGATAAACTTTCAGGGCAGCATTGGAGTTTAAAACACAAGCCAATTTTAGAAAGATTTAGCGTTACTCACAACTATAAAGTAGAAAATTATACAGATCAGAAGGTCAGAAAATATGTTTTAGCAGAACACAACGTTTACTATAAAAATGACTCAGATTCAGAGCAAAAAGACTCAATACACGAATTAGAAAAGCATATTTTGGTATTTTACCCAGGAGTACTGAAGTGGCACGAACATAGACATTTGCACAGAAGTTGGAAAAATAGTCAAGCAATATCTATAATAAGTTAAGTACTTATATTTAGATCCTCATATACTATATTAATAATAGGTAAAAGTGTATGAAATAAAAAGAAAAGGACTTGCTTTCTCATGCTAAAAAGGACATGACTTGAATAGCAGCAGGTAAATATAAGAAATTTGTCTGGCGCTAGAAAAGCTAGTTTTGTGAGGTAAGTATGAAGTTTAGCAAAGAATCTTTTAGTAAGTTTTTTAAAGAAGTATCAAGTAACGATATTAATAAAAGAAATGAAGAAGGAGAGACGATATTGCACCAAGCAGTGGAAATCTCTGATTACAAAACAGTGAGATTATTAATAAAAAAAGGAGCGGAGATCAATGCAAGAGATAAAAATGGTTATACACCACTACACTGTGCAGTATTTGCGAAAAGTTTAGAAAATGTAAAAGTACTGCTAAGGGAAGGAGCGGAGGTAAATGCTACTCAATATATTACTGGATGTACGCCACTCCACTCTGCGTGCAAAATAGGAGGAGCAGGAGTTGAAATAATAAAAGAGCTGGTAAAGGCTGGAGCTGAAGTTAATCAACTAAATAAGTACGGTGCAACACCAATGTATTACATATGGGAAAGTGAAAAGTATAGTCTATGTGATAGCAAAGAGAGTGAAAAGGCAAGTAAATTTTTGAGAGAAAAAGGTGGAATAACAAAAAGTAGAGAACTGACGTGCTATGGAATAGAGGGGCTAGTGGGAGAAATAGCAGACATGTTGAATGGAAGCTACATGCCGGAGCTAAAAATAATAGAGATAGAAGAAATAAGGAAGAGAGACAAATCACTGATAAAGGAAGAATGTAAAAATTTAGCAAGCAAAATAATGAGCCAAGTAAATGAAATGATAGATGAGGCAGAAAATGTAGTAGGAAAGAAGGCTTAAAAAAGGGACTTAATTTTAAAGAAAGGTGGGGGTAAATTATGGTAAAGCTCGGTAAAAAAGAGGAGTCACTATTAGAGAACTCATATAAAAATATTTATGCAAGAGACAAGAATGGAAGAACAGCTCTACATTATGCAGTAGACGCAAAAACAGTGAGGTTATTAGTTGAAAAAGGAGTGAATGTGAATGCAGCAGATATAGGAGGATATACAGCGCTGCACCTAGCGGTAACGGAGAAACGCCTAGAAACCGTGAGAGAACTGATAAAGTCAGGAGGAAATGTAAATGCTGAAGAGTATGGCAGTAAATGCACGCCGCTGCACCTTGCATGTATGATGGGGAAAGTGGAGATAGTAAAAGAGTTAGTGGAAGCAGGAGGAGAAATAGAGCAAGCGGATAAATTGGGAATGACAGCGATGGATTATGCAAAAAACAGTAAAGAAATAGCCGAGATATTAAAGAAAGAAACGGACAGAATTGAAAAGCTATTTATGAAAGGCTAAAAATATGGAGGAAGAAACAGAAAAGAAAGTAATGAATTTAGAGAGAAAATCTTTGGATGAGCTGAGAAAAATATGGAAGAAGTTATTTGGGGAAGAGGCACCTAAACATTCAAAGAAATATCTGATACCGAGATTAGCTTATAGAATCCAGGAAAAAGCATATGGAGAAATGTCAAGAAAGGGGACAAAAAGACTAGAGTATCTGGCAGATCGGCTAGAGAAGGGAAAAAGAATAAGTAGTGATAAACTGCCAGTAGAAGGAACAGAATTAATACTAGAGAGAGGAGAAGAGACGCATGCGGTAATGGTAACAGACAAGGGTTTAATCTACAGAGAAGGATTTTATACGTCATTATCAGCAGTGGCGGGGAAAATAATGGGAATGAGCTACAACGGACCTTTATTATTTGGAATGCGTGATAAAAATGGGAGCTGAAGAGGAGAAAATGCTAAAAGAAGTAAGGTGTGCGATATATACAAGAAAATCAAATGAGGATGGACTAGAACAAAAGTTTAACAGTCTTGATGCGCAACGAGTAGCATGTGAAAAATATATAAAAAGCCGAGAAGGATGGGTAGCATTGGCAAAAAGGTACGATGATGGAGGTTTCTCAGGAAAAAATTTAGAAAGACCAGCGATAAAGGAGTTATTTGAAGACGTGAAAGGAGGAGAAGTAGATTGTGTGGTAGTATATACGCTAGATAGGCTCTCGAGAGAAACAAAAGACAGCATAGAGGTAACATCATTTTTTAGAAGGCACCGAGTAAATTTTGTAGCAGTAACACAGATATTTGACAATAATACGCCAATGGGAAAGTTCGTACAAACAGTGTTATCAGGAGCAGCACAGCTAGAAAGAGAAATGATTGTAGAGAGAGTAAAAAATAAAATAGCAACATCAAAGGAGCAGGGATTGTGGATGGGAGGAACTTTGCCGCTTGGGTATGATGTGAAAGATAAGGAATTAATAATAAATGAGAAAGAAGCGAAAATAGTAGGGCACATATTTGAAAGATATTTGGAGCTGAAGTCAATTGCAGAACTGGCAAGGGAGTTAAATAGAGAAGGTTACAGAACAAAATCAGATATCTTTAAAAAGGCGACGGTGAGAAGAATAATAACAAATCCAATATATATGGGAAAAATACGGCATTATGAGAAAGAGTATGAGGGAAAGCATGAAGCAATAATAAAAGAGGAAAAATGGCAGAAAGCACAAGAATTGATAAAGAATCAGCCATATAGAAAAGCAAAATATGAGGAAGCGCTACTTAGGGGAATAATTAAGTGCAAAAGCTGTGATGTAAACATGACGCTAACGTACTCAAAAAAAGAGAATAAAAGGTATCGATATTATGTGTGCAACAATCATTTAAGGGGAAAGAATTGTGAATCAGTAAATCGAACAATAGTTGCTGGAGAAGTGGAAAAAGAAGTGATGAAGAAAGCTGAACAGATATATGAAAAATGGGGAGAAGAGTGGAAAAATTTAAGTTTCAGAGAACAGAAAGAAGTGGTGAAAAAGTTAATAAAGGGAGTAATGGTGAGAGAGGATGGAATAGAGGTGCATTCTGAATCAGAGGAAAAATTTATACCAACAAAGAAGAAGGGAAATAAATGCACAGTAGTAGAACCGGAAGGTAAAACAAATAATTCGCTACTGAAAGCAGTGGTAAGAGCCCATTCCTGGAAACGGCAGCTAGAGGAAGGAAAATACGAAAGTGTGAAAGAGCTGAGTGCCAAAATTAATATAGGTACAAGACGTATACAACAAATTTTAAGGTTAAATTATTTAGCACCAAAAATTAAAGAAGATATAGTAATACCAATTCCCACTATATAAAGAACAGATAGACAATAATGGGAAAGAAGTGATACTAAAGTAGATAAAATAGAGAGGTATAAATGGCATTAAGGTCAAAACTATTAGACGAAAAAGTTGTAAATTTGGCGAAAGAAATGTTAAAAAAGGTCAGAAATAACGCATATGTTTCAAAAAAGTTACAAGCGGTGATAGCAGGAAAAGAAAGTAGTATAAGCGCTGTGGCAAGAATATGTAAAATTTCAAGGACTGCTTTGACTGAATGGATAAAGCATCTAAAATTTGGTAGAGTAGAAAGATTATTTTCCCCGTCTCAGCGGCGAAGAAAAAGCAAATTAAACAAAAATCAACGTGAGCAAATTGAAATATGGGTAGAAAGAAATCCAAATATTACTATTAAGGAAGTGCAAATAAAAATCTCAGAGGAATTTGGCCTAAACATTAGCAAATCAACAGTGCACCGTGAGATACAAAGGATGAAGTTTTCTTACATAACACCGAGGCCAATTCACCATAAACAAGATAAAAACAAGCAAGAAGAGTTTAAAAAATACTTCAATAAAATAGTCAATTCCCACCCTGAAAAGGAGGTATTTTTTTGATGAATCACGATTTGGAACTCATTCAAAAATCGGACACGGATGGTTTAAAAAAGGGGTCAGAACACAGGTTAAAATGAAAATTGGTAGACAAAATTTCTATATCTACAGTGCGGTAAATCCAAGAAGTGGTAAGAAAATTAGCCTACTTGCTCCATATGTAAACACTGATTGTATGAATATATTTCTGGAGCAGATGTCGAAAGATTTAGGCACGAAAGAAGCCTTTCTTGTAATGGATTGTGCAAGTTGGCATAGATCAAAAAGTTTGAAAATTCAGGAAAACATTACCATCATATACTTGCCTCCTTATTCACCGGAACTGAATCCTGTTGAAAGGTTGTGGCAATATATCAAATACAATACTTTACGCAATAGTATCTACGATACCATAGGTTTACTTGAAGATGTTTTGTGTAATTTTATTGTCAATATTTCCAGTACTACTATTAAACGAGTTTGTAATGTTTCTTATTTGTTCGGTCAGTAATGGATTTTGGTATAAGTGGAAGACAGCCAAGAGATTTGAAATTGGTTGATTTGAAAGAAATACCGATGCTATGGAGTGACCAGATGGAGAAGTTTTACAGGTTTAAGCAAGCTGTCTGCCAATAAAAAATAAGATAATTTCTTTAGAAGAATCTATAAATTATTAAATCTTTTGCAATTCTTTAATCTCACTTACGGAAAGATTAGTAAATTTAACACTCCCACTAAATTGGATAAATTGATTGCAAAAATAAGGTTTTTAATAAATTGCTTGTAGAGTTGGCCTTTTAGTTAGCTATGTAATAAAACCAACCCTCCTGCTATTTCTACTTACCTTAAGAGATATCTGCCACTGTTATTTGATTCACTACAGCTTCAGCATTGCTATTCTCAAGTGACTTTGAAGGCTTATTACAATAGTATATGATTGCAGCAACAACTAAGCAACAGGCTCCAACTGCTATTCCTACCGCTAACATTCCTGAGTAAGCTGCAATAGCCACACCTAAAGCAACTCCAGCCACTGCTAGTGTAGAAGCAACTATGATAGAAGTATTACGACACTTAGCATGAAGCTCATTTAGTTTATCTAATGCAGAAGCACCATCCTTGTATTTTAGCTCTCTTAGTATATCTTTATTTTCACATTTGTTAAGCAAATTCCAAACATAACTTAATCTTCGTGCTTGACCATAAAACCCCTTCTCAACATATTCAATCAGGAGATCAAAAGGAGTTTCACCTTTGTCATTTTTAACGTTAAGCTTTGCGCCTTCACTCATTAGTAATTCAACATAACCTTGATAGTTTGATTTATTACTAATCAACAATTTTAAGGTATGATGCAAAATTGTATTTTCACCTTCATCTTGGTAATCAATCCTATTTTTATGCAAAAAGTAACTAAAAATCTTTTTATTGAAATCATATTTAACAATATCTTCTAAAATAGTACTTAGAATCTTTATGTCGTTTTTAATCAAGAAATTTAAGATTTTTTTATTATTAAGTTTAACAGCAAGTCTTGCTAGCTCATTTAATGAAGAAGTACCATTTAGACTTTTTAGTGTACCTTTAATTGTACAATTGCTAAGGATCCTTGAAACATGATGTAATCTTTCCTTTTTAGTATAATGCGCCTTTGTAACATATCCAACCAAGAGATCAAATGGAGTTTTACTTTCTTTATTTTGAATATCAAGTTTCGCACCTTCATTTAGAAGTAATTTTGTAATATTTTGCTCCTTCCATTCATCATCTTCTGAGCCAAAACATTTAAAAGCGTGATGTAAAACTGTATCTCCATTTTCGTCTTGACAATTGACATTCATACCACCTTCAATTAAAGTTTTTAAAACTTCTTCACTACAATGATAAACAGCAAGTTCTGCTAGTGTATTTAATGAAGAAGTACCATTTAGACCTTTCAATATGTCTTTAACTGTACAATTGCTAAGAAGCTCCTGAATATTATTTAATTTCTTTTGTTGATTAATTGGATAGCTAACATATTTAACTAAGAGATCAAATGGGGTTTCACTTTTTTTATTTTGAATATCAAATTTTATACCTTTGCTTAGAAGTAATTTAATAATACCTTTGACTTCTGGTTTATCCAAACACAAAAGTTCTAAAGCGAGATGTAAAACTGTATTTCCATTTTCATCTTGATGATTGATATCTATCTTATCTATGTGTTCATTTACAAGGTAATAAGCAACGTTTATAGAATTATATTCAATAGCTGCATGCAAAACAGTATTTGATAACTTTACTCCTTTTTCCATTAAAAGATTTAAGAATTCCTTTTTATCATACAGAATAATAAGCTCTTCTCGATATTTCGAGTAATTAGAAAAATTTATATCTTCTATCTGAACGGCAAAATCCTTAAGTCTATCTAAAATCAGACTAACACTTAAACTGAAAAAAGTTTTTTTCTGCGCATCTTCTAATTCATCAAGTACACGTTTTAATGATTCTTGTTTCAGTGTACGTCTTGATTTTTCTTGCAGATTCAACTCCTTCGTAATAGAAGTCAATCCTCTGAGATTTCTCATAGTACGTTTGTATTGTGCACTACTAATCTCATCCATTTTTCCAACCATCTCATCAAGCTTCTCTTGGAAACTTGAAGATTTAGATGTTCCTGAACATTGATTACCATTCTTTTCTTCATCATACTTTTCCCTTTTTTCTATATCCGATAATACTGTATGTGCCTCTTGTATTTTTTTGAACTTTTCCTCATTCTCTTGAACTTTTTTTTCAAGTTGAATTAGTCGATTTTCTTCTGCTTGTGAAAGGTTCGTCTTTACTTTTAACATATTGAGATCTTTTTTTTCAGGAAATTTATCTGGATGATACTGCTTTGCTAAATTACGATATGCTTGGGTTATTTCATATTCAGAAGCTTCTTCATCTATTCCTAGTACTTCATAATAATCAGGCATCTATTTCTCCACTACTTTGATACATTTTTCATGACATTACCAATACTACATCTTTATGAAAGCAAGGTACTATTATATGAACATTTTAGCAAATATTGTAATATTTGTCAATTTATTAGTAGATTAAATAAAAATTTATAGAAAATACTAGACTCTGTAGCGCTATAATGAATTTGTTTATTTACTCCTTCGGAAATCGCAAAAAAACTGCCTACCTTTGTGAGAACACGTTGCATAAAAATAAGGTTATAAAAATAGAAGATTTAAATTATTTCAATAAGCTTAGGCAAAACAGTTCGTATGTAGATATTGATGAAATGTGCTAATATGGCTAGTTTTAGCGTATAGCAAAGTCAGAATATAAAAAAGTTCGTATGTATCGTTTGGTAGACCAATTGATTCCAAGAAAAACACTTCTCACCACCATTAGTTTTGAACACTGGAAATGGTCATATTGTTTAGGTTCTTAATAATACTTAATATTAAATTAACAGTAATCCATTTGAGAATAGCAAAAGACCTGCTGCAAAAGGTAATTGAAAAAGTGATGCGAGAGAGGTAGAAGAAGAATAAGCAGATCGAGTAAGGTAAAAAATGAGCTTTAGTTACTATAAAATGAAGAAGCACCCAAGAAACTTTCGTAATATAACAGGTTTAACTATAGAGGAGTTTGAAAAGGTGGTGGAAAAAGTGAGGTCTGAGTGGAAAAAACTTGAAAAACAGAAAAAGTGCCATGGTAGAAGATCACAACTACCAACTCTGGAAGATAAGTTATTTTGCGTAATTTTGTACTATCGCACTTACATAACACATAGATTTTTAGGGTGCCTGTTCAATATGCACAACGCAAATGTATGTAGGTTACTGAAGAAAATAGAGCCATTACTTGCCAAGAAAGTTACTATAACAAAAGATAGAAGTATGACATCAGAAAAAATACTAAAGATTCTGGCTGATGTTACAGAACAGCAAATACAGAGGCCAGAAGATAGTAAAAAACGGAAGAAGTCATATTCAGGAAAAAAAAGAACCAACACTATGAAAACTGAGATTGTTA
Organism: Wolbachia endosymbiont (group B) of Hofmannophila pseudospretella; assembly: GCF_964028515.1. NCBI lineage: Bacteria > Pseudomonadati > Pseudomonadota > Alphaproteobacteria > Rickettsiales > Anaplasmataceae > Wolbachia > Wolbachia endosymbiont (group B) of Hofmannophila pseudospretella. The sequence goes on along the minus strand of NZ_OZ034788.1, from coordinate 54,574 downwards.
TCGAAGAAGATGGAAGAATTTTATCAGTGTCAAAGTCATATCGTGGTAGAATTAGTGATTTTCGCATAAGGAAACAAGGAAAATATCTACCACTCGATAGCATAAAATATGCCGATTCTGGATATCAAGGTTGGCAAAAATTGCAAAGTAATGTCATATAAAAAGTACCGTAAAAAGCCATTAACTTCAGAGCAGAAAGAGCATAATAGACGATTAGCATCATTTAGAATGAGAGTAGAAAATAAGATCCGTGAGGTAAAGATATTTAAGATTATGTCCCATGTTTACCGCAATTTTCAGAAAAAATATAACCTGAGGTTCAATATTATTGCTGGTATTGTGAATCTTAAGCACTCCTTTTAGTTAACCTTGATTTTAGTCACCCTCCTTCCCTTTTTTTATCGCTTGATTCGCAGCAGGTCTTATGCTATAGATACTCAAATTTATATAATTTAGTAACAGCTTTATAGTGTAAAGAAAGGTTAATATCATTGGGGGGTTTATGCAAATATCTGAGCTTACTACAGAAACTTCAACAACTATAACAGAGGTTTCTATTGAGAACCCAAACAGCGAATTATTTGATGCTGTAAAAAAGTTAACCTTGATAGAGTTAAGGAGCTTATAGAAAGAGGAGCCAGCATTAACACTAAAGGTAGTGATGGCAATACTCCTTTACACTTAGCTGCTAAAGTTGGTAATTTGAGTATAGTAACCTATCTTGTGGGTGAAGAAAGAGCTGATATTTATGCAAAAAATCAATACGGACAAACACCTATATCTCTTGCTGCTAAAAATAATCACTTAGAGCATGTCTTCAAACCAAAAAATGAGCTAATTTGTGAAGTATAATAGTGATCATATTAAAGAAGATATTAGTTTTTGAAGTGAGGGGAGAATGCTCATAATCCTTGTTCATACGTCTAAAATTGGAAAGCCAGGCAAATGTCCGTTCTACGATCCAACGTTTAGGAATAATCTGAAATCCTGTATCAACCAATTTCTTGGCAATTGTTAGCAAACATCCAGTTTCCAATAAACATCGATTTTGTAATTTACCTGTGTACCCTTGATCGGCAAAAAACTTTCGTAAGGTTGGGGCTTTGCATTTAGCCTGAGCAAAAAGATCTAGAGCACTATCGCGATCTTGAATACTTGCACTGTGTACTTCAGCAGCAATTACAAGACCCACAGTATCTACAATGATATGGCGTTTTCTGCCCTTTATTTTCTTTCCAGCATCGTATCCCTCTCGATCCCCTTTTTGAGTCGTTTTTACTGACTGGCTGTCTATTATTCCCACTGATGGAGTTTCATTCTTACCGATTATCTCTCTTACTTTTTTAACTAGAAAATCATGAATTTCTTGCCATATTCCACTTTTTTTTAAGCGCGAATCACAACTATACACGGTTTTCCATGGTGGAAAATCTTTAGGCAGTTGTCTTCATTGACATCCTGTTCTCATCATATAGCGGATTGCGTTAACAATTGTTCTAATACTATGTTTTCTTGCTCTGCCGGTCTTTTAAGGTTCAAAATATGGCTCTATTATCTTCCATTCTTTGTCACTTATGTCGCTTGGTACATCTTAAAATATATCTTATACCATACTTCTTAACTTCTTTCTACTCAGTTTCAAGACGGGCTCTAACAACCCCAACTTTGATTTTAGTATTTTTTCTTGTGTTGTACTCATATCTGACACTCCTTTAAAATTTGTTTATATTTTTATCTTACTTTATTACCCTGTCAGATTAAGTTTAAACTATTACATCTGCAATCTCTCCTATTTGACCTACCAACAATGAGTATTGGTATTAGCAATGGGATAAAAAACAAATAGCAAACACTGAAATTAAATAAGTACATAAGCAAAGTGCTCTAGTTCGTTTGTGTATCCCTATAACTATCAAGGGCTCTCTCTGCTTTTACATTATTTTGAATATTAGAGCTAGGTTTATCTCCTTTTTCTTTCTCATATAATGACCACCCACATAGTCCAATTACTGCAGGTACAATAAGTGCTGCTAAAAATATATATGTTTGTGTCACAAATGCTAATGCTATAATCAAAGCTGAAAGAGATGCTGATAAAGTGAAATACACAGTTGACCTGTGACGTTGAATGTTTTGTGTCTTATTTTGTACTCTGTCAGATTTCACATTTTCTCCCCTGTAACAATTTTTATCTAGCACCTTTTCATTAAATGCTCCACTAAACATTAACACAGTTTCTCCTAACGTTCTTCTAGTAAGATTTTCCTCCACTGCAATATTACCTCGTGCGGATAATGCACCATTACCAACGTATCCAACTCCCTCACCCATTATAGATTCTGCAAACTTTCCTTCTTTTGATACCCTACTTGGCGCGCTAAGATCACCATAATTAATAGCAATGCTTTTGATGCCACTGTCGCTTATCAGCTTATTTAAATCTTGAGTATTTCCAGTATTGACAAATATCCCACAAAATCCTGAGTATTTTCCACTATCTTGCTCTATTTCCTTAGCAGCTTCTATTGCTGCATTGACAAAAGCTATTTTTGCTTCTTTTTGCTCATCATTACTCAAACCACTCAAAAAAGCATTAGGTACCACAATGCTTAATCCTTCTTTATGTTTGGCAGCCATTAAGGCATTCAGTTTTACTACGTTTTTAAACTTATCTTGTAGCTCAGATTTTCTGCTACCTATTAACTCTCGACTTCTAGCAAAATACTTGTAGTCTAAGGTATTTCCTTTTAACTTAGGAAAAGTAGTATAATGAACAACGCTTTCTATAGGATCATTCAGCAGCTTTCCTGAATGATCTAAATGTTGTGTTACTTCAGCCCTTATAACTATATAAGAAGATTTTTTCTGTAGCTCTCTCCTATAATCTTCAAAACTTTTATATTTAGATGGTATTGTTACTCTTTTACCAGCCTTAAGAAGCTGAATATCATGCACTTCTTTTGCGCCAATACGATCCTTATCATATATTAAATCTATTTTTTGTTGTTTATTTTTAATCTCTTTTGCATATACTGTTTTAGTTGTGTTATCTATTACTATATCCGCATCCACTCCTTGTGTAAGCTGCACAATAGGGGCTAATTTATTATCAGTTATCATGCACTTCCCAGTGTACGGATTAGAACAACAGCCTTTTTTAGACCCTAGCCCAAACATTTCCATTAGTGGCCTTCGAATTTCATAATGCAATGAATAAGGAGTTGTGCAAAATGGAATTTCTTTTGTTTCTTCCTGAATTAGTCTAAGATTCATAACCTCCTCACTTTACACATTGTAGTATCATTAATGATAGCATTTTATAAATCAGGAGTCAAGCATTCCAAACAAATATAAGCTACATATACAAAGCACAAAGATTTTTGAAAATAGCTCTAAATAGAACTCTTGTATTGTGAATCAGATAGCTAAAATGCTGCTAGATAATGGAGAAAATGCTAACTTGAAAATCAGGATTGTGTACCATTACACCTTGCAGCTCAAAAAGGTTACAGAGAAATTGTCGAAATTCTGTTAAACAATAATGCAGATCCTGAATGGCTTTGTTGCATAGCTGTCAATAAGATGTAGAGATGGAAGGAATTTACAAGGCAAATTCGAAAAGAGGCATACCGATATCAGTAAATTTATTAAGTAATACCAATTCCCATTCCCACTATACAAAGAACGGATAGACAATAATGGAAAAAAAGCCATACTAAAGTAAGTGAAGTAGCGAGGTTTAAATGGCATTAAGATCAAAATTATTGGATGAAAAAGTGAGCAAAAGAAATGCTGAAGAAAGTAAGGAACAATGCATATGTTTCAAAAAAACTAAATGCTGTAATTGCGGCAAAAAAGCATAGTATAACGGCTGTAGCAAAAATATATTGCATTTCAAGAAGCGCACTAACTTCGTGGATAAAATTCTTAAAATTTGGCAGAGAAGAAAAACTGTTTGCTCCTCCACAACGCCGTAAAAAAACTAAATTAAATCAGGCTCAACTACAGCAAGTTGAAGCATGGATAGAAGAAAATCCTAATATTACCATTAAAGAAATGAGAATAAGAATCCAGGAAAAGTTCGGATTAAATATCAGCAAATCTACAGTACACCGCCATATACAAAAGATGAAATTTTCATATATTACACCAAGACCAGTACACAACGTACAAGATAAAAGTAAACAAGAGGAATTCAAAAAAAAATCTCAATGAAGTTATTGGCAAGTATCCAGAAAAAGAGCTATTTTTCTTTGATGAATCAAGGTTTGGCACACATTCGAAAGTTGGGCTCTGTAATATCTTTCTTCATAGGTAATCTCCTAAATTGAAAGAATTACTTGGAGTTTACCCACTTTCCAGCCTTTTTTCACTTCTTTCTAACCCATAGTTGGGGTTAATAGAATTTTTTTTGTGCCGTTAAACTTTACACAATTTTTTAGCTGTGTTTTATCTTGAACCGATAGAAAATCATAGTATATTGAGTATTTTAATCGGGTTAGGTAATGAATTACACTCTAATGCCATCACTTAAGCATAAAGCTCTTGTGGAAATAGCTATTACGTTATGGAATCAAGATGATGCCTGGGATTTAGCGTCAAAGTTTTACTTCTCATCACCAATCCTAAATGTCAGTGAAAGAAAAAGAGAATGGCAAAAGGTAGAGGATGAAGTGATAAAAAAGGTACTAAAACTTCCGCTGCCAGAATTGTTAAAAAAGGAACTATCAAGTTTTGTTGAAGCAATAGGTTGGCAGATACTCATATGGAAACAATATCATAAAAATCTTTTAGGTGGCAAAGATGCTAGAGCAAGCTTAAGCAAGCTTTGTTGGACACCACAAGGCACTATTGATAAAGAGAAAACAGCAAAGATATTAGTGCAAGATGAAAATTTAGATATTGCTAAGCGCTATAGATTAGCATGCACTTATTGTTTAGAAGATAACATTCTCACCCTATGGAAACAAATCAGTGGTAGGAAACTCTATGGAAAAGATCTTAGGAAAATAAGAATAAATGAATCACCTCTAGTATCGTTCTGGTCCCATCATATAGAAGAAGAAACAGCTCAGTTAGGCGATATAATAAGAAGATATTGTCAAGATGATAGTGTTACTCATTATGAGTATGCATTTCGACGTTCAGCAGTTAGTGGCAATGAAGCAGCAACCAGATATTTCCTACAAAAGTTAACTCCTGAAGAAAAAGATAAGGTCTTAGTAAGAACTGCAGAATATGTGGCAAAAAGACGTTGTGACTGTGTTAGTGAGTTTACAGATTTTTCCAGGGAGAATTATATTGATGTTTTGTGCTTTTTACTTTCAGAAATGGATAGAGAACAACAAATGGAAGTGTTCAAGAGCTGCTCTTATGAAGTGCTAAAGTGCTTTTTGGATTGGCCATGGCAGAGTTTTTTTATGGAAACAGCGCAGCATATGTGGGCTTTCCTTTCTGAAGAAGGTTATGATTGTTTATTGAGAGTAATCGTTAATAAGATGATAGATGGTAATAAAGATTACAATTATCAAAAGCTCTTTGGAATATTTTGGCAGCAAGGTCCTAGTACTCACACAAAACATGTAATAGATAAATGCGGATCAGGTGGGTTATTATTACTAGACTTATTTAAGGTTGAAGATGTGGAAAATATCAAACTGATCTTTCAAGATGCAACTCCCAAAGAGAAAGAAAGGCTTATTTTTTGTAGTAGGGGGCAAGATATTTGCCAAGATTTGATTTATGGTGATAGGGGGGGATTTATTGAGTTCTTCATTCGAGAATGTATATCATCAAAAAATGAAATGGTAAAATTTAGGGAGGAATTTAAAGAACGTATAACATGGTGTTGTTCAAGAGAGGAATTTACAAAGAGGAAAGATAAATGGGATAAGTTTTTTCAATTACTGGATAATCTTATTCAAGAAAATGATAAAAAGAGAGGAATAGAAGGAGAAGAAAGTAGTCCAGCAAAGAAACTTCGTAGTATAGAACTTGAGGAAGTGACACACAGTATGAAGAAATAGATAAGAAAATGCCAAGAGCAACAGCTGAAGCGAAACATATTGAACACAAGCTTGAGTTAATAGAATTATTACTCACTGAACCAATTAATCCAGGTAACGGTAAGGGTAACCCTGTTCTCTCAGTAAATTTCGATGCACCTAAGGGATTTGCTGAAAAGTTTAGTTTATTTCTTCGTGAAACTCCAAATATTGGTTCAACATCTAGTCCTGAGTTTTTTATTCATAGCATATTAGGATCGATTTTAACCCTTCCTAATAGTGGTCTAGTAGAAAAGCTTGGCATCAATAAGGTGTATATTAAGCGTACTAATTTGAAAGTAGAGGGATTGAAAAATGAGATTAGCATTGTAAAACTATGCTTTTTTCTTGAAAAAAGTGGAAGAAAACAAGTGGTTCTTAGAGCTTTTACAAATGATCAAATTACAGGTTATGGGGATTTAAAACGGAAATATTGTTATAATGATGATGAACTTAAAGAGATAGCAAAAACACTAGAGATCTCTGACATAGATAACACAGATATAAATGAGTATTCGTTTCATATGCGTACTGAAGAAGATTTAGGCAACCTGTCATTCGAACTATATAGAGAACAAAGAGATAGAGTAAAAGAAAAATTTAAGGATTTGGTGTCTTCTCCATCTCAAACTAGTGAATTTGAGGAGATCAATATAGGTCGGTCTACAAGTCTTGAAGGTGCATTTAAACAGCTTTCTGATAAGAGTATAGATCAAGTAATAGTTGGTATTAGAGAAATTTTTCTTGAACTGGCCGAAATATACAAAAGTAATCAGGGAAAGTTTTCACTGGGCAACTCAGAAGCAGCATATCATGGGTTTGTTTATGGAGCTTTAGCATTAAATTTTAAATATCGTTATGGTCTTAATTGTTATGTTGAACGTGCTGCAGGTAACGGACGTGCAGATTTAATACTTATGTCACGTACAAAAGATGCAAATGGTAGGATAAATCCTAAACCTGTTCCAGTAGTTGTTGAGTTTAAAGGAGAAGGTCATACTGCTGATGAAGCTATAACACAGATCAAGAACAAAGGTTATTTGTATAACCTCAGCATTAGAACTAAAGCAGAAGAGGCGGTTATAGTGGGAATTAGTTATGCTGAAGTAAAGACAGAACAAGCTAAGATTTTTCAATCCCAAGGTTTTGTGCATCAATTATTAGAAGGTGCTAAAGATTTTGATGGCAATGAAGCAAAGGAAAATTTAAAGGCAGAACTAAAGAACTTATATCACTTGATACCAAGTAAGGATAAAAACTATTTAAGCAAACTAGTGTTCGGACAGATTTTAGCTATGGATAGTATAGATAAAAATATTTTCACTTATCAGAATGAAGATAGAAGTATAGGAAGAGAGGCTACTACATTTCTACTATTCAATCAAGGGGAAGATAGAGCAGTAATATTAAATATTATAGAACGTAGTGGTGAATTAAGAGAACTTAGAAGGCAAAAGAGATTTGACAGTAATAAAATTCCTCCAATTGATGAACTGGATATTGATTCTGCAGTTAAAATCGACCTGATAATAAACACAGGAGTAAAGAATAACCTAGGTGGGTTTGAAGTAGGAGAAAGAAAAGATAAGTCTTATTTTCAGGATATAAATATAAAAGAAGTCTCTCATAACTCTAAAAATAGATACAAGGGTAAATTTGAAAGAATAGGGAATGTTGACGTAAATAGCTTAATTGAACAATTACGTGGAATTGATGTTGTAGACTTGCTTAAGGAAAGTAAAGATGAAGAGATGATGGGAAATAAGTTAAAAGAGCCACTATCTCCTTTAGTAGAAGCTTTATTGCCTTTTAAGGAATTAATAAAAAGAGAAGTGGACTTTCAAGCAATAATGCAAGGGTTATTGATAAATGGAAAAACGCAAGATGGTAAAGAGATTAAAGTGTATGTGGAATCTAATATATCTTCATTAGGGAAAATGGACCTGGCGCTATCTTTTACATATTTGCAAGGAGATGAATCTACTATTGAGGAAGATGAACCAATTATCATAGAATTAAAATGTGCTAATAGTAGTGTAAAGAAAAAATTAGGACATGCAGAAAAACAGATGAGTGACAAATATAAAATTCTTAGATCTTTTACTGATAAGAGAACAGCCAAGTTTTTAGCCATGGTTTTTAATCAATCTAGTAGGTCCGATAAAGATTTAATTACAGCAAGCATAAAAAGTATTGAAGTCTATCATACCACATCTCAAGGTGAGATTAGCTCTCCCGAAAGAGGTGGTGCAAGAAAAAGGCTAAGGCTTGAAACTGGGCCTCAAATGGAATGTTTAGAAGCTAAAAGAAGAAAAATAAGAAATATAGGCATGTACTGCATAGACTCACGTGATGAAGAAAATATTACAGAGGAAGAAAAAGAGCAACGTATTAAAGAGTTGTTTAATGCTAACAAGGTAGCGGAAAGAGTAAAGAATATTGAGTTTTATGATCAGCTTTTCAAAGTTTCTGAACGAATCTCTAGAGGTGAAGCTACAGACCAAAATGTTGAAGAAGCATTTATTGCAAAGGTTAAAAATGTAGATCTAAATTCAATAGACCCAGAGATCAAGGATATTGTAAAGGAGATGAAAGAAAATAAAGAAGAAATCAAAAATATTCTCAGAGGATATGGGGTAGCAGAAAAAATAGGGAAAGTAGCAGAAAGTGCAGGTTTTGCCTTTACAGTATTTTTAGTTGGTAAACATATAGCAAATGGAGATGTAGAAGGCCTAGGTTATGATGCATTAAATCTCTGGGTAATGCCAAAGATTGGTGAGAAAATCTCTGGAAAAATATTAGGATTAGGAGAAAAACTTGATTCTCAAATGCTAAAGGGGTTTGCCCCAGTTATGGGACCTGCTATAGGTAACTTTGCAGCATTTTTAGGGTTAGCAGAGTCGATAAAAGCTCGGGAAAGTGCAACGAATCCTGTAGATATAAAGATTGCTGACCTAAACATCGCAACTAACTCCATTTTTATAGCTGCAGATGTACCTGCGATTGTTACTGAGACAATGTCAGCCGTAGGAATAGAAGCTGGAGTAATGGGAGAATTTGCTGGTCCAGTTGGTACTGCTATTTCAGTTGCTGTTATTATTATATCGCAATTTGTAGAAGCAGAGCTTGAGGTAGAGAAATTGGAAGAGCACATAAATCTTACAGATCAGGAGAAGCATGATTTGTATTGGGATTTCTTTCTTGGTAAAAAAGTACCAGATTATATAGAAAATGATATAGAGGCAGAAAGTATATATAAACAATATGTATTAAAGCTTATAAGCCAATATAAAGGTAATTATGATAAAATAGTTATGTCGCTGCCTTATATATTGGTTACAAAGGAAAAGCGTGTTTATGGGGAAATACAACTCCTCAGAGTTTATTGTCGTACTAACACAAAAATAGTTGATACTAAGTTTGATTTTGGATTCAATACGAATGTTACATATCCATTTCATATCAGTGATATTAATTCTAGAGTGATTCCTACGAACATTGAAAGTTATAGTGTCGTTTGCGGACCACACGATAGCGATATTAAAGTACAAATTGATAATCCTCCCTGTACTGACTGTGTTGTAAATGGAATTGGCTCAGGATGTGATAACTTATATGATCATAGTAATGTATTACTAAATAGAACATTTGAAAAGTGGTTTTTACAAGAATACCCTAGCGACTGTTATAATGCGGTTATATACAGAAATAAGAATTTCCGTGGGTATGGAAGCGTATACTATATAACAGCTCAAAATGCTAATATTAATGTTGTTTTTCAAGAAAAGGATATTTTAAATGGTGATCGAGGTAGAAGAGGTAAGGTAGAAAATAGGTACTATTTTGAAAAGTCATTAGATAGTTGCAAGGTGTATAACTCAGGTAGAAATTTCTTTTACATAGCAGGGAAGTTCTCTTGTGATTTAGGAGCAGATAGACAAAAGAATATAGTTATAACACAAGGTAATCTTACTACAGATTCAATAAACATACATTCTATTATCGGCAGTAATAGAACTAATTATATAAAGTTCTCTAATGCAGATTATGTAGATGGTAAGGGTGGAAATGATATAATAACAGCAAAAAACTTTGCTACAATAAAAGGTTATTTTGGTGATTCTATTCACGGAAGTGGCTTAGTATTATTGCCGATAAATTTTAGTGATATAGATAAAATAACTCATGTTAACGACAGAACAAATATTTATAATAAAAGTGGAGATTCTATAAGTGTAGATAAACAGACATTAATAAAAACAGCAGATGGTTTGTTTGTAACTCCAACGAAAGTAGAGAGTAATACTGGAACAGTAGCAAGTCTACAAATAACAAAAAGCGTTGGTAGTGATGTTATATTAGATGATGAGTTAGATAAGTTGCAAACAATAGATAATCGGAACTTTAATATTACAAAGCAATTATCAAGTACTAATTATCGTAGTACTATAGGTAGTTTTAGTAATCATATTTTTTATCCTGATAAAGAGCACCATAATTTTTACTGGGAAGCTCCAAGTAATATAAACCATCTTTATCTTTTCGATGAAAAAAGTGCTAATATTACGATTGCTCAAGCAAATGGTATATTAGACTTTAGTCAATTAAATAGCACATTAAATGATATACAATTTGCAGAGAATAATGAAGGAGAAATAAAGATTAACAAAAGTAGACTAAATGTAACCCTGCTACCAGATTATAAAGATGTTACGGTAACATTTGATAGGGAAAAATATTATAAACTTCAGAATGGTGAACTAGAGCGTGATTATTGTTCTCATAGCTTAAAAATAGATGGAAGATTTAGCGTTAATGGTACTGATCTGTTAAATCATTATAATTGTTTCACATTTGATTCAGATAAGGTGCTTTTTTTAAAACTCAATAATGATTTGCTATTGTTATCAGATAAAGGAGCATTATCAATATCAGATTACTATTCTTTTGTTCATAGAAACTGGGATTTATCTATAGAACTAAACAATAGAATTATAGAACCAGAAGAATTTGGAGAAAGAGCTGATGATTTTAGTTCTTTCAGGTATTATAAACCAGATGAACAAGGGTTACAGATTTATCATAATCAGCCTATTAATAAGAATGATATTGGTTTAGTTGATTTGAAAGGTAAGTCTATATTAGATTTCGATATGAAAGTTATGAATGATACCTTATTGCTATCACATAAAAATAACACTCTTGTAAAAGTAGAGAACTGGAATACTTATCAACCAGCAAGAGAAATGATGTTTGCTTTTAATGATACAATAGTTTCTAACTCAAAATGTATAGCTTCTACTTGCAATCCACAAGATGTTATAATGGACTTTAATAAAGAAAAACAGAAACAGTATTCTCAGCTAATAAAAACCTCAGGGCCTGAAGAAGCAAAGTCACTTATAAGAAAAGCTATCCAGGAGAATAAGTCGAACTTGCTTGAAGCTCTTCTTGATGGTATGAGAAACAGGGATGATAGATATACTCTTATCAATGCTAAAAACGATTTCGGCGAGACATTTCTGCACCTTGCTATCTCTCAGTGTTTTGTTGATAACGGCGTTAATAACCTAAAAGATACTAAGTTAAAGATTGTAGAGCTGCTGCTTAACAGTGGTATTGATGTTAATGCTCAGGATACCCAGGGCAAGACGTCTTTGCACCGCGTTGTCCTTCTAATGGGTTATTTAGTTCAAAATAATCATGATTTTAGTTTGTTACAACTTCTGATTTTTAAAAATGCTGATGTTAATATTCGTGACAATAATAGTAAGAAGCCTTTAGATATTGCAAGAGATAAAGGTTTCACAAACATAATTTCCTTTTTAGAGAAGGCAGAAAGAAGAAATGAATACGTTGCACCAAAGCATATACGTCATCATAAAAGACATGCTTATCATAGAGGGAACCGTCATCGTTATTCACCTATTGAAAAGACAACAAAAGCTAGAATAGAAGGAAAAGCTATAGTAGGTAAAATTGAGTCTATGATAGATGAAAAAAGTCCTACAGTAGGATATGATGATGTAGAGGTTATGGTAGTAGGTGGCATAGAGATTGCTGCAATAAATAGAAAAAAAATCAAAGTGAATAAGGCAGAAGAGGTGCGCTATAAGAAAGCTACAAGCAGAGCAAGTGCACTATCTTCATGGATAAACAGTTTGTTCGGTTCAGTAAAAACCTCAATAGGTCGGTTATTAGATTCTAAACCTACATTGTCTGACGGAGTATCAAGTACTACAAGTCCAATCTCACAAGTTGATTCACCAGTAGATATAAACGGCACAATCATGTTACTTGATGTGCTTATTAGAAAAGTTACAGGTCAAAAATACATTTCTACAGCAGATCAGCACGTATCATTACTGGAAGCGCAGGGCTATGCATTAAATATTACAGAGGAATTTGAGAAAGTAGTAGAACAAGCTGCATTAAAAAGTGGCATATCAATGCATCGGTTAAATATTGATTTTGTTGAAATACAGAAAGAAGTTACAGGAAAAATCATGAGTGGTAAATTTGATGAGATTTCGGGGATTTTCAACTCATATGTAGAGAAAGCATGTTCTGGTAAAGAAGCTGGTAAATTAAGTCCGAAGAAATTTGAAAAGTTTATAGCTCAATTTAATAAGGGTCTGCTAAATCAATCAATAGAGCAGATATTACACAACAGAGATGGTAGATTAGAAGTTGATGGTACAAAAAAACAGCAGATAAGTTTAGAGCCTCAAAGTTATTTAAGTAATGCTTCAGTTCACAGCCATTCAAAGGACAAAGTATCAACTTGTCTTTCTGATGTAGGAGTAACCAAGCTTGGAAATACTTTGAGTAAGTAGATGAGAATATGGAAGGTATAATATGCCAAATAGTGAAAAGCTTATAATAGAATTTAAAGTGGAGGTGGTAGATCCCCTTAGCAAGTTTGATGGTTCTAATACTAACATGGATGAAGTAGGAATGAGAAGTACAAGACTAGAATTGGGAAATAAATGGTTAATGTACTATCAATATTAAACTTACGGTATATATCTTTAATATGTAAGGCTGAATAAGAGGGTAACGTTATGATAGTAATTTATATAATTCTATGTGCAATCTTTATAGCCATTTTAGACAGTTCACTAGATTCTTAATTAGGGGACATGTCTAACTTAGAAAAGGTTTTTATAAGTGTTAAAGTGAATAAGTAGGAATATTATGTTTTTTCTTTGAGTTGTGAAATTTCAGAATGAGAGAGACCGGTAATTTGAGCTATAACATCAATAGAGACACCGGCCTTGAGTGAGTTTTTTGCAACTTCGATTTTTTCTTCTTGTCTACCTTCTTGTTTAGCATCATCGAGTTTTTGAGCGAGGACAGCCTGTTCATCACGAATACGCTTGATCTCCTGTTCATAGGCGATAAATTCTTTTTCTGACCAGTTGAATCTATTTAGTTCTTCATATGCTCTTTTAATTATTAGATCACTTCCTATTATTCTCTCTAGCTCTTCTTCACTAGTTTCGTCTGCATATCTGAAAAAGTATACCCATTTTTCAACTATACTTGAAAGCTGATCTTCTTTGGTTTTTGGAAATTTAGGCAACTCAATAAATATAAAGTAAAAATCTTTTAGATCATGTTCATTAGTATCTTCATCGCGAATAGTATGCTTTGATTTATACTCAGACTTATCAGGAAATAAAATACAATCTGCTATAGCAATAAAGATAATTTCTTTAAGGTCATGGTATTGATCACCTTTATCGGCTTGTCTTGAATAGGCTTTAGCAGCATAGTATTGAGCACGTTTTTCAAAGCCCTTAGTTTTAGCGACCTGCATTTCGACTATGACTTGTAGCCCATTTTCATCCCTACAAAGAACATCAACAATGCTTTGTTTTTTAGAAGCAATATCAGGATCCTGTATTGTACTTTTGCCAGTGAAGCCAAGGATATCATTAAGGAAGTGAATAAGAATGTCCTTATTTTTTTCAGTGCCAAAGATGCGCTTGAACGATATATCATTCTTTGGATCGAGAAACTTCGAAAGAGCCATGAGAAAGTAAGATAAAAAGCATTAATAATTATACATAATTGTGAAGAAATATTCAACTAAAATGCAAACATTTTGTATATCTTTATTTGGTAGTATTAACCTGTATAATATTTATGGCAAACATCTCAATAAGGTATCAGATAGCAGAAAAATTAAGAAGTTGTAGGTTAGCAAAGGGATATACTCAAAAGGATTTAGCAGAGAAAATCGGTGTAACATATCAAATAGTACTACAATATGAAAAAGGAACACGTAAAATTTCGATTGAAAAGTTGTGCGCTATAGCAAAGGTGTTATCAATTAATATTACGGATCTTATTCCTGTATCAAATGAGAAAATCTGTTTTGAAGATGAGGGAGAGAAAATATTAAATCTAGTAAGAAAATATAAAACGATTAATGATCAGGAATTACATAGAATGTTTTGTTTACTAACCAAATTTGTTCAAGTTAGTGAGAAAAATAGTAAAAAAACGGAGAGAATAAAAATTGCAAAAGGTCTGGTTAAAGGAGGAGTTTCTGTTGATATTGTTGCAAAAACAATTGGTCTCTCTGCTGATGAATGTGTTGAAGAAAAAGGAGGTTCTATTTACTGCCAAATAGGAAAGAAGATAAAAGAATGGAAGAGAGTATACTCAAAAGGATTTGGCTGAGAAAATGGATACAACACGTGACGAAATAAGTATAGCTCTTCTCATAATAATCCAAACAAGTTAAGATATGGATTTATGGTAGTGGGGTTTGTATGCCAGCAGCGTATAGTTACGACTTAAGGAAAAAAGCAATGGAAGCATTGGATGAAGGAGAAAGTAGAGCAAATGTTGCCGAGAGATTTAAAATTGGAAAAACGACTCTATATGAGTGGCAGAAAAGACGTAAGGAAACGGGAGATTTTCATTCAAAAAAGCCTGGAAGCGTAGGATATAACCATAAAATTACTGACTGGAATGTTTTTACCAAATTTGCAAAAAACCATGGTGGCAAAACTCAGTCAGAGATGCTGGGGCAATATCAGTAGACAAACGATTCACCGTGCACTTAAAAATATTGGATTTACAAGAAAAAAAGACCTACGGATATAAAGAAAGAAATGAAGAGAAGCGAGCTCACTTTTCAAAGGTTATAGCAACAAAACGTCATGAAAATCTTGTATATATTGACGAATCTGGAATAGATAATACAGAAGACTACCCATACGGATACTGCAGAAAAGGAGAGAGGTTTCATTCACTAAAATCAGGTAAAAAAGCTCAGCGGGTCAGTATGATTGCAGCTCTAAATAAAGAGAGAATCATTGCTCCATTGACCTTTGAAGGATATTGCAATGAGGATGTTTTCGAGGCTTGGTTGAGCAGTTTTTAACTCCAATTTTAAGGTCTGGCCAAACTGTAATTCTTGATAACGCTACTTTTCATAAATCTAAAAAAATAGATAATCTTGCTAAAGGAGTTGGTGCTGAAATTCTTTATCTTCCTCCATATTCTCCAGACTTTAACAAAATTGAGCATCAGTGGTTTGCTATAAAGAACAGAGCTAGAAAAAATATCCCTATTTTTAAGTCTTTCCGTCATGCTGTTGATTCTGCTTTTTTATTCTGACTATTATGAGAAGAGCTATAACTATGAACAAGGAAGGATTGCTGTTCCACTGGGAAGATTATATGAGATAGCAAAGGCGTTATCGATTAATATCGTGGATCTACTTGAACCAGCAGAAGATGCAGATGAAAGAGTAGGAAATGAATTACCGAATTTAATTGAAGAATACAAAAAGATTGAAAATCAAGAACTACGTAATGAACTAATAAAATCTATGTTTGAAAGCATACAAATTTGTGAAGAGAAAATTAGAGAAGTAGAAAGAATCAAAATTGCAAAAGACTTAGTAAAAGGAGGAATTTCTATTGATATTATTTTGCAAGCGGTAGGCATCTCTTTAGACGAAATTCAACAAGTTTAAAATAAAAAAATCATCATATATTAATATCTTCACTTCTTAATGAAAAAATAAGTAAAAAAGATTGAGAAATTGATTTGACTTCACTCGAAAGCTATGGCCTCATGCCAATGCTGATAAAGCAGTAAATATTTAAAAAAAGTTTGTTGTTAGTGAAGGGTAAATTATATGAATAAAAGTAAAGAAGAAATCGAATTCAGAATATTAGAAAGCAAAGGCAAAGCACTACTTGATCGTGAAATAATGGAAACGTTTCTAAGTGCAGTACATGAAAGGCCGCAAGCTCAAGAAATTGCTAAAAATCTGGTGAACACTTATACGGGAGTAGGAAGGATTTTAGGTAGAGAAATGGATGACCTGAAAGTTATAGAAGGAGTAACTGATTCTGCAGTAGCAATGATTATGTGTGTTAAGGAAACACTAGAAAGGGTACTGAGAGAAAAGCTCAAGAGTGAGCCAATAATGGACTTACAAGGGCTAGTAGAGTACTTAAACGTAAGTATAGGACACTCAGAAAGGGAATGTGTAAAAATACTGTACTTGAATAAAAGGCGCCAATTAATCGGAGAAGAATCCTATATTGGTGAAATGGAAAAAGCACCAGTATACATAAAGGAAATTACAAGAAAGGCATTAATGAAAAATGCAACATCAATAATAATGTCACATAACCATCCTGGAGGGAGCTTAGAGCCATCAGAAGAAGATCAAGCAGTAACGAAGAGCTTAGCAGCAGCATGTAGTACTGTAAGCGTAAAATTGTTTGACCATATTATCATCACAAGTGGAGGCTATTTCAGCTTTCGAGAAAATGGATTGTTATAGTAGAAAGTATTTGCAAATCTACTCATTATAATTTATAATGAGTAGTAAGATGTATAAAGTTTATTGTACGCTTAAAAAGTATTTTTAATATGAGGTTTATATGACTAGTAAAGATCGGAATAAAAAGACTAATGTTAATCACAAGAAAATATTTGGTGCTCTTGAAGGCGTTGATATAAAGCAGTCTAAATTTGTGAGTAAAATTAATAACCAGAAGGAGATAAACCGGGAGGCCTCCCCTAGCAGAAACATTCGCGAAAACAAAATCAACTACGGGAAAAGCCTTGACTATGTTTATGGCACAAAACCTTTAAATGATCAAGCAGAAGATTTAAATCCATTTGCTTCAAATTTGCAAAAAATAAAACCAAGTGCAAGCGAAAGTGAAAAGTTGAGCTGGTTTAAGAGTGCTGTAGTAGAGACAAAAAACGTAAATGCATTGCATAAAGTTATAGAGCAAGTATTAGCCTCTGGAGCAAGAGTAAATGCATGTAATGATGGGGAGTGGAGCTTCGCAGAATACATGATATTGGGCACACACTTTCACAGATTAGAAAAAAGTGATCGAAAAAAGATAATGCGTAAGCTAATGCTAAGTGGTGCAGAGTTTCATGATACTCTACTACAGAATAAACTGATAGGTGAAATCTATAATGAGCTACAACCAGAAGTTCAGCCACAGATAGATGAGAGACTAGAAGAACTAGAGAAAGCTGGCGAAAGTGCTGTGCAAGAAGGAGAATTAATAGATGTTGAGATAGATAATACAACATCGTACATAGAGTTTTCTGGGAATAGCAAGGTAGAGGTAGCCAAAATACTGAGAGAGTTAGGGAGTAACATTTTAAAAATGGGTAATAATGCAGTTGAGATCAGAAGGGAGGAAGGAGGTGCAAGAAATTACGTTGATGTATCAGATGGTAGCTCCGTTGTGTTAGAATTGCCTACAAGCCTTGGTAAGCTAAATATTGTATTGTACCAGGACGTAAAAAACTGCAGTCAGGTACAAGTAAAAGTAGCGGATAAGGAAATGTGGGCTGAATTACAAAAAAGAGGAGAAGAAATTGGAAAAAATTGCCTTTTTGGGGGAGTGAAACTTAAGAAAGTGGTAGAAAGAGGTAATTTCACTAGGTGCGGCATATGGAGTGAAAAGCAGAAGGAAGTAAGTGAAAAATTGTTTTCATGGGCAGACAAAGTACGTGAAAATAGTAAAGAAACTTGTAGGGCACTTTAATTCATCAATTTAAAGGTTCCAGAGTCTGGCTATTATATCTGGAGCCTTTGAGCTATAGTATAAAATATTATATGTATGGTTCTTTTTGTGGAAAAAAGTCTAGATTATAAAGTGGGAGAAAAATTAAAAAGTTGGAGGTTAGAGAGAGGGTATACTCAGAAAGATTTAGCAGAGAAACTTGGTGTAAAGTACTGGGTAATACTTCAATATGAAAAAGGGAATCGTAGAATTTCAATTGAAAGGTTATATGCTATAACTGAGGCACTATCAATCAGTATTACGGATCTAATTCCTATATCAAAAAGCTGTCTTGAAGATGAGGGAGAAGAAATCTTAAATCTAGTAAGAGAATATAAAAAGATTAATGACCAGGAGTTACGTAAGATGTTTTGTTTACTAACCAATTTTGTCCAAGTTAGTGAAAAAAGTAGTAAAAAAGCAGAGAAAATAAAGATTGCAAAAGGTTTGGTTAAAGCAGGAGTTTCTGTTGATATTGTTGCAAAAACAATTGGCCTCTCTGCTGATGAATGCGTTGAAGAAAAAGGAGGTTCTATTTACTGCCAAATAGGAAAGAAGATAAAAGAATGGAGGCTAGTGAGAGAGTATACTCAAAAAGATTTAGTAGAAAAAATGAGTACAACACGTGACGAAATAAGCAACTATGAGCAAGGAAGGACTGCTGTTCCACTTGATAAATTATATGAAATGGCAGAAGCATTATCGATTAATATTACGGATCTACTAATAGAGGAAGGGAGTAAAGTGAAAAATGAGCTACCTGATTTGATTAAAGAATACAAAGAAATTGAGAGCCAAGAACTACGGCATGCACTAATAAAGTCTTTGTTTGAAGGGATACGGATTTGTGAGGAGAAAGTGAGAGAGATAGAAAGGATTAAAGTTGCAAAGGATTTAGTAAAAGGGGGAATTTCTATTGATATTATTTTGCAAATAATCGGTTTATCCGTTGATCAAATTGCATGAAAATTTATTTCTAAGTAAGGTATATATGTTTGTTTCTGTAAGCGATATTAGTTCTATAAGCTACAAAATAGGACAAAAAATAGAAGATAGCAGGTTAATGCGAGGGCATACTCAAGTAGAATTGGCAAGTGAAATAGGTTTAACATACCAAGAAGTAAACAGCTATGAAAATGGGTATATTCCTATTCCAATTGAAGTACTATATGTAATAGCAAGAGTATTGTCAGTTAATGCTATAGATTTATTACCCGAACCAGTAATAGTAAGGGAAGACAGCTATGAAGACGAGGAAATACTCTATCTAACGAAAATATATGAGAATCAAAAGTTAGGCAAAATAGTACCTTCATTAGTCAGGTTTGTTCATATTAGCGAAAAAATTAATCAAGAAGAGGCAAGGTTGGAAATAGCAAAAAATCTAGTGAAAGAAGGAGTTTCAGTTGACATAATTTCCCAGGCAACCGGCTTATCTATTTACGAGTATGATAATACAGAGAGAGAAATCTGCACTGATTCTATATATTACAGAATAGGGCAAAGAATAAGAGAATGGAGGTTAATAAGAAGGTATACTCAAAAAGATTTAGCGGATAAAGTTGGCGTAACACTCAAGGAAATACATGAATATGAAAGAGGTTATACTACCATACTATTTGATAAATTATATGAAATAGCAGGAGCATTATCAGTAAATATTAAAGTCTTGCTACCTGAAACGAGAGAAAGTAAAAAGCTATTGAGTTTAATAAACGAGTACAGAGAACCGGAATCATTAGATGCGTTAGTCAAATCTCTATCTGAAGATATGAAAAGCGGCAAGGAAAAAGTTAAAAAAGCAGAGAAAATCAGGGTTGCGAAAAATCTAGCAAAGGCAGGTGTTGCAATTGATATTATTGTGCGAGCAAGTGGCCTAACTGCTGATGAGTGTGAAAATTGAATTGTGTTAAAGACGGTACTGAGAAACATTATATTAAGATATAAGTAAAGATGGTTACGTATTTAATACATCTATTCTGAAAATTTGTTTAGCTGACTCAACTGAAGCATTTTCGTAAAGTTTTGCTGCTAATTTGCTTGTTTGATAACTTTCTTTAACGTCTTCACAGCTAACACTGAAAACACATATTGCTAATGCTAGCAGAGAAGCTAGTTGGTAAAATTGCCACAGCCGTCAGTACTCCCGATTACTTTTCCTGATAATGTGATAGTATTCGCAAGTATTATCATATATTACAAAAAAATCAGTTAGCATTTCTGTTTATTAAAATTATACAATAAAGCTGCACTTTATATAATACTTCTCAAATCATTTCTACTAAATATTTATGAATATGGTTAAACAGTAGATAGAGGAAAACTTGTCTAGTATTGATCTTTTTTATAGTAAAGTTATCTCATAAAATATTAAATTGGGAGTTTTATGGATCACAGATTAAGAGCTTATTTGCTTGGAGTTACCTGGTTTATACTCAGTTTACTTAGTAGTGTAGCTAATGATACTATATCAAAATATCTAAGTTTACATCTCCAAAGTTTTGAAGTAATCTTTTTCCGCTTTTTATTTAGCACTATTACCCTTGTACCTTTTATGCTTTACTATGGAAGAGAAGCTTTTAAAACAAGTCAAATATCTATTCAGATAACTAGAGGAGTATTGTTATTTGTTGGAATAACCTTGTGGACCTATGGGTTAGCTATTTTTCCCATAGTAACTGCAACAATTATAAGTTTTTCTATACCATTATTTGTTATACTTCTTGCAATCCCTTTACTAAATGAAAATATAATTTGGCAAAGATGGTCAGTAACTGTTATTGGCTTTGTTGGTATTGCTATTACTACCAAAGCTTATAGTGAAGACTTTAATCCTAAAATTCTTATTTTTATTGTATCTACATTAATCTTTGCTATATTAGACATACTTAATAAGAAACTCGCAATAAAAGAGTCCGTAATAAGTATGTTATTTTATTCAGCTCTAACAACAACTATTTTTTCCACTGTGCCTTTGCTGTTTTATTGGCATTTGCCTTCCTTGTTAGAATTAGTATTACTACTGATTTTGGGAATTAATTCAAATCTAATTCTGTTCTTCACATTAAAAGCTTTTACTCTTGCAGATGCTACTGCACTTGCACCATATAGATACATAGAGCTAATAATTTCTGCAATAGTAACATATGTTATGTTTAATGAGTTGCCTGATAAAAGTGCTTTGTATGGTATTTTAATATTAATACCATCGACTTTGTTTATAGTTTATTCAGAAAGTAAAGTAATTAAGAAAAATAATGTATGCAACGCTAGAGTAAAAATTTATGACTCTAATTGTTAATGATGTTCTTTTTAAATGTTTAAGCAGTTGAGCTACATTAGGATATTTTTAAGGTGATGACAAGATGTATATAACCATTATAGGAATAGGGTATGTAGGTTTAGTATCTTGTGCAATGTTATCAGAGCAGGGTCATAACGTTGATTGCATTGACATAAATACTAAGAAGATTGAGTTATTGAAATTAGGAAAAATTCCTATATATGAGCCTGGATTAGCAGACTATTTAGAGAATAATATAAAGTTACAAAGGATAAGATTCTTCGATTCGTATTCTCAAATAAATCCCAACACAGAAGTAGTGTTTGTAACTGTAGATACTCCATCAGACTCCCTAGGAAATGCAAATTTACAGAATGTATATAATGCAGTAAGTGAAGTTTCTGAGAGAGTTAATCAAGATTGCTTAATAGTGATAAAGTCAACTGTTCCTCCTGGTACTGCAGAAAATATATATAATTATTTATCTAATAAGGGCTATAACTTTGATTTGGGGGTTAATCCAGAGTTTCTCAAGCAAGGCTCTGCAGTATCAGATTTTTTATACCCAGATAGGATAATAATAGGAGTAAAAACTAAGCTAGCTAGAGCAAAACTAGAAGTTATATATAGATCATTTATAGATAAGAATATTCCGTTAATAGTCACTGATACAGTTACTGCTGAAATGATTAAATATGCTTCTAATGCTTTTCTAGCAACAAAGGTTGCTTTTATCAATGAGATGGCAGGTTTATGTGAGCTATTAGGAGCAGACATTGACCTTTTAGCTAACAGTATGGGAATGGACCATAGAATAGGTAAGGAATTTCTCAAAGCTGGTCCAGGATTTGGAGGATCATGTTTTCCTAAAGATTTGTCAGCTTTAATAAGGCTTGCTGAAGATCACAATGTCAAGCTACAAATTTTAAATTCAGTTAAGGAATCTAACTATAATCATATAACAAACATTGCTAAAAAGGTAGAATATGTATTAAATGGAGTCCAAAATAAAAAAATAGCAATATGGGGGCTAACTTTTAAGTCTGGTACTGATGATGTAAGAAATAGCCCAGCTATAGATATTGCACAATTGTTAGTGAATAACAAGGCTAAAATTACTGCATATGACCCAATGGGGATGGATAATGCTAGGCAAGTTCTAAAGGATATAGAATACGCGGACAATGCTATAGGGGCTGCAAGGGACGCGGAAGCCTTGTTATTGTTAACGGAGTGGAAAGAATTTAAAAATCAAGATTTTGCAAGTTTAAAGAGTATTATGGCTGCACCTAATGTTTTTGATTTCCGTAATTTATTAGATAGCGAGCTATTACTAAGATATGGTTACCATGTTTATTCCTTGGGTAAAAAATCTATCTACAAAGTTTAACTGTTGAGAAATTTTTTTTACACCGCTTTACTTAGTTTTTTTAGATCTTTGCTTGATAGTATGGAAAAGCAAACGAGTGCAACAACAGAGCAAATGGAAAAAAATGAAAACATAATACTGTTACCACAGTGCTTAACAAGTACTCCTAAGAGCACGCATGAAAATATTGAACTTGCAATATACCCAAATAATCCTGTTAAGCTTACAATTGCACATACATTATTTTGTGGAGCAATTTCTACAGCTATAACACCTGTCAGTACTTGCACTCCAAATATAAAGAATCCTGATAAGATTGCACCAAGGTTCATAAGAATTATGTTTTGACCAAAGTTCATTGCAATAAAAGTGAGTGCTATACCCAACATATAAAGTGATGCCAGCAAGCTTCTATTTTGAAAGAAGTACATATCACTAATTCTTCCTGTTATTAAAGTTCCAAGGATTCCACCTAAATCATATACGCCTGTTATTAGTGAGGATTGTACAAGAGAAATTTGTAATTTATTCTTTAAAATTATAGGAAACCAAAAGAAGATTCCCATTTTTATAATATAAGCACAAAAAGTAGCACAACATAGAAACCATATGGAACTTGTTACCTTGATACCTATTTGAGATTTCTGCACCTTATAATAGGTAGTAAAGTTGGCACTTTCTTTGTAATATGCCTTTAATATTATATAAATTCCAAAAAGTAAGCATAAGAAACCAGAGTACAAAAATGCACTTTTTGCATTATATATTTTAATTATACTTGGTAATACAATTAAAGTAATACAAGAACCAAGTTGCTGAGATGCGCTCATAACTCCCCATGATGATGCAATTGAAAAGATGCTAGAGTTTGTAACCATAAACTTGGTAATAGCTGGCCAACCTAACCCTTGTGTCCAAGCTAATAATATTAATGTTAACAGTAATAAAGTTAGATTATTATATGATAAAGTTATACCAATGGTTAATAATCCAGTTGCAATATTGCATAGCCCAAACATAAATAATGGATTATTTTTGGAGTCCATGATTATTCCATTAACAAATTTTGATACTCCATAAAAAAAAGAAAAGCAGGCAAAAAAATAGCTTAATTTTACATGGTCAGTATCTATTAACAGTGGTAGAGCAATTGGTATACTTTGTCTTGATAAATAAAGCAGCATATATCCACAGAAGAATAGTAAATATTGAAAGAAGACAAAGTTCACACCTATTCCCAAATAGCTCTATGCAGATGCTAGCATAATACTATATTGGTATAATATTGTTTGACAAGAAGTTTGCAAACAATTAGTGCAGAAAATTACTTAGTATCTTTCTTATAGCAGATACAGTAGTATTAATATCTTCATAGCTTATATCTCTATGTGTTATAGCTCTGATTTTACCTTTGATGTTAGCCATTCTAATTCCATAATTTGTCATTAGTACGTTTATTAATTCTTGAGTAGATATACAATTAGTACGTAATGAAAAATACGCTATATTAGTTTTATACAGGTCGATATCAATTATAACTTGATCTATGGAGTCTAGGCCTTCTATAAGGTGCTGCATTTTTTTATGATCTTCTTCTAAAGAATTTACATTATTACGTAGAGCATATAAACATGCAGCTGAAATAATGCCAGCTTGGTGCATACCTCCGCCAATTTGAAACTTATAGTACCAAGCTTTTTCAATAAAATCTTCACTTCCAAGCAATATTGCACCCATTGGAGCACCTAATCCTTTACTAAAATCAATGAATACCGAATCAAAATAACTTGCATACTCCTTTGGAGATATTTTAGTATGAGCACAAGCGTTGAACAGTCTTGCTCCATCTAAATGAGTGAATACGTCATTCTCTTTGCAGAGACTTGAGATCTCTTGAATATATTCTAAAGGCCACACAGCTCCACCACCAAAATTTGTCGTTTGTTCGATAGAAACAAGCCCAACTCTCGGAATATTTCTTAAACTAGGACGAGTAATAAACTCAACAATTTGTTCTCCAGTAAATATTCCTCTTGTACCTTTGATGGGCAAAGGAGTAGCATGTACCTGGGCTGCGATCAAGCCAGATTGTACTATGAGTGGATGTGAAGTTTCATCAAGCAGCAAGTAATCACCAGGTCTTTGAATGTGTACTTTATAAGCAATTACATTGGACATCGTTCCTGAAATCAAAAAGATTCCTGCAGGTTTACCTAATATTTTACATGCGGTTGCCACTAATTCGTTCACAGTTGGATCTTCACATGCAGCTTCGTTTCCAACTTTTGCTTTAGCCATCGCTTCCCTCATTTTAGCTGAAGGGTCAGTGTTTGAATCGCTAAAGAAATCTATTTTTACTCTCATATTAAATTTAACACAACCTCCTTTATAATTTCAGCAGCTTTCATGATGTCTGTTTCCTTTGTGCCAAGATGGGTAACTGCTCTTATATGAGACTCGAGCCAAGGAAAAAGCAATAAACCATAAGCTTGGCACTTACTCAAGAAAACCTCATTAGTTACATTTAGTGCTTTTATACTAAAGCTTACTATATTAGTTTCTGGATAAGGTAGTACCAGTTTTATGTGTGGAATTTCCTTAATCTTGTCTGCAAACAGTTTGGCGAGTTTATTGTCTTCTTTAAGCCTAGAAATATTGTTCTGTAGTACATACTTTGCTGCATTAGCACAATACCCTATCTGATGATAACCACTACCTAGCCAAACCTGTAGCTTTTTAGCCCTTTCAATTATCTCTCTTTTACCCATAAGCATTGAACCAAAAGGAGCTCCAAGTCCTTTGGTAAAAGAAAAGCTCATTGTATCCACATATTTAGCATAATCTGCTAAAGCAATATTTGTTTCGACATGAGCATTAAATATTCTTGCACCGTCTAAATGAAGATTTACATTGTGAGCTTTTAAAAAGTGATATAACTCGACTTGTTTTTCAAAAGGATAAATTTTACCATTAAACCCGTTTATACTATTTTCTATAGAAACAAGACTCACCTGAGCAAAAATTTTGTACCTTGGCTTAGAATTAATAGCATATTCTACTTCAGCAACATCTAAGATTCCGCTATTATTTCTAATACAATTAAATACGATATTATTTACTTTTGCATTGCCTGCGCTATCGAAAAAATTAACGTGATAATTATAATGAGTTATTAGTTCATCACCAGGACTTGTTTGACTGGCAATGGCTAATCTATTTGCAAGCATACCGCTGGTTGCAAATAATGCTTCTTCTACTTTGAATAATTGTTTGCAATATTCTGATAAGTCATTACAGCTTTTGTCTTCACCATAAGCAAAATCTCCAACAGTTGCATTACTTATTGCATGTATAACGTTGGAGCTCTGCAGAGTTGTAGTGTCACTTCTCAGATCAATAATTTTTTCCATCTTATTTTTTGCCATTCAAACAACCAATTTGAGCATTCCAAAGTTCCTTGTAAAGACCTTGCTTAGAAACTAATTCAGCGTGTTTACCATCTTGGACAATTTTTCCTTTGTTAAATACTAGAATTCGGTCCATATGTAAAAGTGTAGAAATACGGTGTGCTATAGTAATGGTGGTTTTATTTTCCATCAACTTAAATAAACTCATTTGAATTGTTTTCTCTGTTATAGAATCTAACTGACTAGTTGGCTCATCGAAAAATAATATCGGAGCGTTTTTTAGAAATGCTCTCGCTATGATTATTCTTTGTCTTTCCCCTCCAGATAGCTTTATGCCTTTTTCTCCGACTACAGTTTCATATTGATCGGGTAGAGTCATAATGAAATCGTGAATACCAGCCAGCTTTGCAGCTCTTATTATTTCTTCGATAGTAGATTGAAGTTTACCATATATAATATTTGCTAAAATAGTATCATGAAACAACAATGGTTCTTGAGGTATTACAGATATTTGTTGCCTCAAAGAACTCTGTGTAACTTCCGATACTACTTGATTATCAATCTGTATATTACCTTTTTTAACATCAAATAGCCTTATGATTAAGTTTATAAAAGTAGATTTACCACCTCCAGAATAACCAACTAGACCTACCTTTTCGCAAGGATTAATGGTAACTGAAAAATCTTGAAATAATGACTTCTGACCCTCATAAGAAAAAGAAACATTATTAAACGTTATTCTTCCACTTAATAAATTTAATTTTTTAGCATTTTCCTTATCTTGAATTTCTGGTACGGTAGTCAAGATTGGCAATGCATCTGAAACTTTGCCGAAATGAGTAGAAAATTGGGTAAGATTCCTAGTTAGATGGTTAAGAAACTCTATAATCGATATATTAATTCCAAGTACAAGAGCAATATCTCCTATTGCAATCTTGTTCAATTGATAATCATGAATTAAAAAATACAAGTTTACTGCTTGGAGTATATCAAATGAATAGCCATATATAAACCAAAGCCAAAAGTATGCCCATTGTAATTTTCTTTCTGCAATAGTTTTTTTCTTGCATACTTGAAAAAATTTATGCCTCTCATGCGCTTGCCGAGAAAATAACCTTACTGATATAACATTTAAAATACTGTCGGCTATACCCGCTATTACTTGTGAACTTTGTTTAGAATGATCATCGGCTAATCCGGTAAGCACCCGAAAACTGAAAACCGAAATCAAAATAAAAATGTTCACCCAAATGAATGTAGCTATTGCAAACTTTATATTTACTAGTGATAAAGTATAAATAGCCAAGATTAATGCTATACTATAACTAAAGAAACAGTCTATAAGCAGTCTTATTAGCTCTATCACACTATCCATTAAGTTACTGACCTTATATACTAAACTTCCGGATAGGTTGTTTTGATAATAGGAATGGTCTTGCTGAAGCAGCCTGTAAAAAGACATATCAGCTATTTTTTGACGCATTGAGGTAAACATTCGAATGTCAACAAAATAGCCATAGAATCTAAAAGCAGTAGTAATAAGTAATGCCATACAAACATAAGCGCTTACAGGTAATAAAAGATTTTCAATTACATTACCTTCTTGATATTTTACAGCTGTATCTAAGATATTTTTTACTAAATACTTTCTAAAAGATAAATCAACAGCCACTACTAGGGCAACCAGGAACATTACAAGCACATTAAGCTTAAACTTGGATAAGATATTCAAAATGAACACCAATATATACTTGAAACTACCAACTCTACTTTTGTTCATTTATAATGCTAGCTCCACCACATTGACTTTTTTATTGAGAAATACAAGCAGTGAAAACCATAAATTTTTGTATATTTTTCCTGAAATGTCTCCAGCATCATGTAGTGCTGGCGCTTGATTCAGAATAAGTAGCTTATATAAATCTCGCTTAGCTTCAGCAGTGTTGACCTCAGAAATATTTGTAGTTGTGTCTGTAATAAAGGCTAACCAGCTCTTAATAAGTTCTTCCATATTTTTTGTTTTTATACTTTCCTGGCGACGAAATAATGATAAGTATTCTCTCAGTATAAATTCTGTTAATGCACCACAGTTTAATATACCAAAAACTGAAGGCTGAGGTTTTGGCACACAAGGAAGACTTTTATCTTTTACAACCCATCTCGTAACATAAGCAAACCTATCTTTAGCATCTATATTCTTATCACTACCATGCCATAACCGTGAATCAAAAACTATCGCATCTCCTGCTGAAATAGGTAGTGACTTAATTTTATAATTTTCCCGGTTATCCGAGTATTGATCCAAAAAGTATGGATGCCAAAAATCAACTAGAGGCTGTATTTTCCAGTTGTGACTATCTTCTATAACTTGTAGTGCACCTGAAGTTTTATTGACATTATTCAAAGCTAGCCAAACAGAAAAATGATAAGGGTCATTAAAGCTATAAGAGATGTCCTGATGGAAGGGAACTGCATCTATTAAATCAGCAGTTTTACATATAACATTTGATTTTTTCTGCAGTATCTGGCATTGAAGTGACTTTTCAAGATAATTTTTAATAATTTTATCTAATACTTGAGATACAATTCTAGTTACCTGAGATGATGTACCCCATCTTCCAGTGCAGTTTAAATAGTCAGAAGTTGAAACACCTAATTCTTGAGATAACTTTGATATCTTGCTTATTATATCATTTAAAGACTGAGTTATTAACTCTAAAGGAACTAGATTTTTGATAATAAAAAAACCATTTTTTTGCAATGCTTTCATATATTAACACCTAATGTCAATAACTGATAAATAATCTGTTAAAGGTACAATACTAAAAATTTTAAGCCCTTTTACTTGTTTTAGTATTCTTTTCCAATCGCTCAATGTCCTTAGTTTACCCCCTGTTTCAACCATTACATTAATATCTACAGAACCTCCCACTGGGGAGTAGTAATCTAGGATAGTTTCTATCACTAAAACGCGTGGTATTCCTTTATTTTTTACCAATTTTAAATAAGACAATACCTTATTATCATCATAATGCTGCAGAAAGCGGCAAAAGACACCTAATTCATAATTTGTAGCTGATAATTCTTCTTGAGTTATGAGTTTAATTTTTAAATCTTCTACTGCCTGCCTAGGCACTTTATGTTCGTTGTAATAATATAAGCCTATAGAACCTTTATTGTGTATATCAGAATAAGCAAGAAATAAAGAGTGTACGCCAAATAGCAATATATTTTTAGCACCATCTATATTAACCCTAGAATTAAACTCTTTAGTGTCAAACCTGGAATATCCTAGCAATGCTTGGTAAAACGCTATTTTCCTGTCTTCTGATGTTTCTTTCTCCTTAAAAGATTCAAATGAAGATATTGACTCCTGCCTTAATATATCGGCAATTTTTAACCAATTCTTTTCAGCGGCAACCCTTGCCCACATTGCTGCTGCTTTAGGCAAAAATGGTATTTCCTTAAAACACTTACCTTTTGATGATAGTTGCCATAAGTCCTTGTTCTTATCGTAATCAATAAACCCTATTTCCCACAACGCCCTTAACAGCCTTTCTAGATTTGGAACGATAATATTTAACTTTTGAGATAAAACTGGCATAGTTGCAGGTAAGATATTTAACAAATCAAGTTCAATAGCAACATTTGCGAGGTAAGTTTTCCAAAAGGCTGAAAGTTCTGCAGAAATCTTATGCACTTGAGATTCTTTATCTAAATCAAAAATACTAAACTTTACGTTTCCGGTAATATCGATCTGTCCTAATACACCTTCAAAAGTTTCAACTTTTGCCATGCCATTATAGAATGCTTCTACCATTTTAAATCTTTGCCGGTAAACAGGATTGCCATTAATATCTATATGAAACCAGCCATGCTTATCTTCTGCAATAGCAAATCCTTTATGAAAAACATTAAGCTTTTTATACCATTTATTATGTACTAACTTTCCATGATTATTAATATGTGTAGCTTTACCATCTTTATGGACTACAGCGATACCATCCTTAAAATCCCCAACATAATTGTATTCTTGCTCATAAACTCTATTGCCGTTCAAATCAATATGAAAAAACTTATCATGCTTTCTAATCACACAAATATCTTCTTGGTAATTTCCAATCCATTGATACGAATGTTTGTATACTCTACATCCAGATGGATCAATATGGTAATACCCTGTGTCATCTTCTACGGCTGCTCTATTGCAGTAAAATCCAAAAGTTTTTAAAAATCTGTCGCGATAAATTGCTTCTCCCATTGCATCGATGTGATAAGCGCCTGTCTCATCATAAACTGGTGCAAGGCCAGGCTCGTGAAATTTATCAACTCTAATAAATCTATTTTTGTACAAAGGATTTTCTGACAATTGGTGAAACCTTTCACAGGGGGAAACCCTAATAGATTTAAGGTACTTACTATCTTTCATTAATTGACTAATGGTTTTCTCATGTTGCATGTTTTGCATAATTCATAGTTTAAATAATTCTTTTGTAAGTTTAGGTACTCGCTACTTTGCCATATTTCCTCCAGTTTAACTTCATTAACATTGCCAAAATCTCCTAATGTTTTGCGTAGTTCATCTGGAGCACAGCAGGGACTAAACTTGCCTTCATTGTTTATCCATGCTTCTTTACCTAAAAATGGGCACTGACCACCTGGAGCCAAATCCTTGATACCCTCTTGAGAAAGGATCGTAAAATTTTCTAATTTTATCTTTTTACCATTTGGCAATAGCATATTATCCCTAAGTTCATATAACCTTCCCACCTCCGTATTCCATCTACTAATTGCTAATTCATCTCTCCTCATAGATAGATCCTTAATTTCCTTAAAATGTGCCCAAAGATGATGTCCTTTAACTCTATCTATGCCATTTTTTATAGCCATCTCAACTATGTCGTAAAGTTCATGTAAATTACTTTCTAAAAATGTTAATTGTAAAGTAACGGTACACCTTTCACCTGTATCGCTAAAGTATTTATCTCTAACTTCAAGGAAAGTTTTTAAATTTTCTGTCACTACTTCCCATTTTGAACCTTTCATGATTCTTTCATGAGTTTCTTTAGTTGCCCCATTCCAGGAAATCTTAACATCAGATAAAATTGGTACCAATAGTTCAGCCCATTTTCTAGCTCCTTTAATAGGAAAAGAACCATTGGTCGTGAGGTTAAGCTTCAGGCCGAACTCATGGCACAAATTGATTATTTCATCAAAGCTTTTATACATTAAAGGCTCACCCATAGTAGAAGGAATGATTTCCCTTAAAGGTGTTCCATCTGCTTCCTTAATTACCTTCCTGATAGTTTCTATTGACATTATCTTGGGTTTTATCCCTTTAGCTTTCTTCTCCTCTTTAACTTTACTATATGGTGAAAAGCATTCACACATTACACAAGCAAAGTTGCAGTAATCTGGATTAGTATCAAAAGTAATTCTCCAAGGACCAGGTTTTGTAGCCACTGATTTGCCTTTATTTTCAATAACATTACGGTAAATTTTGTTAAGTTTCTCAGTATGCTCACTTATAGAAGGTACATTACCATTTTTAGTATAAAGATAGCCTCTTTGGGTCAGTTCACTGTATAATTCCTGGTCTGTAGATAGGACTTGCATTTTTTCTGACAAACTATTTGTATCTCTATGCTTAAATAATAGTCCGTTTATTCCATCTCTTACATATTCTGCCATGCCACCATAATCAGCCGTTATTACTGGTACACTCAGTTGCTGTGCTTCATGTATTACTAATGGTGAATTTTCACCCCAAATTGAAGGAACAACTATCGCATCAACTTTATTAAATACATCAGTAACTATATTTTTATTGTTATAACTTCCCATCCATTCTATCCTTTCTTTAACAGCATGTGGAAACTGATCGGCAATCGCTTTTAAAGTTTTAGTTTCTTCCCTTGCCGCTCCCCAAATTCTAAGTTTTGCTTTAGATGATAAGCGAGAAAAAGCCTTCAATAATAGGTCAACACCTTTCTCGGGAGTATGAGTACCTATATAACCGAAAATAAACCCTTTTTCTTGCACCCTATTTCTATTCTTAAGACGATTTAGATCAAAACCATAATCAAGATAAGAAATTTTGTTTATCGGAACATTAAAGTCTTGAGTAAATTTATCCATTAAGAATTTTGACGGAGCAATGAAGTAATCTATATAGTCCACTACTTTCTTTGTTTGCTTCATTCTAGTTGCAACCCATTGTTCCCAATAATTTAAGTCTGAATTCAAGAATTCTTCATCTCCTGTAAAATGCCCCTTGTAACATTGGGTTGCACATTTTTGATCCTTCTGTCCATCACAAAGCCGTAACAAATCTTCAGAATTACGTTGAATAAATCTTCCTCTTGGACACATTAACCAAAAATCATGTAGCGTAAAAATTGTAGGTATATTTTCTTTAAAAGCAACTTCTGGTAAAGTAATTGATAGATGATTAAGATGACCAAAATGTATAAGATCTGGTTGAAAGTTATCTATTATTCTTTTAAATTTTATATTTACTTCTTCATTGATAAATTTGTAACGATATTTAGTTGTAGGTATATTAATTAAATTCAGTAAGATCCGGGAATCACTACAGTCCAGAGCTATAGTATAATGGAAATCAGGTAAGAAGCTGTTTTCATGCCTAGTAAATATTTGTACCTCATTATTATTGGCTAGTTCATGGGCAAGAGTTTGGCTGTAAACCTCCGAACCAGCGCTATAATAAGGAGGGTAACCATGAATAACTTTTAATATTTTCATATATTACCATATCTATATTGTTAGGATATTCTTGTGTATTGTTTTGTAGACTTTTTATAAATTTACCTAATCCTACTTTTAATGAATGCTTTGGAGACCAACCAAGTAGCTCTTTAGCTCTAGTAAAATCACCATGGAACTTAGTTACGTCAAAATTTCTTGGAGGATAAAAATCAATTCTAGAATCACTTTCCGTGACTTTTAATATTGTTTTTGCTAAGTTTTCTAAAGTACATGGGCTATTAGTAGTAAGATGAATAGCAGGAAGAGAAGATTTCTCGTTTTGTAAATATTTAACAGTTAAGTATATACCCTCTATAACATCATCCAAATAGGTAAAATCAAAAACACATTCTTTACCTTCTATCCTAATTGGATCGCCTTTCAATGCATTGATACAGAGTGCAGGAATTACTCTACTACTATGATCTAGTAAACCACCATATACATTTGAGAAGCGTAATATTGCTACATTAAAGTTAGAACCTTTTAAATTTATTACTTGTTCTTCAATAAATGCTTTACCTTTGGCGTAATTATTTATTGGGTTGATACTAGCAGACTCTGCAACTGGTAGTTCCTTTTGTTCTCCATATACTTCTCTACTGCTTGCATATATAAACCATGGTTTATTCGGAAGCGACTTGCAGAATTCTAAGAATTGGATTGTACCATCGACATTAACTTTTTGGCACAATTCAGGATAAAGCTCACCATGTATAACTCTAGAAATTGCAGCCAGATGAATAACCCCCGTACACTTAGCGAGTAGCGGCATTATATCTTCTGAAAAAAAACTGAGTGGGTTGTCGCGAAACCTAATATCGCAGCTTATTACTTCATAACCCTGCTTTTCTAACTTTTCTACTAAAGCCGATCCTATCAAACCTGCAGCACCTGTTATTAATATTCCCATGTGTCCCTCTCACTACAACCAGGAAAATCTTTCACACCTATCATCTTACAAGTAAGACTTAAAAAGCATTATAAAACTAGTATAAAACAAATGTCAACTTAAATTAAGGATCAATGAATAAAAAAATATAGTTATGAAAGAAGGGTTGGTTGTCTTCTTCTATTTGCCTGAAAATAACGTTCTGCTTTGACCAAATCCTCTTTGTTATTTACCCCCATTGCTTCCTTTTCGTCAGCGACTACATAACCTGCACGTAAGTTATTGCTTGCTGCAATGGGTATTATATCATTAAGACAACATTCGTTGGTCGAATCATTAAATTTTACTTCTTTTATTAGGGTATAAAGATCTTTAGCGTATGAAACCATTATTCCAGAGTTTGCAAGAAGAATTTCATCTTCACTTTTCAAGACTTTTTGAACATTGTCATTATCATCAATTACTAATCTTCCATATTGCTTATCTTGACTATTAAATCCAAGAAGAACTAAATTTTTATTATTACACTTTAAACAATCAGTCATTCTCATAACTGTATCACTAGATATAAACGGGGTGTCTCCGTACTGTATTAAAACTATGTCTTGGTCAGATAACCGCTCCAGGCTTTCTAGGGCAATTTTAACTGCAGTGCCAGTACCTGTAATATTTTCTTGAATTATCAATTTTATATTATATTTATCAATTATATCTTTTAAGGTACTAAATCTTTCTAACTCCTTTAGAAAAGGCTTGTTAATGACAATTGATAGACTTTTTAAACTCAGCGGTTTTGCATTGTGAATTATATGCTCTAAAAGAGTAAAATTTCCTACTAGGTGTAGTGTTTTTGAGTACTGTGAATTCATTCTACTGCTTTTTCCTGCTGCTAATATTATCAACGTGTTATCCATACATAACTCAAGAACTTACTAGGAGGTAAGTTAAGTGATAATTAATGAGTTGTAAAGTCTACTATAGTTTCCTAAATGATCCAGAAAAAATAATTAACATGCTTGAAATATATAAATCCTCTATGACGCTAATATAGATTAGCCGATAAAGTAAGCTTCCCAGAACTACTCATTTATATTGACCCATCAGTACTTATACAAAAGCTAGTTGATCGAGAAAATAGGCAAATCCTTATCAACGGCCTACTACTTTTCCTAACTTATGCTTCCTTGTTATATTGTTGAGTATACTTTTTAAATAGTTTTTTTCTGTTTTCTATCAACCAATAGAAGTTTCTTTTAGCCCATAAGGATATTTATATAGGAACTGATATTTTCTATGCTGGCAAGAGTCTTGACGCCGTAAAAAAAACTACTCAATAATTGGGTAACTTCTGATGACATTTTCACTGTACATTTATCGCACAACATTAGTGCTACAATCACAGGTGTAAAGGTATTAAACAACCTTTAAAAAGTTTCACTTTTCCCTTAATCAATTTTTCCTTTGATATAAGTGTTTATTGCTTTTGCCCTCTCTGTTGTTATAATTAACATTTTGTAGTAGTTCAAGATGAGTTTTGCATATTCAGAGAAAATCGTCCATAGAATCAGCATCTAGCTTATCTAGGTTAAAATATATAGTTTTACAAGATGACTATTTATGGAAGAACATGGTGGGGTAAGAAGTGGCTCCAGTCTTTTGACGGAATAGATTATGATAACCGTCTTCCACGTGGCAGAACTTGTGCTAATACTGGTCGAGCTTTTGGTATTAAAATTAATGGTCACATAGTTACAGCTAAAGTTCATAGCTCAGGATCTTACCCATATCGTGGTTCAAAACCTCAACCATATAAAGTCAAAATTATACTCAATGAATTAAGCTCATCAGAACAACAGACCATTCGTCAAATTATTGAAACTTCACCAGCTATATTAGCTAAATTGATAAATAGACAATTATCAGCCAGCTTGTTTGATAAGCTTAATGATCTTGGGATTAAATTATTTCCTTCAAATTGGCAGGAGATGAATGCAAGTTGTAGTTGTCCTGATTGGGCTATGCCTTGTAAACACATTGCTGCTGTAATTTATCTTATTGCTGCAGAAATTGATAAAAACCCCTTCATGATTTTTAATATTCATAATTGTAATTTGTCAGCACTTATCGATGATTTTGGGAATGGAAAATTAGAAAATGCTCAAAACATTTTAAAGATAGATGATATATTTAAGGCATGTTCTAAAATTAGAATACATAACCAAGCAATTTTAAATGATATTGATTTATCAACTATTCCTAACCTTTTTGATTGTATCAGTAGTATTTTAACAGATAATCCACTTTTTTTTGAAAAAAACTTTCATAATATCTTACAGATAGCTTATAAGCATTGGCAAAAGTATCCTGCAGGAAGATTAGTGTACTATCCAGCTTCTAAGAAGGAACTATCAGAAGAGGAGCTATTTATTAAAAGATGGGGAAATATTGAGAATTGGCAAACATTTCAACTATTCATTGATGATCAGCATTACCTTACTCAAGTGAGCAATGGTACAACTAATTTATTTAGGCTCAGTGGAAATGTATTGAGGGATGTAGCACGATTTTTAAATGATATTCCTAGTTCGTTACTCCACAAACTTAACCCTGAACTTCGCTTCATGCATATGATTTCACAGTTTGCACATATGCTAATGGAAAAGTCAGCGCTAATACCACAAGTATTACAAAACAAAAGAGGAGAAGTAATAATTAGGTGGATTCCGGCGTTGTTTAATGAGTCAGTTAAGGAAATTCATAGCAAGATATCATCTATTTGTCCGCCTCTATTGATTAAATATCAAGAAATCGTTATGGAACCAGAGGAACAAGTAAATGTTGCTATCTCTCTCATCCTTTTAGGGTATATAGAAGATAACTTTCCTGCATCACTGGATAAGCATAGAGATAAATCCATCTTTGAATTATTCTTTACTGGAAGATCATACAAGTTTACTGAGTTTAGCAACAAGGAAATACCGCAAGCAATTAATCTCTGGCTTTCACGTCTTTATTTAGCAGATAAACCTTACAAACTCTATTTAATGATAAAAGATCACCATGAAAAATTTGAACTTGAGGTACAGTTATCACTGGATGATGAGAAGTCATTCATCAAGCTGGAAAAAGCACTCTCTAATCAAAACGTAAAGCTTAGTATTTTATCTGATCTTGCACTTTTGTCTGAATATATACCTGAACTAGAAAAGTCGATTGACGATAATAGCACATTATCATTTAATTTAGATAATTTTGCACCATTATTTTCGCATATCTTGCCTGTACTAAGAGCAATAGGCATCAAAGTTATTTTGCCGAAATCTTTACAAAAAATCTTAAAACCACAATTAAGTCTTAATTTGTCTACTAAAGATAAAATAAAAGAAGATCGCGAAAGCTTTTTAACGCTGGAAAATTTATTGAAATTTGATTGGAAAGTAGCAATAGGAGATAAAAAACTAAGCGTTACAGAATTTAAAAAATTGCTAAAAGATTCCCGAGGGCTTGTGCGAATAGTCGATCAGTACGTCCTTTTGGATGACAAAGAGGTAGAAGCTTTATTAAAAAAAATTGATAAATTGCCTGATTATTTAAGTCAAGCAGAGCTTATGCAAGCTGCTCTAACAGGAGAAGTAAATGAAACTAAAGTAGCATTTGACCAGCAGCTTACAAGCTTATTTAATAAACTTAATACTTACACACCTGTTACTACACCAAATAATCTAATAGCACAACTACGCCCATATCAAGAACGTGGATTTAGTTGGCTTGTACAGAACATAGAAAACGGGTTTGGTAGCATAATTGCTGATGATATGGGTCTTGGTAAAACATTACAGGTTATAGCAGCTATTCTGTGTTGCAAAAATACAGGGTTTTTGGATCGGGACAGAGTCTTGGTAGTAGCTCCCACAAGCATATTAAGTAATTGGCAACGAGAGATGGAACGTTTTGCACCAGAATTAAAGCTTTTCGTCTATCACGGACAAAATCGAGAATTGGCAAGTGATTATGATGTAGCTCTAACATCCTATGGTCTTGCACGTCGTGATAAAAAAGAACTTAATAAAATTCGCTGGTTTTTGCTCGTGATTGATGAAGCACAAAATATAAAAAATCCTAATACCGAACAAACCAAGGCAATTAAAACTATTGCAGCAAAACATAAGATAGCTATGAGTGGTACGCCTGTTGAGAATAGGTTGCTTGAGTATTGGAGCATTTTTGACTTTATCAACAAATCTTATCTTGGTACTCCTAAGCAGTTTAAAAGCAGCTTTGCAACACCGATTGAAAAAGCAAGAGATAAAACTTGTCTAGAAAGGTTTATGAAAATCACTAGCCCTTTTATGTTACGTAGGCTTAAGAGTGATAAAAGCATTATTCAGGATTTACCAGATAAAATTGAGAACAATCGTTATTGTTCCCTCACTTCAGAGCAAACAGCGCTTTATCAAAAGGTTGTTGATACAACTATGGAGAAGATAGAAAAAAGTGAAGGGATTGAACGTAAGGGACTAATCTTTAAACTTATCAATGCTTTAAAGCAAATTTGTAACCATCCATCACAGTTTGGCAAGAAAAAGCGTGCGAGTATTGAACAATCCGGTAAAATGCAGATGCTTGAGGAAATATTGATTAGTATTGGTGAAGTTGCAGAAAAATCATTGATATTTACTCAATACACTGAAATGGGTGAGATTATAGCTAGGCTACTTGAAGAAAGGTTTGAATCAGAAGTGCCATTTTTACATGGAGGACTTTCTAGAAAAGCACGTGATACAATGATTAATGACTTTCAAAACTTATTCCAGTCCAACATTCTTATAGTGTCTTTAAAAGCTGGTGGAACAGGGCTTAATTTAACAGCGGCAAACCATGTAATACATTACGATTTATGGTGGAATCCAGCAGTGGAAGCACAAGCAACAGATCGGGCCTATCGTATCGGGCAAGAACGTAATGTCATGGTGTACAGGCTACTTTCAACAGGTACATTTGAAGAGCGTATTGATGAGATGATTCAAAGCAAGAAGGAATTAGCAAACCTAACTATAAGTAGTGGCGAGAGTTGGATTACAGAATTTAACAACGATCAATTAAGAGATTTAGTTAATATAAAAAATGCACTATAATATAGCTGAGTTATTTAATGTAAAGAACCAGCTAACTACCGCTAATAGTTCAAAATAGAGACAAAGATTTATATTTCGTACTTTATGTCTCATTGGTAGGCAAAAAGCCTGTAATTACGTTTTAAAGTGATTCCACTTTAAACTGTACCCTTTAGCACCTGTAATGCCCTTTAAAATTTGAATAAAAAGCATCTTTAATAATTCTATTCATGAACCAAAAAGTAATTGCCGTTTTCAGAAACTTTTCATTTTTACAGATGGCTTGAAAAGATTATCATTAATAGGTAGGCCAAACTCCTCCAAAGAAAAAAGTTTTTAATTTTTTCAGAAAAAGTCATAAGAAACCCGGTATATATATAGTAGAGGGTTTTCTATCAAAGACACCATTATGAATTATATAGCAGAAAGAAAACATTAGTTTTTTTAATTTATTTTAAATATATCAACAGAATAAAAACTAAGTGGTTGACATGGTGGGTAAAATGTAGTAGAATTATAATGGAGTATTTTTCCTTAAAAGAAAGAAGATACTAAAACCTCACTTTTCACCTGAACTGACTTCCTTTACTTGTTAATATATTTTTCAAGCTTTGCCAAGAGAACCCCCACCGTAGTTTTTACTTACATAATGAAAGAGTAAGACCCCAATCAAAACAGCCTTACTCAAAAACCTTTCAAACGCTTAATCTTAAAAGGAGTTTCAACTTATGGTACAAGATTTTTTAACTGATGTCAAACAAAAAAATACTTTAAATGATGAATATTATGATTTTAATAATACTGTAGAACCATTAGAGCAATTTGATGTAGAAGAAATAAAAAGACAACTATTATTAAACATAAGATCATGCCTTTCTTATTTATTCCCAAGGGGAACTTTTCATGGAGATGAATTCCGAATAGGTGATGTGCATGGTAACAAAGGACAAAGCCTCAGAGTAGCATTAACTGGTGGAAAAGCCGGACTCTGGCAGGATTTTGCAACTGGGCAGAAAGGTGATGTTCTTGATATTTGGGCAGGTGCACAGGGAAAAGATACAAAGAGAGACTTTTGTGAAGTGATGGCCTCTATAAGTGAATGTCTTGGATATAACAAGAAATGCGCAAAGGCTGACGAAGACTTCGAGAAATTTATTACCCACAGTTGGAATTATTATGATGAAAATGGTCAGGTCATTGTAAAAATTTATCGTTCTGATCCTCCTAAAGGAAAAAAGCAATATAAGCCTTTTGATGTTAAACAATCTCGGTATGGTGCGCCAAAAGTAAGACCTCTCTATAACATACCAAGTATTTTAAAGTCTGATAAAGTTGTTCTGGTTGAAGGGGAAAAATGTGCAGAAGCGCTGATAGAACAAGGTATCACAGCAACAACAGCAATGTCTGGAGCAAACGCACCAATTGATAAAACAGACTGGTCACCACTTAAAGGTAAGCATATTATCATTTGGCCAGATAATGATGAAGCAGGTAATAAATACGCAAAAAATGCTGAAAAAAAGCTTTTAGAGATCGGAGTTGCATCACTTGCTGTGCTTGAAATTCCTCGAGGTAAGCCTGAGAAATGGGATGCTGCTGATTGTGTAGAGGAAGGTATAGATGTCAAAGAGTTTTTAGCTTCAACTCCGTTGCTTACTATTGATACTCCAGCTACTGATACTTCAAATATGAAAAGTTTAGAAAGATCCACAAAACAGCCACTTAACA
Organism: Wolbachia endosymbiont (group B) of Hofmannophila pseudospretella; assembly: GCF_964028515.1. Classification (NCBI taxonomy): domain Bacteria; kingdom Pseudomonadati; phylum Pseudomonadota; class Alphaproteobacteria; order Rickettsiales; family Anaplasmataceae; genus Wolbachia; species Wolbachia endosymbiont (group B) of Hofmannophila pseudospretella. The sequence continues at coordinate 13,898 of NZ_OZ034788.1, read as the reverse complement.
TTTTAGATTGGAGTGCAGAGCGCTTTGTAGGTCCGGTACCAGAGCAAAAGTTTCTTGTTGAAGGTCTATTTCCTTTAGGTGTTACTTCAATAATAGCAGCAATGGGAGATACAGGCAAAGGTATGCTTCTTCTTGACCTAGCGCTTAAGGTTGCAAGTGATAAGGATCAGATGTGTGGCTTTGGTTCACTTGTTACTGAACATGGATCAGTAGTGATTTTTTCAGCAGAAGATGATGCAAGTGAGATACACCGCCGCTTAGAACGACTCGACCCTAAGTGTGAAAGGTTGAAACATAAAGATAAATTATTTATTGTACCACTGCCAAACGTCAGAGGATCACTTACAATACTCAGAAATGTTCGTGGTAAAATCGTCGAAGTTTCTCCTGAATTCGAATCCGTAATGAAACAGCTCGAGGAAATTAAAGATCTGAAATTGATAGTATTTGATCCACTTGCTTCATTTATCCATGCAGATATAAATGCTGATCCTGCTGTAGGGGATTATCTAATGTGCTTATTATCTGATTTAGCATGTAGTACTGGAGCTTCGATAATTACTGCTCATCACATGAGAAAGCCAAAAGGAGAAAAACCAATATTAACTGCTGAACAAGCACGCGATGCAATTAGAGGTACCTCTGCTCTTGTTAATGGTGTTAGATGCTCATACGCTTTTTGGCCAATAGAAAATACAGCTAGGCTAGAAATCTTTAAGGCAGTAGGAGAAACACCAAGACAGAATGCTTTGTTTCATGGGGCAGTTGTGAAGGCCAATGGTTTAGCTGATCGCACTGTAAGAACTTACCTAAGAAATCAGGAAACAGGGCTACTAGAAGATATAACAATACAACTAACAGTTAAAAATGCTAGTGAAAAAGACCTTAAAATATGTCTTACTGATGCAATTACACGATCTGCTGTTGCAGGACACCCATTTACTCACACAGGAAGCACAGGAGTATATAAACAACGGCATAGGCTACCTGAGATTTTCCACAGTATGGGAAGAGATCGACTAGAGCGTATAGTTCAGGAACTTTTACAAGCAAAGCAGTTAGTTAAAGGAATGTCTACAGGTGCAAAAGAGGATAAGTGGCTTGACATTCCAACTGGACCATTTGCTTGTGGTATAGGAAAGTTCACTCTTGGAGCTGAAGATTTTAGCTATAGGCAAAATTTAATGTTAGGATAAGTCTTTCTTTATGGGTGGCTCTTTAAATATTTTAGAGTTGCCCTATTTTCTCTATTCAATCTACCATCTACTCAATCTAACTTCGGAGCCACAACCCTATTATAAGTTATGATTTCAATTAAAAAGGGATAAGACATCAAATGGTTGAATTATATTCCTGATTCCTTGGTTACTAAATAAGTAATGAGAAACTAGGAAGCTAAAGATCGCTTGAATCCTAACCTTTTGCCCTCTATTCCTAAAAGTGTTCCTAGTTATTATGTGTCTGAAGTCAGCCAGTATAGCGGATTCTGCGTTCCTAAAACCCTTATATATTATATATATATAATAGTAATAAATAATAATAGATAATATAAAATAATAGTAAAATACAAATAAAGTACAATAACTTAAACAGCAAAAAGAAAGAAGTCCAGAAAGGCTGCCACAAAATATTATTAAGATATTTACATTTAATGAAAAATACAATTAGTGCGTTTTTAAAAGGCTCTTACTCTCATCTTTTTTTTATGCTGATAAAACTCAAATAAACGTTGGTCTGCTAATGCGGTTTTAAAACGATTCTACGACTTCAGGGTACAATTATACCACCAAGACCTAAGTTGCTCATGTAAGGTAGCTTAAAAATCGATTATGAGGCATTTCTAAATTATTTTTTATCTCAAATTTTTATTTATTACAAAAAACCCTAAAGCTAGTCTATCATGTTTTTTTGTTGGTTGCAAAGAAAATTTTTCAAAAAAGATTGAACAACTTGTGGTGATACCAATTCCCACTATATAAAGAACAGATAGACAATAATGGGAAAGAAGTGATACTAAAGTAGATAAAATAGAGAGGTATAAATGGCATTAAGGTCAAAACTATTAGACGAAAAAGTTGTAAATTTGGCGAAAGAAATGTTAAAAAAGGTCAGAAATAACGCATATGTTTCAAAAAAGTTACAAGCGGTGATAGCAGGAAAAGAAAGTAGTATAAGCGCTGTGGCAAGAATATGTAAAATTTCAAGGACTGCTTTGACTGAATGGATAAAGCATCTAAAATTTGGTAGAGTAGAAAGATTATTTTCCCCGTCTCAGCGGCGAAGAAAAAGCAAATTAAACAAAAATCAACGTGAGCAAATTGAAATATGGGTAGAAAGAAATCCAAATATTACTATTAAGGAAGTGCAAATAAAAATCTCAGAGGAATTTGGCCTAAACATTAGCAAATCAACAGTGCACCGTGAGATACAAAGGATGAAGTTTTCTTACATAACACCGAGGCCAATTCACCATAAACAAGATAAAAACAAGCAAGAAGAGTTTAAAAAATACTTCAATAAAATAGTCAATTCCCACCCTGAAAAGGAGGTATTTTTTTGATGAATCACGATTTGGAACTCATTCAAAAATCGGACACGGATGGTTTAAAAAAGGGGTCAGAACACAGGTTAAAATGAAAATTGGTAGACAAAATTTCTATATCTACAGTGCGGTAAATCCAAGAAGTGGTAAGAAAATTAGCCTACTTGCTCCATATGTAAACACTGATTGTATGAATATATTTCTGGAGCAGATGTCGAAAGATTTAGGCACGAAAGAAGCCTTTCTTGTAATGGATTGTGCAAGTTGGCATAGATCAAAAAGTTTGAAAATTCAGGAAAACATTACCATCATATACTTGCCTCCTTATTCACCGGAACTGAATCCTGTTGAAAGGTTGTGGCAATATATCAAATACAATACTTTACGCAATAGTATCTACGATACCATAGGTTTACTTGAAGATGTTTTGTGTAATTTTATTGTCAATATTTCCAGTACTACTATTAAACGAGTTTGTAATGTTTCTTATTTGTTCGGTCAGTAATGGATTTTGGTATGAGAACTTTAATCTTTAATCCTCTTTAAAAAGTTATCTGAAGAAACGACTTTCACACCTCTAGCTTTTTCGAATGCCTCTCTTGCTGTGCCTGCGTTCTTACCTCCTTCCTTTGCCGCCTCTAAATTTTTATTATAGCCCTGTGCATCTTTATCTTTTATTTCATCAATGGTAGCCTGTTCTCCTAGCATGTTAAAAATTAATTCAATTGGTGTCATATGGTCTCTTAGTGGTTGTTTCCTCAAGCCTTTTATTTCCTTATGGTGCTTTGTTTTTACTCCAAACGTTCCCTCAGAAATTACGTCTGTCAATATTGCGTATTCTCTACCTTCAATATGCTTATTATTGTGGTCAGATATATTTCTGTTACCCCATTCTTTTGTTAGTTGATTTCTGACAGCTATCGACTCTATTCTCTTTTGTATCCATTCCTGAGGGTACCCTTTTGCAGCATAATCGGCATAGATTCGTTTGAGTGCAAGTTCAGGGTTTTCATATTCTTATAGCCTTTCATATCCAACTTTTGCAAGCCAGCGTTTAAATTGTTCAACTCTTTTGGAAGGAATAGACTGCAAAATACGAAATAACCCCTCAACATTTGTACAATTAACATTCTGTTTACCACCTTTTGTTTTAATTTCAAGGGGGGTGACAAATTGTCCCCATCCTTCAGAGAGCCCTATATCTCTGCTTTTTATCTTTTTTAGATAGTCAGATGGGTTCTTACTACCTGTCAGAAAAGCTATTACTTCTGTTATTACGTACCACCATTCTCCATCGTGTAATACTCTAGTAAAATTGCTATTATCAAAAGCAGTAGTTTCAATATCTCCCTCTTTTAAAGTTAAAGTATCAGTCATAAGCAACCTCTATAAGTTAAGAATAAACATAAAAACTAAAAAGACACTATTTTTAAGTCAGAAAAACCATTACTTACAATTTAATAATTTTCCAAAATCAATTATGTGTGAAAAGTAATCACTATCTATAACATCATCACTTACATCATTAACGTGGATAAGGACTGGACGACATGAAAAGCCTTTTGGACGATTTAGTGCATCTATTTTCTTTTGTACCTCTTGTATTATTGAATGACCAATTTTATCTTTTGAAAATTTGATTTCGCAAATGTAGAGAGTGTTAAACTTCGTTTGAATCATATAATCAATTTGACAACCTGCACTATTACGTGTTCTTTTCTGAAAAAATGGATTCTCGCTTATTATTCCATCAATCCCTAAGATATTATGTATGCTCTTTCTATTGTTCAGCACCAAATTTTCAAATTGAAGCCCAATAATTGTATACCACTCTGGTAAGAACCCTATAGAATAGGTGTCACGACTAATTTTCCCTAGATCTTTTTCGATATATTTTAGATAAAACCTTAAATAATTATCTTGAAGTCTGTATCTCCTGAGTCGTGAATCAGTACCAGTTTTTATACTCCAAGTATGATCTTTTGCAATAAAACCAGCAAGCTCAAGCTCATGTAGATACTCAGAAATGCGTCCATGTCTTACGATATTTAAAGTAGCACAAATTTCTTCTTGTTCTTTAGCTCCAGTAGAAAGAGCTCTGACTATTTGCTTATAAAAAGCCGTTTTTCGCATGAATAAATCTGAGAATATTTGATTAAATTCTTCAACTAAAAACCCACCTTTTCTAAAACAAAGCCTTTTAATATTTTCTTCAGCGCTATGCTTAAAATTTACCTCTTCTAAATACTTTGGAATTCCGCCAGTTACTGCAAGCACCTTGAACTTTTCATATGCTGAAATATTTTTTGGCCAAAATTCATTGCAATCAGAAAGTGATAATTCTCCGAGTGTTAAAGTTAACGATATTCTCCCTACGAAACCAGTACTACTAAGTATATTTTTCTCGATCCATGATGAAGCTGATCCACAAACAACGAAAATTAGCTTGTTATTATTTTTTAGCTGCGTATCCCAAAAATTTTTTATTTTGCCTAAAAAGGTTGGATCTTTTGAGCCCATCCAAGAAATTTCATCAAACAGCAATAATGTTTTTCCTGATAGTAGACGTTCACCAACTGCCCATAGTAAATCGCTCCAGTCATCATACCTAGCAAAAGATGTATTAAATTGTCTAGCAACTTGTCTAGAAAATTCATTAAGTTGGTAGGACATTGTAGTATGCTTTTCTGGTGGCAAACCTATAAAGGAGTAATATTGTTCAAAATACTTACCAAACTCTTGAATTAAACGACTTTTTCCTATACGACGCCTTCCTTTGACTACTACAAAAGATGCAGTATTTTTTTCTGTAAGCTCCAGTAGTTGTTTTAACTCAGTTTTTCTACCAATAAATAATGGAGACATAAAACACAAAATATAAATCTTTGTCTCCGTTATACTAGATAAAATTGGAGACGTAAATAAATAAATTTAGATCTTTGTCTCCATTCTGAACTATTAAGCGGTACATAGGTTTTAGATGCAGAAAAAGCTCAATAGAAAAAAATGATCCATTTCTGTAATTTTAGGTACATTCTTTCACCTATATCCAAAGAACCCCTATCAAACAAATCATATCCTCTTTTTCTGGAATACTCCCAAATTGGCTGAAATCTTGAACGGAATACATATTGTAATTTAATTGTTAGGACATTTATATTATAAGCAAAACAGAAATTTAATAACTATAAGGAGAAAACCTACGTTTTAAAGCTAGCTACAATTTTTAAGTAAAGCAGTAGCCACCTGATTAAAGATCGCTTATAAAACAACTCTAAACTCAACTAAAAGGTATTTTCAGTAGTCTTACTATCACGAAAGAAACTTACATGTAAGTTTAACACGATTTTCATGCCTTGTAAAGAAAATTTTTTAAAAAGAATTTAACGTTTCCTGTCTCAGATCTTTTTTTAGAGAGCTATCTACAAGGGTTAAAGAATAAATAAGAATGAAAAATATAAATAGGGTATTATTATATACCTTATTTTTATTATTTATAATAATAGGTTTTTCCTCTAAACTAAGAAACACTCAAAATCAGCCAAGGAGCAGCCTTTTATGATATTATAGTAGTTTGCTTGACTTGTAACCTTAAATTATGTTAAACTCCTCTACAGTAGCCCACTTCTCAGCTTAATGAGATTTCATTTTCCAATCTAAAATGGCTTAAACTGCCAAAAATCTATGTAATCCCGAATCTAAAGCACTTAATTCACAAACAATTATTATTAATAGTTTTACTAATGCAGCATTTTGTGGCTACTTCTTATAGATGGAAAATCTCTCACCTGGGTATATTGTAAACACGTTAAGCTCTATTAAAGTTTAATAGAAAAATCGTAATGAAAAAAATTTTAGAGCAAATCATATTTCGGACTGGTCAGGTAAGGAAGCAGTATTACTACTACCCCCTCCCTTAGAAACGCAGCATGCAGGTTTCCCAACACTACGCTTGAGCCCCTTATCTAAGTTCTTCTTTTCTAGAACCGGCTTGTCCTTCATGATTCCTCAGGAAACATCATTCTTAATGGTGACACCAACAGTAGAGAACCTTCTCTTGAGAAAGAGCTTGCTAACATTCTTGTTCGTTTCACTCTCTCATCAAAATACTTTTTCCATTTTAAGTCAAGGGGATTTGCATCCGCTCTGATTTTAACATGTCGTCTGATAGGTATATCAATCAGCTTAAGCAGTCTTAAATACCGTATCTCTTTTGGTTTGTTCTTGCATAGGGGTGCAGCAAAAACCCATTGGCGTTGACCCATTACTTTGAAGTAACGATTCTTTATCCAACGTAATCCTTTACGAGGATGTCTTTTCTTTGCCCATTTCCATAAACTATGCCAAATTTCATTGTCGATCTTTCTAAACGCTTTTTTAGCACACACATGGTGATAGTAATTTCCCCATCCTCTCAGTAGAGAGTTGAGTGACTTAATTACTATAGCCTGAGTGTTCGCTATATTTGCTTTTATCAATGTACGTGCTTTATTAAGAAGTCTTTTAATACTTTCTTTCGAAGGTTTAATAATTAACTTCTTATTATATCTACGTACATTACAACCAAGAAAGTCAAACCCTGTTGTGATAGATGTAATCTTTGTCTTCTCTTCTGACAGAATTAAACCTCGCTCATGAAGAAAAGATGATACTAAAGGCTTAACTTCCTTTTCCAGTACTTCATGTGTGAAACCTGAAATAATAAAGTCGTCTGCGTATCTGATTACATTCACTCCACTTCTGATTTTGTTTCTTTTTCTACTGCCGAGTTTACCAAATCGACTTTCCAATAACTTTTCAAGTCCGTTTAAGGCTAAATTGGCTAGTATTGGAGAAATTATACCACCTTGCGGGGTACCTGCAGTTGTGGGATACAGAGTTTTTGATTCTAGGAAGCCAGCTTTTAACCAACTATGCAGAATTTTTTTCTCCATAGGAATATGCTTCATAAGCCATTCATGATTAATGTTGTCAAAGCATCCTTTGATATCACCTTCAAGTATCCATTGTAGTTGATTACGACTTGCCAGTAACAAATGACAAGCTACTGTAGCATCTGCACAGGATCTTTTAGGTCTAAAGCCATAGGAGTGACGATCACTGATCGTTTCAGCTATCGGTTCCAGAGCAAACAGATATAATGCTTGCATGGCTCTATCTTTTATCGTGGGTATTCCAAGAGGTCTTCTTTTGCCATTAGATTTACTGATATAAATCCGTTTTAGCGGAGAAGGTTTATATCCTCTTTGCTTTAACTGCTTTATTCCTTGAAATTTAGCATTGCAAGTTGACCATAGTTGACGATCTACACCCGCTGTGTTTTTTCCTTGGTTTTCAGTTACTCTCTTAACAGCCAAAGCTTTTCCGCTAAAAGAGCGTGTGAGAAGATGTTGTAAAGTTTTTACCTTACCCCATCTTCCTTCTTGGACAGCCTTAACAATACGTCTTTGTAGCCTCACAATAACTTTCTGGCATTTCTTCCATGGCAACTGCTTCCATGCTTCAAAGCTTTTGGTAGATGCACTTACAGGTTTACTTGTAATCATCTGCTTTCCTACCTTAAGTGGTTAACAAAGTTTCTTGTCACGAGGGACCAAACGGAAGTCTGCTCGTTTTCACGCGAATTAATGTTACAAATTCTATCCATTTCGTTACAAAATGGCATTCGCTTTCTCCATTCTCCTTTACCTGCACTTCCATCAGCATTCCTTGCGGTTTGCTTGCCATGTAGGCGAAAATACAGGCTTACCCTGTTTCTCCAGTCATACAATAGTGGGTTAGGTGGCTTCTCTATACCGGTGGAGTTATTATTTGCGTACATCTAGAAATGAAAAAATGTAACTTATCCACATTACCTTTTGGTCAGAGCTTATCAGCATCTTTAGCTCTTTCATCGTATCGGTACTTATAAAGCTTCACTTACGTTCACCATACCACTAGCCTAGCCCTCCAACCACATGATGCTTGCAGTTTATGCCCCTCTCACGATTGAGCATCTTCTTTTTCAAGAGGAGGTTCATTGTCCGCATCGCTTGGCACCAACCGGTTGCCCGATTCGCACTGATGCGTAGACTCAGACGGCAAAACATCTGGTTTAATAAGTTTTAGAATCCTTTCAGTTTCTTTCTGAATGAATTCCTCTCCTTTTAAACAATATGACCGAAGACTTTCAGGTCGCACCATTTCTAGTATATATCTGTTATGGAGGAGAAAAAAGGATGGCTTATTTGGTTATTCTCATAAGCAAAGTGTAGTATATTTTGCAACATAATGCAGATGCAACTTATAGGCGGCTTTTTTGTTTAAAGTTAAAATGAAATTAAATTTTGTAATTTTTTTGAGGAGTGTAAGTTGAGAGCAGAGTTAAATTTTCAATATCACCATTTACCTCTACAGAAGAGAACTTTTTTAGTGTTGCCTATATATTTTTGTAGTTTTTCGGACGAATTTGAAATTGAACGTATATATATACTACAGGGGCATATGAAAGATAAGAGAACGGAGTTGTGCAAAATTTTCTAAAAAGTGACCAGTTTTTGTAATTTTGTTGAACTTACTATAGTAAGACCTAGCAGCCTGGTCTTCTGAATTGTAAATATTTGGGGTAAATATGGACAGTGTCAACTTACGCTTGAAAAAAAATTTCTCCTCTCTTCCGGAAAAACATGTGAGAAATCCGGTATTACTATAGTAAAAGGTACAGAGACATCTCTCTACCCACTTATGACTGTATTTTAAATTACCAAACCTTTAAGAACATCATCATGAGCTATGTAACAGAAAAAAAGACATTTTGTCAACAAACATAGCTTATTTTAACAGGAGAAAACAATATGCATGACAAGCAAGCTTTATTTGAAAGAGCAGCAGAAGTAAAAGCAGAACTACTCTCAAGAATAGAATCATCTTTATCCTACTTATTACCAAATGGTACTTTCCACGGAGGTAAGTTCTATGTTGGTAATATTAGGGGAGATAAAGGGAAAAGTTTAGTAGTAGAAACAAGAGGAGAAAGAGCCGGATTATGGGTTGATTTTGCTACGAGTGATGGTGGTGACATCTTTGATCTCTGGCGGGATGTTACTGGCAAGACGAAGTTTCTTGATACCATAGAAGATATAGAAAAATGGCTTGGCCGTTCAACATTTCAACCAAATCAGTTGGAATACTTAAATCAATCAGAAATACATTGGGATTACCACGATGAAAACAACCAAGTAATAGCTAAAATTTATCGTTATTATGATGCTGCAGGAAGAAAACGATATAGCTGTTTTGATGTAAAAAACTCAAGTAGTACTGCACCAAACCCAAGACCTTTATATAATATTCCAGGTATAATTAAATCTGACAAAATTGTTTTCGTTGAAGGTGAAAAATGTGCTGAAAGTTTAATAAATAAAGGCATAACGGCAACAACAACGATGTTTGGGGCAAATGCACCTATTGAGAAAACAGATTGGACTTTACTAAAAGGTAAACATATTATCATTTGGCCAGACAATGATGAAGCAGGCAATAAATATGCCAAAAACGCTGAAAAGAAACTTTTAGAACTTGGTGTTGCATCACTTGTCACGCTTAAGATTCCTCAAGATAAACCAAAAACTTGGGATGCTGCTGATTGTATTCAAGAAGGGATAGATGTTGAAAAGTTTTTAGCTACAACTGTTCGCATACCATGTAGAAAAAACGTTACCTTCTTTCTTGCAGATCAATACTTAAACGAGAAATCTTCTGGACCAGGTGATATTATTGAGCCAAGAGTTTTAACTCCAGGTGGTCTTTTAGTATTTGGTGGAGCTCCGAAGGTTGGTAAAAGCGATTTTCTCATCTCATGGCTTACATATATGGCTGCAGGAAAATCATTTCTTAGCATGTCACCTACTAAACCTTTACGAATTCTTTATCTTCAAACAGAGGTTGGTTATTTCTACATGTGTGAGCGCATGAAACAACTTAAACTTGATCCAGAGGTTCGTAAATTAGTTTCCTGTAATTTAGCTATTACACCACAAACAAGGCTGCTTTTAAATGAAGACGGCATTAAAGACATTGTCACTGAAGCAGAAAAGATCTTTGATCCAAGTACAGTTGACGTCATTGCCATTGATCCATTACGTAACATTTTTGATGCTGATGAACATGGTAGTGAAAATGATAATAATGCCATGATTTTCTTTCTCCAGGAGAGAGTTGAAAAACTGCGTTCTCTAATCAATCCAGATGCTGGAGTAATTTTAGTGCATCATACAAAAAAAATGCCAAAGAAGTTATTGGAAGAAGATCCATTTCAAAGCTTTAGTGGCGCAAGTAGTCTGAGGGGATTTTATACTACTGGGATGGTCATGTTTAGGCCGGATGAGAAAAACAGCAATCGTCAATTGATATTTGAGTTACGTAACGGTCATTCCATTTCACCAAAATGCGTTGATAAAGTTAATGACCATTGGTATGAGATTGATCCAGAGTCACATAGGCTAGTGAATAAAGATTATGGTGAAAAACTAGATGCCGAACGTTCTCGTAGATATGACATCATCTTGGACTTAATATGTGCAGAAGGACGTAAGGGTCATGCTTATACAATTAATCAGTTTTGTCAGGCATTTGAAAATAAAGAAGGTCTTGGCAGTACACATTCTATACGTGATCGTCTCGATGTCCTTGCTACCAAAGGCTACGTTAAATTCAACAAGGAAGGCAAAAACGCTGCAAGAAACAAATACGGAGTACTTTGCGTTGAAGGTATGGAATTTGGGCAAAAAATATTTGATCCAGAGAAGAACAAAAAGGTTACAGTCTATCACAGATTGCTACCCACACACTACAAGTCACCACACTATGGCAGCGTAATTCCTGTAGAAAATCCAAATACTTGGGTTTATCACAATTAAATCATTAATATTTCAATCATTTCTTAACTAGAGGGACAAAATATGCATTCTAAAAATTCCTATGTTGGCATTAACCCAAAAGTTGTTAAACACATACGACACTATGCTAAACTTCTGAAGAGAGGAAAAGCTTTTGCTTGTAAAGACATTGAAGATGTTGAGCAAGATCTTTTACTTGACTGTTTACCTGGCCTTAATGAACTTGAAGGGCATTTTATAAAACAGTACGTTAAATGCCGTGCTCTTAATTTAAAAGAAAAAGAACTATGTAAAAAACGTACCATTAATTTTGTTGATGAAACTTTACACGAAGAGAGTGATGAAAGTCTTGAATATAGCTCCGCGGTACGGATTGATGTAAATGAGGCAATTGCAAAGTTACCTCGAGAGTTAAGAAAAATATGTAAACTATTGGCAGAAGATCACAGCATTTGTGAAATTTCCAGAAGGACTGGTATACCAAAATCAACTCTCTACGACACAATTAACAAATTACGCAAAGAGTTTTCCCACCTAAAAACATACCTAAAACGAGATTTCTAACTATAGGGGGAAAATATGAAAATAATAAACAGCAAAGAAAGGACAAAAATGGTCACAGGTGTAAAGATAGTAATCTTTGGTCCTTATGGTATAGGTAAAACTAGTCTCTTAAAGACCATAAATGAACCAACACTTTGTCTTGATTTTGAAGCAGGACTTCTTGCTGTTCAAGATTGGCAAGGAGATTCAATCAGTATTCGCACTTGGAATGAGGCCAGAGATATTGCTTGTCTTATTGGTGGGCCAAACCCTGCACTAAAATCTGATCAAGCATATAGTCAAAAGCACTATGAACATGTATCTGGTAAGTACAAAGATTTTTTCTCTGAGTTTTCTAAATACCGATGCATCTTTGTGGATAGTATAACCGTTGCTTCACGTTTATGTCTATTATGGGCGAGGATGCAACCTGAAGCTTTTTCAGATAGATCAGGAAGAGAAGATAAAAGAGCTGCTTATGGGTTGCTTGCTCAAGAGATGATGGCTTGGCTCAATCAGTTTCAACATATCAGAGATAAAGACATCATAATAGTTGGCACATTAGGTCAATATCTCGATGACTGCAATCGTCCAACTTGGCTACCTCAATGTGAAGGAGCTAAAACTGCTAGTGAGATTCCAGGGATAGTTGATGAGGTAATCAGCATGGTTGGAATCAAGAAAGATGATGGAACAGAGAAACGTTCATTTGTCTGTCAGACTATTAATACTTGGGGATACCCTGCTAAAGATCGAAGTGGCTGCCTTGATATGGTTGAAGAACCGCATTTAGGTAAATTACTTGCGAAAATTAAAGCCAAAACTTTGCTGTTTAATTAAAAATTGGAGAAATTATTATGGAACAAAGCTTTTTCAATATCGGTCAAAAAATTCCCTTTTTCAGTGTAAAAGAATACTTGGATGATCAATCGCCAATACCAGAAGATATAATCGCACCAAGGATTCTAACTAAAAGAGGTCTATTGGTACTGGGTGGCCCACCTAAGATTGGCAAGAGTGATTTTCTAATTTCATGGCTTGTCCACGTGGCTGCTGGAGTTTCATTTTTGGGTATGACTCCAAGCAAACCTATGAAAATTTTCTATCTGCAAACTGAAATCGAATATGACTACATGAAAGAACGGTTGCAACAACTTCAGCTTGATGAGGAACTTCTGAATATAGCTGCCAATAACTTAATTATCACGCCAAGAGTGCAATTATCTTTTACCAGTGAAGAAATAGATGAAATTAAAAATGTTGTCAAAGAGCGTTTCAAACCTGATATTATCGCCGTCGATCCTCTTCGCAACATCTTCAACTCAAGTGAATATGGTAATGAAAATGACAACAGCGCTATGCTATTCTTTTTGCAAAAAACGCTTGAAAGACTGAGAAATGTTATCAATCCAGATTCGGGCATAATACTCACTCACCACACAAAAAAACTGTCCAAAAAGATGCTGGAAGAAGATCCATTTCAAGGCCTAAGCGGTGCTGGATCTTTACGTGGATTTTATAGCACTGGCATGGTGATGTTTGCTCATGATGAAGAAAGCACTACCCGTCAAATAGTGTTTGAGCTGCGAAATGGTGAACGTGTGGCAAGCAAGCTTGTCGATAAGATAAATGGTCGTTGGAAACTTGTAGACCAATGGAGTTGATTCTTTTTTTCACTTAATTTATAGGAGGACAATATGTTATCAGATTTTTTAACTGATTTTAATACTGCAAAATTACAAGGTAATTTAATACCAAAAGGTACAATAGTCAAGGTAAAAATGGCAATAAAGCCTGGAGGTTATGAAAATTGGTTCACTAAAAGCTATGCTACCGGCAGCATCTATTTAAACGCTGAATTTATTGTTACTGAAGGTCCATACGCAAAACGCAAGATTTTTCAAGTAATTGGTATTAAAAGTGGCAAAGCAAGCGTT